>VBKO01000316.1 GCA_005888115.1 Deltaproteobacteria bacterium
AACCATCGGTAGTGGTGCCCGAGAACGAGAGCGCCTCCGGACCGAAAAAACGTCTTGGTGGCTGCATGATCAGCCTTGTCGTCGTTTTATCCTTGCTTGGCACCGCCATCGCGGGCATTGCCTGGTGGATCTTCCGGACACCCCAATGACAGCAGACAATCGAATTTGCACGAGCTTCCGCTCAGATGATGAGGCAAGCCGCGCAAGCACCTGGCGCTTCGGACCTGAAGAAAACACTCTGCAGGGACGGAGCCCTGATCCTAGACCTCGACGAGTTTCATGGGCTGCAGAAGATGCTTCAGACCTCCCAAGGCCGTTCTCATGCTCACGTCCAAGTGATCTGCGTCCCCGGAAACGCGAGCCCCGTCCCAGCCTGCGGCGACGTCGCGCGCACTTGGCTGAAAGCTGTCGGAAGCCGCCCCGGAAGTTTCGAAGTCGTCGTGAAAACCGAGGCCTCCAAGATTCATTGCGCCAGATTGTACTCGTCTACTGGAGAAGACATCGGCGAAGGTCACGCCAATCCTTGAGTCGCAGGGCAGAGCCCTTCGAATCGGAACGAAATCCGAATGGCAACTCGCCCCGGGGATTCTGGTTGCAGGGTGGAGCACGTCCTTGACGCAGCGCGTCCCGTCTCCGAACGGACGCGCTGCCTCAGAATGGATGACGCCCCCGGACGGACTTCGTCAGAAACGGCGGCTCATTGGGCTGCGGGCACCTCCGACCTTCCATCTTGTGGGGGGCTCCGGGACATCTGAAGGCGACGAGACGAAGTTCAACCGGTTGAAGTCACCCAATGTCGTCGAAGCGTCTGGCCGAGATGAGAAGGGCCAAAGCGCAGCGACTCTCATTCGCGCTCGTCGCAGCAACCGCTGCCGCAGCCTGAGCACGACGTGAAATCCTCGCCGTCGTCGCGCTCGATACTCCCCTGAAAAGCAAGGGAGACCCCAGCGGGATTTGTCCTCGGACGCGGAGTGCACCCTCTCGTGCTCCGAGAACCCGCCGGGGTGCACGAGCGAAGTGACCGATGATGAGCCCCGGGGCGAGTTGGCACGGCGAGTTGTATGGTGTCCCCGAATCGGCTCTTCCTCGACGAGCTGCGGTAGGGCTCACAACGTGAGGCTGAGCCCGCCCGAGAAGCCCCAGAGCAGATCGCCCTCGAACGTGTAGACGCGCCCGCCGACGCGCAGGTGCAGCACTTGCGCGAGCGGAAAGAGGAAGGCCGCCTCGAGGCTCGGTTCGATGCCGGAGCCGAGGAGGAGCAGCGGGCGCAACTCGAGCGCCACCGTGCGCAGGCCGTCGCGCCAGAGAGCGTATCGGTGGGGAAGTCCGATCTCGAGCCCGTCCTGGATGCGGTCGCGCAGCACCGACCGCCGGTATCCGATGGCCAGCCCACCCTCGACGTGGTCGCGCGGCGTGGCACGGATCAAGAGGTGGGTCGAGAACGCGGAGACGGCCCGTGGCGCTCCGTCGTACTGGAAGTCGGTGGCGAAGTGGCCGACGCCGAAGCTGAACCGGGTACTGACGAATCCGAACGAGCCGTCGCCGAGCGCGGAGCGGCCATTGTCGGCGCCGCCGAGGACGTCCAGCGTGAACGTGGGGCAGCGGAAGCGCTGCAGCACCAAGCGCGGCGCGGGTTTGTCGACGGCGTAGACCACCACCGGCAGCGCCATCGCCGCCAGGACCGCGGCCACCAGCCATGCCTTCTCGTCGCTGGAGCCGGACGAGACGGGCACCGAAGGAGGCCCGTCGCTCGATCGGCCGCCGATCGGAATCGCGATTTCGCCGGCAATGCCGAACGGGCCGGATCCGACTCGCGGGACGCCGAAGCAGCTCTCGAAGTAGCCCATCTCCTCGACCGGCGGCACCTCGCGCGGGAGTTGCGGGACGTCATCGTCAGGCGGCGGCGGTGGCGCGCGCACCTCCGGCCAGGCAGGAAGGGCCAGCGAAAACACGAGCGCGACGACAATGAGTTGCTTCATCGGATCACCGCCGCCATTTTGCCCTCAATTGTCTCGCGCCGCGAAAAAGCGCGCGAGCAGCTCGCTGACCTGCTCGGGCGCCTCTTCCTGGACGAAAATCACTGCAGGCTTGGCGGCACGTCGAAGATTTGGCCGCGGTGTGCTTGACGTCCACGACGACGCCGACCGACAATTCGCCGTCCGACAGGAGAGGCGCCAGGATGCGCCCCGCAGCGAGCTCGCAGAGGGCGATGGCCCGTGTGGTGGCGAACACGGCCGGGTACGCGTCGCCCGAGATGGGCGAGAGCGTGCTCGCCAGGTCCTGCTCGCCGACGACCATTTCCACCTGCCCGGTGGCCCCCACCTCCGGATCTCGCGTCGGCATGTCATTGCTCCGAGAGCAGGAGCTTCAGTTCGCGGATGCGGCGGGTGACGTCGTCGCGCGGCTTCTGTCGGTAGGACTCGGGGAGCAGCTCGCGGGAGGTGCACTCGGCCACGGCGACCAGCGTCTGCAGCTCGACCTCCAGCGGGTAGCTGGGCGGGACGAAGTCGGCGAACGTCTCCTTCAGATCCTCTTTGGTCACCTTCTCGCGCCGGTCGGTCACCGCGCGGAGCTTGGCGCGCACCAGGGCTGCCTCCAGGTCGGCGCCGCTCATCTTGGGCAGGTCGGGCGGTAGCACTTCGGCGAGATCGCCGTCGAACTGTACGCGCGCCTTCTTGGCCATGGTGCGCACCAGCTCGAGCCGCTCTTCGTGCGATTCCGGATAGAAGAGCGCCAGGTGCTCCTCCGCCCGTCCCTGGCGCTTCAGGTCGACCGGCAGGAGGTCGGGGCGGCTCGTCAAGAGGAACCAGACGATCTTGCCGCGGTAGTCGGTGTTCCCCATGAACGAAGCGATCTGGCTGAACACCCGCGCGCTGGTGCCCGAGTCGCCCTGCGCGCTGCGGTTGCCGAGGAACGCGTCGGCCTCGTCGATGATCACCGCCACGGGCCACATCGCCTTGAGCAGGTTGAAGATCTTTTCCAGATTTCCCTCGGTGACCCCCTGCCACTGCGAGCGGAAGTTGAGGAACTTCACGCAGGGGATGCCGATCTCGCCGGCGAAGCAGGTGGCGAGGAACGTCTTGCCCGTGCCGATCGGTCCGGCGATGAGGAAGCCCATCGGCACCACGTCGCGCTTGCCGGTCTGGATGGCCTTCGCCGCCTGGCGCAAGAGCTGCTTCGCCTTCGCGTGGCCAGCCACCATGTCGATCGAGTGCTGCGGCTCGATGAACTCGAGCAGCCCGTGGACCTCCGCCTGGATGATCTCCTTCTTCTTCTCCTTGAGCCGCTCCGCGGTGAGCTTCGCGCCGCCCATCGCCTCGGTGAGCACGCGGTCGAGCGAGACGCGGCTCATGCCGGCGGTCATCTGCGCCATGGCCTGCGCGTTGACCTCGCTGACCTCGCGGATCGGCCGGCCGCTCAGCTTCCATTCGAGATAATCGAGCCGCTCCTTCTCGGTGGGGAGCGGAATCTCGATCTGCGAGGCGTAGGGGTTGCGGCCGATGCGTGGGTTCAGCTCGGCCAGGTTCTCCGCCACAAGACAGACGGAGAAGTCGGCGGCGAGGAACTGCGGGTCCTGCGCCCACTTCACCAGCGTGACCAGCACGTAGCGGTCCTCGCCGGGCATGAAGCTCAAGTCTCCGGACGGGGCCACCGTCTCGGCGAAGTCGATCACGAACGCGACGCTCTTCCCGTCTGCGATGCGCACGCGGGCGTACGACTCGAGCAGCGGGAACGCGCGCGCCGGATCCTTCGGGACCGCCTTGGCGTACTCGGTGCCGAACAGCGTGTCGTAGCCTGCCACGGCCGCCATGAAGTCCTTCTGCATCTCGGGCGTGGCGAGCCGGACACCGCTGGATCGGTCGTAGAACACGACCAGATCGCGCGACCCGAACAACTCGTCGGAAAGGAACGTGCGCAGGGGCACGAACCGACGCCCACCTTTTCCGTCGTCCGCGGGCTGCAGGTCGCGGACGGCGCCGTGCAGGATGAAGGTGGAGACGGTCTTCGTGTAGTAGCGCTCGGCCAGCCGCCTCGCCCACTCGGGGAAGGTGGCCAGCGGGTCCGGCTGCGATTTGCTGCGGCGAGGCATGAGGCGCTTGTGTATCCGGCGAGCGGCGTGCGCGCAAATCCTCCCCGCGCCGTCGCGGGCGCTCATTTCCCTACGTCGCAAAGTGCGCCGCGGCGCATCTAAGCTGGCCGCATGCGCTGGGAACTCCTCCTGCTCGCCGCGTTGCTCGTGGTCCTGGCGCTGGTCGGGACGGCGTGGAGCCGGCGCGCGCGCCTGCGCGACCGTCTCCCGGCGAGGCGGGCTCCGCGGCTGCGGCACCCGGTCATCCTCGCGCACGGGATGCTGGGGTTCGACGAGATCGCCGTGGCGGGAAGGCGGCATCAGTACTTCCGCAAGATCGCCGACGGGCTGAGCGGCCTGGACGCCAAGTTCCATACTCCGCGCGTTCCCGCCGCGGCGCCCGTGGCCGTGCGCGCCGAGCAGCTCCGCGCGCTCGTGCACGAGCTGCCTTCCGAACGGGTCAACGTCATCGCCCACAGCATGGGCGGGCTCGACGCCCGGTACGCCATCTCGCGGCTCGGTCTGGGCGACCGGGTGGCGTCTCTGGTCACCATCGGCACGCCTCACCAGGGGACGCCGGTCGCCGACCTGGGGGCCGGCATCGTTCCGGCAGGAGTGTCGCGCGCTCTCTCCAAGGTCCTCGACGTCCGCGCGCTGCACGACCTGACCACCGACTCGCTCGAGCGGTTCAACCGCGAGGTCCCCGATGCGGCCGGCGTCGCCTACTGCAGCGTGGTCGGGCGCAGCGCGCTCGCGCACACGAATCCACTCCTGTGGCCGAGCCACGCCTACCTGAGCGCGCGCTCCGGGGCGAACGACGGCTTGGTCCCCTCGGCCTCGCAGGGCTGGGGGAAGGTGATCCGCGAGGTCGAGGCCGATCACTGGGCGCAGATCGGGTGGTCGTTCAGCTTCGACGCCGTCGGCCTGTACGAGGACATCCTGCGCGAGCTCGTCGGCCTCGGTTTCTGAGGGGTCAGCCTTCCGAGAGCGCCCGGGCAGGATCCAGCGCCGCGGCGGCGCGGGCGGGGAAGAAGGCGCCCGCGAGCGAGGCGGCGACGGCGATCACCACCCCCAGGATCACGTGGCTGGGGCGGAAGTCGAAGAAAGTGTCCGGCTTGAAGGGAAACTGCGGCAGGCCATTGCGCGCCACGCGGTCGATCAGTAGCCCGCCCAGCCGCGCGAGCGCGACGCCGAGCGCGCCACCGCAGATGCCGGTCACCGCGGCCTCGGCGAGAATGAGCGTGGCCACGTCGCCGCGCGTCGCGCCCACCGCGCGCATGACCCCGATCTCGCGCGTGCGCTCGCGGACCTCGGCGTGGAACGCCTGAGCGATGTTCACGGCGGCCAGAGCGGTGATGAGGGCGGCGAGCAAGGAGAGCGCGAGCGTGACCAGCTCCACGGCGGCGCCGATCTGCAGGGCGCGGTTGCGCTCGCTCTCGTCGAGGTCGAGGCCCATGCGCTTCACGGCCGAGGCGATCTCGCCGACCTGCTCGGACCGCTGCGCGCGCAGCAGCACGCTCGAGTAGCCCACCGAGTCCTGCCCGAAGCGGGCGTTGATCCTCCGCACGGTCTCGATCGGCATCGAGAGGCCCGCGAGCGGCGCGCGGTCGGAGAACCCCGCCAGCCGGAGCGAGGCCTCGTACGATCCGGGGAGCGTCTTGCCGGCCACGTAGCTGCGGCCCAGCTCGATGGGAAACTGGAACCCGACGAGCATGCTGTCGGTCAGCGTCGGCAGCCCGCGCTGCGGCGCGAAGACCTTGTTGTAGATCTCCAGGAGGCGCCGGTTGACGACCACCGGGATGGGCTTGTCTTCCCCGGCATCGACGAAGGGAAATCGGGCGTCGCCGCCGATCAGGTCCGGCGAGATGCCCACTCCCACCACCTCCAGGCCCATCCGGATCTCGCGGCCGAAGAAGAGCCCGTTGTAGCGCGTGACCGCCGGCACGCGCAGAGCCAGGCGCGGGAACGCCTCGGCGACTCCGGGGACCTGGCGCAGGCGCGCGACCGTGGCGTCGTCCAGCCGCACCTCGCCGAACAGCGATCCCACGCCGACCTGCGGCACCACCACCTCCAGCTCGCGCGCCGAGACCGGGAAGACGTCGCGGACCACGCGCTGCACGCCGCGGCCGAGCGCGAGGAAGAAGACCAGGCAGCCGATGCCCAGCGCCACTCCGCCGGCGCTGACCGCCAGCGCTCCCAGCTCGCGGGACAGGTTCGCGTTGGCGAGTCTCCACAGCCGCGCCGGTTTCACGCGGATCCCTCCAGGCGCGGGTCCGGGAACAGCGCGCCCTCGCGCAGCACCAGCACCCGGCTCGCCGCCCGCGAGACGCGCACCTCGTGCGTGACCACCAGGAGCGTCATGCCGTCGCGGTGCAGCTCACGGAACAAGTCGATGATGCCCTCGCCGGTGCGCGCGTCGAGATTTCCGGTCGGTTCGTCGGCGAGCAGCAGCGGCGGGCGCGAGAGCAGGGCGCGGGCGATCGCCACCCGCTGGCGCTCGCCGCCCGACAGCGCCATCGGGCGCGAGGAAGCCTTGTCGGCCAGGCCGACGCGGGCGAGTCCCTCTCGCGCGCGACGCTCGGCGTCGGGGACGCCGTCGCCGAAGTAGTCCGGCAGCAGCACGTTCTCCAGCGCAGTCAGCTCGGCGAGCAGGTTGAAGCTCTGGAACACGAAACCGATCCGGGCGTGCCGCAAGGCCGCGAGCCGCGCGTCGGACAGGCCGCGCAGCCGCTCGCCCAGGACCAGCACCTCGCCCTCGTAAGCCCGGTCCAGCCCGCCGACCACGTGCAGCAGCGTGCTCTTGCCCGTCCCGCTCTGCCCCTCGATGGCGACGAACTCCCCCTCGCCGACGGTCAGCTCCAGCCCGCGCCACAGGTCCTGCGGGGCGCCGCCCGGCTCGCGCGGCGGATAGCGTTTGCGCAGCGCGCGGAGCTCGATCGCACTCACGGTTTCCCCGGAGCGATGGCCACGGAGATCTCCGCGTCGAGTCCTTGCGCCCCCGGCACCGCCGTCGCGGTCAGCCGCACGGGCGCGAGAGGGTCCAGTACCTGGCTGACCACCGAACGGGCCACGTAAGCCTGGGGCCCCGATCCGTAGGCGCTCTCCGGCAGCGCGCGCACTCTCTCCGCGAGCTTGCCGAAATCGAGCAGCAACGCCGCGCCCGCGTCCTGCTCCAGCACGGGCGCGCGCTGCTCGCCGGGCGCGAGCTGCTCGGGCTGGATCCCTCCGCCCAGGAGGTATGCCACCTGCTTCCCGCCGAGGTCGCGCACGCCGAAGCGCGGGCCCTCGCCGCCGGGATAGCGGACCTGCCATCCCGATCCGCTGCGCGAGGCTTGGGCTCCAAGGCGCGGCAACCCCCGGGCGGCCGACTCGAAGGCCCGCTCGAGGCGCGCCCGGTCGCCGACCGGCGCGAGGGCCACGACCTGGAAGATCTCGAACGGGCTGTGGCGCCGCCAGTCGAGAAAGCCGAAGTCCACCAGAGCGCCGAGGTTTGCGTGTGGCGCGAGCGCCACCGAGATGGCCGCTCCGGAGAGGAGCGAGGCAGTGATCTCCTGAGTCACGGGCTCTCCCACCTGGGCGAGCGCCTGGGCCAGCTCGGGGACGCGCCGCGCCTGCCGCAGCACCTCTGCCGGGTGCAAGCCCGCGCGCGCGACCAGCGGCGCGTCGCGCGGCAGGAAGCGCACCAGCGCGCCGGCCCCGCCGGGGACCGCCGCCTGGATCCGTTGCGCTTCCGGTATCGGGGCCTGGAAGAACAGCTTGCTCGAGAGGCCGCCCGGAGTCCCGGTCAGCCCGACCGCCAGATCTCCGGGGAGCGGCCGCGCGGCCATCCGCTGCAGCAGGCCCGACCCGGCCGGGGCGAACACCGTCAGGTCCTGGCCGCCCAGCTGCTTGCGGGCGGACGCGAGGCGCGCATCGTGCGCCAGCGACTGCTCCGGTGCGCGCTCGGCCGTCGCGGCGACGTCGGCGGCGGGATCCGGACCGCGCGCCAGGACGCCATAGCCCCGCACGACGGCGAACGCTACCCGGTCGGTCTCGCCTTCGCGCGAGTACACCGCGACGCGCGTCCTCCCGCGCGCCTCGTCGTGGCGAACCGCGAACGCGGCGCGCTCGCGCAGGAGGCGATCGACGGTCTGCGCGAACAGGTCCGGCTTGGTGAGCGGCAGCGCGGCCACCCACCCGGGGCGCCCCGCGGCGGAGAGCAGCACCAGCGCGGCGGCCCGGTCGGGATCGAGCCCGGCGGAGAGCTGGCCGTCGCGCGACAACGGATCGAAGCCGAGCTGCGATGCCATCGCGCGCCGCGAGTCGCCGAGCTGCTCGCCTCCCGGGAGCTGTCCCACCCGCTGGAGCAAGGCCGCCACGTCCTGCGCCACGCCGGCGAGCGGTGCCGTGACCAGCGCGCCCTGCGCTGGCTCGGGCAGCAGCTCCTCCGCGGACTTGGCGCTCCGCTCGCGCGCGCACACGGCGCAGAGGAGCAGGAGCACCGGGAAAAGCCGCCGCATCCAGCCCGGCCCTAGAACCCGCCGCGACGCGATCGCACCATCCGTTGGAAGCGGGGGTTCCGGCTCATCGACCACAGGTAGGCGCCCTCCAGGGCGGCCAGCCCGAGCAGGAGCGGCGGAAAGACTGCGACGCTCGCCACCGTCCCCATGGCCAGCCCGATGAGGTTGGGCTTCATCAGGAAGGCTTCCTTGACGTACCCCTCGCCGGACGCCATGTCGCCCTACTGGACGCCGATCTTCTTGCCGATGGTCTTGTCGCCGCCGCCCGTCTCGGACGGCCCCTCGAGGCCCATCTCCTGCTTGAATTGCTTGAGCAGCTCGCCGGCGCGGATCTTCTCCGCCTCTTCCTCGATCTTCATTCCCTGCGTATCGACGTTGGAGAGCGCCATGTCCATCCGCGCTTCGTTGACCGCGGTGGTCTCCTCGATCTTGTGCAGCATCTCGTCGTGGGTGGCGTCGATCCCCGCAACCTGGAAGCTCTCCATCGCGTCGGCCACCTTGCTCTGCCACTTGGCACGCCTCGCGTCGCGCAGCGCCTGCATGGCCTCGTTCGTCTTGCGGTCCTTCTCCCGCATGAACGCTTGCTTCACCTGCATCGCCTTGTCGTAGGCCTGGCGGGCGGCCGAGAGCTGCTGCTCGTTGCGGAGCATCGCCCCGCGCAGCGTCTGCAGCTGGGTCGCATAGGTGGTGGCGATGTCCTCGCGGCTGGCCTGCAGGGCGGCCTTCACCTTGGAGGTCAGGTCGACGCTGTCGTTCTTGTACTTCTGGTTCTCCTTCTCGAGGAGCGTGACGTTCGCCTTCACCATGGCGATCGACTCGTTCATCTTCGGGACCTGATCGTTCAGGTCGCGGATGTTCTGCTCCAGGATCATCTCCGGATCCTCGGCGGCGGAGATCATCCAGCCGAACATGGAACGCATCGCGCGCCTGAAACGCTGCCACATGGGAACGACCTCGTTGTCTCGGAAGGCGCGAGACAGGTATCAAGAGTTGCGATGGCTGGCAAGGACGCGCCCGCTCTGCAAACCGCCGTGGTTCCGCACGGCTGCGCGGTTCCCGGCGAGACGTTCCCCGACTGGTCGCGCGACTTCGGCCGGGTCGCGCCGCTGGAGCTGGAGATCGGGCCGGGACGGGGCGGCTTCGCGCTGGATCACGCCGCCGTGCACCGCGAGATCGACCTGGTGTGCATCGAGACCCGGCGCGCCGACTGCGAGCTGATCCGCTCGCGGGCGCAGGAGCGTGGACTTGCAAACCTGATCGTCCTGCAAGGGGACGCGAAGCTCCTCCTGCCAGGGCTCTTCCCGCCGGCGTCACTGTCGGCCCTGCATGTCCAGTTCCCCGATCCATGGTGGAAGAAGCGGCACAGCAAGCGCCGGATGGTCGACGTCGAGCTGGCTGCGCGGATGCGACTCCTGCTCCGCGCAGGCGGCGGCGTCGACTTCCGCACCGACGTGCGCGCCTACGCCGCGGCGGCGGTGGACACCTGGGAAGACGCGGGCTTCCTGAACGCGGCCGGACCGGGGCGGCTGTCGCCGGATCCGCCGGAGGTGCTGTCCACGCGCGAGCGCCGGTACGCGCGGACGGGGCAGCCGGTGTACCGCGCACGCTTCGTCAACCCTGGTCCGCCCCCAGGGGAGCTGAGCCTGGATCGCGCCGGGCGGACGGGCCGCGAATGGACGGACGTGCGCCGGAAGTGATTGCGTTGCGCGACGGCAACCGGTACTGCGCACCTGTGCGACGCGCGGCGCTGCTCCTCTTCCTGTTTGGTTGCAAGCCGGCGGCGCCCCCTCCCGGCGCCGCGGGCCCGGTGGAGGCCGTGCAGGAATTCGCGGCGGCGCTCCAGCGCGGCGACCCGGCGGCGGCCTACGCTCTGCTCTCCTCGCGCACCCAGCGCGAGGCCGACCAGCTCGCGGCCCGCGCGCGCGCGGCGGCAGGTGACGCGGGCGGAGCGCCCGAGTCGGGACGGCAGATGCTGTTCGGCTCCGCGCTGCCTTCCGGAAAGGTCGACGTCCGCGAGATCTCCCGGCAAGGAGATGTCGCGCAGGTGGAGGTGGTCGACAAGTCCGGCCGCGCGCGCAGCTACCGCGTCGTGCGCGAGGGAGGCGTCTGGAAGCTGGACCTCGACCTTCCCGCCGCGGACGGGGGCGGCTGACCGGCTGCCCGCTGGCCTTGTCCGGCCGGCGGGATGGGGCTATCTGTCCAGCCGGAGGGCGCCATGGCCGACCTGCTGCATCCGAACGACGTCGCGAGCGACTTCGCGGGAAAGCTGGACGCCCCGGTCGATCTCTTCACCTTGCTGGTGCCGGTGCGGGACCTCCCCCAGGCCCGCTCCCTCCTCACCGAACGCCGCGCCGCCCTGGAAGCCGACCCGGACTCCGCCGCCCGCGCCGCCGAGGAAGAAGAAGCCGCCGGCGAAGGCGGGCCGTTGCCGTAGCCAGAAGGGTCAAAAAGCTGAATGCTTTTCGCCCGAGTCCGGCCTGGTTGCAGCCGTCAGCGGGAAGCGGTGAGTTGCTTGACGCGGGCCTGGGCGTCGAGGGGAACGACCAGGGCGATACCCTGGACCGGCCATTTCTTGTACTCGCGCTGCTTGTCGAGGAATTGCGAGAGCTCCAGATCGATGACGCGGTGCTCTTCGCCGATCGAGGCGTGGCGCACGTACAGCTGCCCATCCTTCCGCACCACGAACCCCATGTGCGACACGCGCACCACCCGCTTCGGATCGTTCTGCCGCACCACCAGCAGGACCGAGCCGGGCTCGATGCTGCCGGCGCGCTTCTTCGCCTGGTCCAGCGTGAGGTAGTGGATGGGGAATTCGCCCTGGGGAACCTTCGCCGGTGAGAGGCGCCGCAGACCCGGGACCTTCTCCCACTGTGCCCGGCGCAGCATCAGCGCCGTGGACGCGGCGCGCGGCTCGACGGTGCGGGTCTCCTCGCGCAGGTAGCCCTTGGTGAAGTTGGACGGCAGCCACTGCGCCTCGGTGAAGTGGTTGCGCGTGGAGAAGCTCACTTTGGGCGGGTCGCCGGCATAGCGGATGTCGTCGAGGACCGCGCGGGCGCGGTCGAGCGACTTCGCGTTTGCCATCGCCAGCACCGTCTCCACGAACGTCTGGCAATCCACCTTGTCGACGCGCCAGCGCGGCTGGGGCTCCACCCCGCTGCCCTCGCCGAGAGGGTAGTCGCCATAGGGCACCCCGACGAAGAGCGCGGAGAGCCGCTCGACGCGTTCGCCGATCGCGGGCACCAGGTGTGCATCCGCGACGGCGCGATCGAGCTGCTGCTCCGACATCTGCAGCACGGGGGCCGTGGCGAGCAGAAGCGCGAGCGCGAGCATGCGAGAAGCCTAACCGCCCGGGCGGGCACCCGCCAACCGTCCCCGCCAGATTGGGCGGCACTGCGCTTTTCACACCCCGGATATCGCGTCATACGCCGGGGGCGGAGCGGCCGGTTCTTTGACAGAGAGGACTCCTTGCTTTAGCGAAGTTGACAGTGCACGCGACCTGCCGACCCGCCGCCTGCCTGCTCGTCCTGCTCGCGGTGGGCTGCGGCCCCGTCCGCGCCACCTCCGTCATCGGCGACGCCGAGGCGGCGATCGCCCGGGCCCGCGCGGCCGACGGCGAACGGTTCGCGCCCTATCAGACGATCGCGGCCGAGCTGTACCTGGAGAAGGCCCGCGAGCAGCGGGGGCGCGCGCAATACGGCGCGGCCGAAGACCTGGCGAAGGAGAGTCTGCGGTTCGCGCGCGATGCAGTCGAGCGTGCCGGAGAGCAGCGCAGCCGCGGCGGCGCCGCCCCCGCGCCGGCTTCCCCGGCGACCGTGACGCGCCCGCCGCCTGCGCCCGAGCAGCCGGCGCCGAGGAACCAGTAGGATGCGCCGCTCTGCCTCCGGCCTCTTGCTCGCGCTCTGCTCCTGCGCCACTGGCGGCGCCGTGCGCGAGCGGATGCGCGCCGTCGAGAACGACCTGGCGGTCGCGCGCAAGCAGCGCGCCGACCAGTGCGCGCCTCGGGAGCTGGCCGCCGCCGAGGCGAACCTGCGCTTCGCCGAGGTGGAGCTGTCGCAGGGCAACGGCGGCCGGGCGGACGACCACCTCGGGATCGCGCAGCGCGCCGCCCGCGCCGCGGTCACCGGCTCGCAGCAGTGCGGGGCCGTGAGCGTCGTCATCCGCGAGCAACCCGGGCGGCCCGTCGCCAAGGTGGCGATGACCGATTCGGACGGCGACGGCGTGCCGGACGTAGAGGACTTCTGTCCCGAAGTGCCTGGGCCTGCGTCGAA
Organism: Deltaproteobacteria bacterium; assembly: GCA_005888115.1. Taxonomy (GTDB): domain Bacteria; phylum Myxococcota; class Myxococcia; order Myxococcales; family 40CM-4-68-19; genus VBKO01. The sequence goes on from VBKO01000316.1 coordinate 12,837, forward strand.
CCACGGCTGCCCTCTCACTGGCGACCGCGACCGCGACGGCATCACCGACGACATCGACCGCTGCCCCGACCAGCCGGGACCGAAGGAGAACTTCGGCTGTCCCTGGCCGGATCGCGATCGCGACGGCGTGGCGGACAAGGACGACCGCTGCCCCGACGAGCCCGGCCCGAAGGAGAACTTCGGCTGCCCGCGCAAGCAGACGCTGATCATCGTGCGCAAGGACCGGATCGAGCTGAAGCAGCAGATCCACTTCGCGCCCAACAAGGCCGTGATCCTCAAGAACAGCTACCGGGTCCTGCGGCAGGTTGCCCGCGCGCTGAAGGATGCACCGGCGGTCATCGTCCGGGTCGAGGGACACACGGACAACGTCGGGTCGCGCGATCGCAACCTGAAGCTCTCGCAAGAGCGCGCCGACTCGGTGAAGGAATTCCTCGTCCGCCAGGGCGTGCTGCGCTCGCGCATCGTCTCCGAAGGGTTCGGCCCGACGCGGCCGATCGCGCCGAACACGAACCGCGCGGGCCGCGCCGCCAACCGCCGGGTGGAGTTCCGCATCGCCGAGCCGGCGCCGGTCCCCGCCCGCCCCGGCGAGACGGCGCCCCCTGCGCAGACCCCGCCGTCCGCGGAGACAGGTCTTGCTCCGCAGACCGCTCCCCCCGCGCAGACCGCTCCACCTGCGCAGA
>VBKO01000317.1 GCA_005888115.1 Deltaproteobacteria bacterium
GTCGTTCAGCTCGACGGGGATGTCGTATTTGGCGCGCAACTCGTCCTCGGCGATGCCGGCCAGCTCGGGGAGACGCAGCTGCGTCGAGCCCGAAGGCGCCGGATCGGCGAGCGGCGCGCCGTCGATCGAGGTGCCCTGCGCGGCGGCCAGGTCGCGGGCCAGCGGATCCCAGGAGTCGAGCCCGATGGTGAGCCCGTCGCGAGGGCCCGCGCCCGGCGCCTGCGGCAACAGGCCCGCCTTCTCCTCGGCCCGGCGGACTGCTTCGAGCTCGGCCGCGCCCTTGTCCACCTCGGCCTGCGATTCGGGATCGTCCGCGTCCGCGGCGTCCGCTTTCTCCCCGGGCCGCGGCGTGGACTTGCTCGCCTCCGCAGGAGCGGAGGCGCCCGAGGCGGTGGGAACGACGGTGATTGCCGACCCGTCGAGCCCGGCGGCGGCGAGATCCGGTGCCGGTGCTTCGGCGCGCGCCGCGGCGGCGGCGAGGAGCAATGCGACGAAGGCGGCCTTCTGCGGTCGTCCCGATCGCGGCGACAAAGCTCCTCCACCTTTCGCTGACAGAGGGTGACGGTAGCGGCGCCCCCACTCTGTGTCAAAACAGCCGAGCGGTTTCCCTTGTCGGATGACTACCGACAAGCTGCTACCCCTAGGCGCAACAGTGCTTCCGCAACAATGCACGACCGGCCGGCCGCATTCCAGGCTTTCGGCCGGTGTCGCCGGCCACGCGCGACGGGCCTGTCCCGCCCGGTATCGGACGATCGCGTCAGGTCTTCAATTTTTCGACGAATTCGCGCACGCGGCGACGGGTATAGGCCGGCCGTTCGAGCTGAGGGATGTGTCCGCAGTCGGGGATGAGCTCCACCGTCGCCCCCGGGATGTGCCGCCGGAAGTCGTCAGCGCTGGTGGCGGGCAGGAGCCGATCCTGGGCTCCCCAGAGGATCAGGACCGGCGCGCGGATGGCGGAGAGGACGTCGATGCCGAGCGACCGGTCCCGGTCGTGGCGCGCGTCGTCGAGGATGCGCTGCACCGTCGGGCTCGACCACGCGCGGGCGAAGTCCCGCGCCACCAGCCAGAACAACCAGGGGGTGCGGTGGAAGAGGAGCTCGGCCATGCGCGCGGCCCCCGTGACCTCGTCCGCGAATGACTCGGGCAGCAGGCCGAGCGCTTCGTCGGACAGATCTGCTCCAGCAGGATTGAGGCCCACGACGCCCGCCACGTTGTCCGGCCGCTCGTGCGCCGCGTACAGGGCAAGCGCGCCACCCAGCGAATTGCCGACCAGAACGACCTTCCCGTATTCGGCATACAGCCGGTCCACGGCGGCGGTCACCACCTGGCCGTAGTCGCGCGCCGCGAGCGGCCCGCCCGGGGGCGACGGGGAGCGCCCGTGCCCGGGCAGCTCGAGCAGCACCACGCGGGCCGAGATCGGGAGCAGCGGCGCGACCAGCGTTGCCATCGAGTCCGCCGACCCGCCCAGACCGTGCAGCAGCAAGACCGGCAGGTCCGCGCCACGGCCGGCGAAGGCGTACCGGTGCACGCGGTGGCCGCCCAGCGTGCCGGTCCAGCTCTCCGCGCCTTGCGCGAGAAGGGCGGCGTGCGAGAGGCGGCGCAGCCAGTCCAGGCGTAGATCGGGCACGCCACGCAGCGCGAGCGCCTGCACTTCGGCCCCGCTGCGCTTCAACAGCTGCCGCGCGGACAGGCCCAGTCTGCGCCGCTGGGCGGCGAGCGAGAGCCAGAGGCGGGCACGCGCAGGCTCACCACGCGCCGCCGCCTCCACGGCCCGCTCCACCTCGCGGTCCTCGCTCACCGGCCCCCCTCGCAGCTCGTCCAGGATCCTCACCGCATCTCCTTGAGGGAAGCCTTGAGCGCCTCGTTGGGTCCGCTGCCGGACGCCATGGGGTGGGGCTTCTCGCCGGCCGCGAGCGGCATGCCGTGTCCCGGGCCGACGATGAACGGGCGGTAGCGGCGGTCGTCGAAGTGCGGCGAGTTGGCCGCCTCGTGGCAGCGGACACAGACGCTGGCCGGCACCTCGGTCGAGATGTGGCCGGGCGGATCCTTGGCGTGCTCGCTTCCGGCGCCGTGGCACATCTCGCACTGCACGTCTTGCCTTCCCTTTCCGCGCCCCTCGAATCCGGCGCCGCCGACCTGTGTCCGATCGATGCGGCACACTCCGCCGGGTTGCTGCCATCCGGTGACGTGGCACCGGATACAGTCGAGGCTGAACTGCTTGCGCGCCGACACCAGCGTCTCGTACGCGTGCGAATGGCCGGTCTTCGCCCAGAACTTCGACTCGGTCTCGTGGCACTCCGCGCAGCCCTTCACCTTGCCGGCCGACGAGATGCCGGTGAACGCCGCCTCGCCTCGGCGGGGCGGAGGGCAGGTCTCCGGCTGCTCCTTCGCCAGCCGGAGGTTCATCTCCGACACCTGTCCGTCGTAGGCGGCCACCAAGGCCTGCACATCCGGCTCGTCACCGACGTCCGGGCCCAGGGCGATGAAGGTAGGCGTGATGACCAGGGCGCCAGCCGGAGCGATCTGTTGCGCGGAAGCGAGCTGCGCGCGCCGCTGCTCCACCTCGCGCACCTTCTCGGCGTAGAGGGGGCGCATGTCCTGCGGCGCCGCGCGCGCCTGCTCGCGAAGGCGCGCGATGCGCGCGTCCAGCTCCTTCAGCTCGGCCTGCTTGCCGGCCTCGCCCTGCGCGAGGAACACGCCGGTGGGCCTGCCCGAAGGGAATTGCAGGTCCACGCGCAACAGGCTCTGGCCGTGACCTTCGACCGAGAGCACGACCGGGGGACCGGGGTCGGCGCGATTGGGATCGGTCGCCGGATCGTCGAGGTGGCCGAGGATGACGAGATCGATCTCGCCCAGCGCGGCTTGCGCGAGCTGCCGCGCTTCCTGCCAACCGCCCCGCGGGTGCGCCAGGAGGACCACGGCACGGGCGCCTTGGCGTCGCAGCTGCGCGGCGCGCGCGCGGGCGCTCTGTGCCGCGTCCGGACCGAGGCCCGCCGCGAGGACGCCGACCGGCACGTCGCCGGCCTTCACCATGAGCGCGGCCTGGGACCCCGGCACGGCGGAGCCGCCGGCATCGAGAAGCGGCACGTTCCCGCGCGTCTGTGCGACGAACTGTCCACCGAGCGCGAGGTCGCGGACGCCGACCCCGCGGGCCGCGGCGCCGAGCAGCTCCTCGCCCCGGGCGAGGGTGCGCGCCTTCAACTCGGCTTGTGCCCCGGCCGGACCCTTGCGGGGCAAGGCGGACTCGAAGAGGAGGTCGCCGGCCTCGACGTAGGCGAGACCGGGAGCCTCCCCGCGCAGCTTCTTCAGCTCCGCGGCGGCGCGAGGCAGCCCGCCCCGCTGATCGGGGGAGCAGCCGCACGGCACGATCTGGCCCGCCGTGCTCGCCTTGAACACCAACGTGCCGCGCGCGGCGGTTGCGGGCGCAGGCGATGCCGCGGGCGCGGCCTGCGCGATCGGACGCCGCTGGTCGCGGGCGGGACCGGGTGGGGGCGCTTCCTTGCATCCCGCCGCGAGCGCGACGAGGCAGCAGGCAGCGACGTTCCGTGGACCAGGTCGAGATTGCATGTCCGCGCGCCGGGCGCCCGCATTGTTTAGCCGCTCTTTGCGCCGACCGCATCCTGCCGGCAGGCGGCCCCCTTCCCCGTTTCCGTGGAGATCGGCCGGAATCGGCGTATACATCGCCGCCCGTGTCCATCGGCGCCCTCCAGCAGGATTCTCCTTTCGAGGGGCGATTTGCGCGCTCGCCCGCCCAGGCGACTGGTGCCGCGGGCGCCGTCAGGCCGGTGAAACTAGGCAATCTGACGCTGCCGAACCGGTATTTCCTCGCGCCGCTCGCGGGGGTGTCCGACTGGCCGTTCCGCCTGCTGTGCCGCGAGATGGGCGCTTCGATCGCGCACACCGAGATGATCTCCAGCCACGGGCTCGTGCACGGCGGAGACCAGACGCTCAGCTACCTCGAGCGCCCCCCGGACGAGCGGCCGTTCGCGATCCAGGTCTTCGGCCATGTGGCGGAGGTGCTTGCCGAGGGCGCCCGGATCGCGGTGGAGAAGTACGGACCGATCGATGCCGTCGACATCAACATGGGCTGCCCGGTGAAGAAGGTCTGCTGTCACGGGGCGGGCGCCGCCATGTTGAAGGAGCCGTCGATCGCGGAACGGGCGGTCCGCAAGGTGGTGGACGCGGTGGCGCCGCTGCCCGTCACCGTGAAGCTGCGCGCCGGCTGGGACGAAGAACACCGCAACGCCCCCGAGATCGCCAAGGCTTGCGAGCAGGGCGGCGCGGTGGCCGTCGGGCTGCACCCGCGCACCCGCGCCCAGATGTATCGCGGGCGCGCGGACTGGGGGCTCATCGCCGCCACCAAGAAGGCGGTGAAGATCGCCGTCTGGGGATCGGGCGATCTGTTCAGCGCGCACGAAGCGCGCCGCATGCTCGCGGAGACCGGCGCCGACGCGGCCCGCATCGCGCGGGGCGCTTGCGGCTACCCCTGGATCTTCCGCGAGCTTCTTGCGCTCGAGCGCGGCGAGGAGCCGACCGAAGTCACCGTGCAGGAGTGGCGCGCGATGATCCTGCGCCACGTCGATCTGGCGGTGCAGGAGAAGCAGGGTCGCTTCCGCCTGGTGCGCGCCGAAGGCGCCCCGCGGCCGCGTCCGTATCGCGAGAACGGCGGCCACGCGCACTTCGAGCTGAGCGCCGACGAGGTCGAACGCGCGGCCGTGCGCGAGCTGCGCAAACACCTGCTCTGGTACACGCGCGGGCGGCGCGGAGGCCTCGCGTTCCGGCGGCTCGCGCCCGATCTGCACACCGTCGCCGACGTGCGCCGCGCCCTGGACCGCTTCTTCCCCGAGGACGGGTCGGTGCCGGCGGAAGTCCGCGACGAGCCCCTCCCGGGCCCGCTGACCGCGGACGACTGAGGCGAGCTGAACCGGCGGGCGCACGCCTGGCCGTCCGGGGGCTCGCCGCTGCCCGTGGGCTCGCCTACCCTTCGCGCATGAAACGACTCTTGCTCTTGGCGACCGTGGCCGCGCTCTGTGCCTGTGACCGCGGCGGACAGCCAGCCTCGCAGCAGAAGCAGGACGGATATGGAGGAGCGGCGGACCAGGTCGCGCGTCCGCAGGGCCGGGTGCCGGATCCGAAGTCGCCTCCGCAGGATCGCGGGGCGGCCGGCGGAACGGTCGAGCTGCGCGGCGACGCCGCTCTCTACTACCTGTACCGACAGCACCTCAGCAACGACGGGACGGGTCCCCAGGGCCGGTACCATCTCTCCAAGGAAGGGCGCGTCTTCTACAAGGACGCGCAGGACCGGGAGCACACGGTCAATCCGCCCAGCGAAGGCTTGCGCGTGCCTCGCGCGGCGGCCGACCCGTACCGCGACGTCCGCGGCTATGCGGGCCAGCAGAACGGCCGCGACCTGCGCGGCCTCGCCGCCGACGACCAGAAATAGACGGGCGGAATCCCGGAGCATTCAAGATGTTGTGTGAGTTGCCGCCGTATCCGGCGCGCTGCGCTTTTCCGCGCGGACATCGTGGATGCGCTGTAGGCTGCAACGCCTCCGGAGGTTCGAGAATTGGCCGTCACCCAGCCCGCCGCCGACATCCGCCTGCTGAACGAACGCATCCAGCAAGAGTCGGGGTTCGTCGAACAGCTTCTGGGACAGGCGGGCCAGGTCATCGTCGGCCAGCGCACGATGATCGAACGGCTGCTGGTGGGTCTCATCACCGGCGGCCACGTGCTGCTCGGCGGACCTGGTCGGCACGCAGGTCTACCAACCGCAGACGCAGTCGTTCACGGTCAAGAAAGGGCCTCTCTTCGCGAACCTCATCCTGGCCGACGAGATCAACCGCGCGCCCGCCAAGGTGCAGAGCGCGCTGCTCGAGTCCATGCAGGAGAAGCAGGTCACCATCGGCGATCAGACCTTCCCGCTGCCCCGCCCCTTCCTGGTGATGGCGACCGAGAACCCCATCGAGCAGGAAGGCACGTATCCGCTGCCGGAGGCACAGGTCGACCGGTTCATGCTCAAGGTGAAGGTCGGGTACCCGACGCGCGCGGAGGAGCTGCAGATCATGGACCGCGTCGCCGGCAGGCCGCCGGTGCAGCTCGAGCCGGTGGTCGGACCGGAGGAGCTGGAGCGCGCGCAGCAGACGGTGGCGGACGTCTACATCGACCCGAAGGTGAAGGAGTACATCGTCAACGTGGTGCTCGCGACGCGCGACCCCGCCCAGAGCGGACTCAAGGAGCTGGCCGGGTACATCGAGTACGGCGCCTCGCCCCGCGCGACCATCTACTTGAACCTGGCGTCTCGCGCGCACGCCTTCCTGCGCCACCGCGGCTTCGTCACCCCCGAGGACGTGAAGGCGATCGCCTACGACGTGCTCCGTCACCGCGTGTCGCTCACCTACGAGGCCGAGGCGGAGAACCTCACCTCGGAGAAGATCGTCCAGCGGATCCTGGAGAAGATCGAAGTCCCCTGATGGCTGCGCCAGCAGAGCTGATCCGGAAGATCCGGCGCATCGAGATCACCACCCGCAGGGCCGTGCTCGACACCCTGGCGGGCGGGTACCACTCGGTGTTCAAGGGACGCGGGATGGCGTTCAGCGAGGTCCGGCCGTACCAGCCGGGCGACGAGATCCGCTCCATCGACTGGAACGTGACGGCACGCATCGGCGAGCCGTTCGTGAAGGTCTTCGTCGAGGAGCGCGAGCTGACCGCGCTCATCGCGGTCGACCGCAGCGCCTCGCAGACGGCCGGGCTCTCGGCGCAGGCGAAGGCGGAAGTGGCCGCGGAGATCGCCGCGCTGCTCGTCTTCAGCGCGCTGGAGAACGGCGACCGGGCCGGACTGCTCCTCTTCACCGATCGGGTCGAGCGATTCGTGCCGCCGCGCCGCGGGCGCAAGCACGGCCTGCGGCTGATCTCGGAGGCGCTCGCGTTCCGGCCCCGCGGCCGCGGGACCGACGTCGCGCTGGCGCTGCGCGACGTGACACGGCTCTTGCGCCGGCGCGCCGTGGTGTTCGTGGTGAGCGATTTCCTCGCCTCCGACTACGAGGCGGCCCTGGCGGTCTGCGCCCGCCGGCACGACGTCATCCCGGTGGTCGTGAGCGACCCTGTCGAGGACGAGCTGCCGGCAGAGGCGCTGTCGGGCTTGTGGCCCGTGGCGGACTCGGAGACCGGGGCGACCGTATGGGTCGACCTGTCCGATGCCCGCACGCGCGCGGCGTACGCACAGGCGGCGCGCGAGGCGCGCGACCGGCGCGAGCGCACCTTCCGCAAGCTGTCCCTCGATGCCGTCCGGGTGGAACCCGGGCAGGATTACGTGGCTCCGCTGGCGGCCCTGTTCCGCGCGCGCGGGAGGCGGCGGTGATCGCGATTCTGCTTGCCGCTGCGGCGGCTGCCCCGCCCGGGGCGGATGCGCAGCCCGCGCCCCCGGCACACCCGTTTGCGGTCTCGGTGCGGTCGGACAAAGCCGAGGTGACCCTCGGCGAGCCCTTCACGCTCACCATTCGCGTCGAGCATCCCGCGCTCGACGTCTACGCGCTGCCCGAACCGCTGCTGGTGGAACCGCTGTTGCTGCGCGGCGCGCCCACGGTCGCGCGCCAGAGCCAAGGCGACCTCGCCGAGACGACCTTCACCCTGCCACTCGCCGTCCTCAAGTCGCTCGAGCCGCACCTCGCTCCGCTCGCGCTGCGCGTCGACGGTCCCGAGGGCGCGCGCCAGCTCGCCGTCCCCGAGACGCCGATCCGGCTGCGCAGCCTGGTGGCGGAGGAGCGCGCGGCCAGCGCGGAGCAGGCACACCACGGGCCCAAGCCGCCGGTTCCGGTGCTGGTGCGCAGCTTCTTGTGGGCCTGGCTCCTGGGCGGCGTGCTGCTGCTCGCCGCCGGACTCCTCGCCTTGCGCGAGGCGCGGCGGCGACGCGCGCGGAGGCCGTTGCCGATCCCGCCGCCGCCGACTCCCGAGGAGGAGGCGATGGCACGGCTCCTTTCGCTCAAGCAGCGGCGCCCCTGGGACCGGGGCCTGGGCCGCGCCGCCGTCTTCGAGCTCTCGGAGATCGTCCGCGCCTATCTCGGTCGCAGGCTCTGCTTCGACGCGCTCGATCTCACCACCGAGGAGGTGCTCGCCGAGCTGCATCGCCGGCGTCTCCTGGGCCTCGACCTCCCGGAGCTGTCGGGCGAGCTGTCCTGGCAGGACCTGGTCAAGTTCGCCAAGGCGGAGCCCGGCGCCGAGGATTGCGAGCGCGCCATCGACCGCGCCGCCTCGCTGGTGGATCGGACGCGGGCAGTGGTCGAGATGCCCGAGCGCCGCGCGGCCGCGGGAGGCGCGCCGTGATCGCCGCCGTCTTCGAGCGGGTCTCCTTCGCCCACCCGTGGGCGCTGCTCGCGCTGCTGCTCTTGCCTGCCGCGATCTTCTTGCTCGCGCGCCGGCGGCAACGGATGCCCCGGCTAGTGGTCCCCGCGGCGCCGATCGGGCTACCCGTTTCCAGGTGGGCGCGCTTGTGGTGGCTGCCAGGCGGACTCTCGATCGCCGCGCTGGCGCTCACGGCCGTGGGCCTGTCCGGCCCGCGCCTGCGCACCAGCCGCCGCATCGATCTGTCCGTGCAGGGGATCGACATCGTCGTCGCGCTCGACCTCTCCACCTCGATGCTCGCGGCGGACTTCCGCCCGAAGGACCGCATCTCGGTGGCCAAGGAGGTGCTGAAGAGCTTCATCTCCTCGCGCCAGAACGACCGCATCGGCCTGGTGGTCTTCGCCGGCGAGGCCTACACGCAGTGCCCGCTGACGCTCGACTACCGCGTGCTCGAGGAGCTGCTCGACCAGGTGAAGACCGGGGTGATCGTGGACGGCACCGCCATCGGCAACGCGCTGGCGACCGCGGTGAACCGCCTGCGCGAGTCGGACGCGAAGAGCAAGGTGATCATCCTGCTCACCGACGGCGACAACAACGCGGGCAACCTCTCTCCGCTGCAAGCCGCGCAGATCGCGAAGGACCTGGGCATCAAGGTGTTCACCATCTTGATCGGGAAGGGGGGCCGGGTGCCGTACCCGACCGGCACCGACCTCTTCGGGCGCATGCTGTACGAGCAGGTCGAGATCGACGTGAACCCCGAGCTCCTGCAGCAGATCGCCCGCTCGACCGGCGGGGCGGCGTACCAGGCCACGGACCGCGAGTCGCTCGAGCGCGGCCTGTCGCAGGTGCTGGACAGCCTGGAGAAGTCGAAGATCTACGAGGCGGGCGGCTCGGCCCAGTACGACGAGTGGTACGGGCGGATGTTCCTGCCCGCCGCGCTGCTGGGGATGTTCGGGCTCGCCTTGCGCACGACGCGCCTGTCGGGGACGCCATGATGGCGCTCCTTGCCGCCGCGCTGCAGACCACGCTGCTCGGGTTCCGTGTGCGCATCGTCGATCCGGTCTGGCTGTGGCTCTCGCCGCTGGGCATCGCCGCCGGCGCCACCGCGGCCTTTTGCGTCTGGCGGAGATGGAGGCGCGCCCGCTCCGCCGTCCCCGCGACGAGGCGCGAGCAGGTCCTGCCCGGCGGTGGCGCCTCGCAAGGTGTCCTGCGCGGCGGCCTCCTCGGCATCGGCCTTTCGCTGCTCTCCGTCGCCGCGGCCGGTCCGCAGTGCGGCGAGCGCACCGAGATCGTGAAGCGCACCGGGATCGACCTGGTGGTGGCGCTGGACGCTTCGACCAGCATGCTGGCCCGGGACGTGAAACCGTCGCGGCTGGAGCGCGCCAAGGTGGAGGTGACTGCCTTGCTCGATCGCCTGCGCGGCGATCGCGTGGGATTGGTGGTCTTCGCCGGCGAGGCGTTCGTGCAGTGTCCCCTCACTACCGACTACAGCGCGGCCAAGCTGTTCCTGCGCGCCGTCGATCCCGCCGCAATGCCCCAGCAGGGAACGGCGATCGCGGGCGCGCTGCGGGAAGCGCGCCGCGTTCTCGACGGCGGCGCCCGGGGAGGCTCCGGCAAGGCGGTCCTGCTCATCACCGACGGCGAGGACAACCAGGGGGACGCGGCCGAGGCAGCCAAGGAGCTGGGCGAGGCCGGCATCCACGTCTACGCCGTCGCGGTGGGGAGCGAGGAGGGCGAGCCCATCCCGCTCGCGGACGCCAAGGGAAACGTGACCGGATACAAGAAGGACCGCGACGGACGCACGGTGCTGACGCGCACCGACACGGCCGGGCTGCGCGAGCTGACCGACCGCGCCGGAGGGAAGGTGCTGACCACGAGCGGCGCCGATCTCGGAGTGTCGGCGATCGCCGACGAGCTGGAGAAGCTGCAGAAGGGGGAGCTCGAGTCGCGCCTCGCCGTGCAGTACGACGACCGGTACGGATACGTCGCCTGGCCGGCCTTCGTGCTGCTCTGCGCGGCCGGGGCGCTGGGCGAAGGGCGGCTGCGCCGGCGGAGGGCGGCATGATCTGGCTGCTCCTCGCGGTCTTGGTGGCCGAGCCGACGGTAGTGATGCAGCCGCGCGCGCAGCCCGCTCCGGGACCGTCGCTGATCGATCGCACGGGGCGCGCGCTCCGCAGGCTGGTCGAGAAACCGGAGCCGAACGTCGCGGAGGGAAACGCACGCGCTGCTTCCGGCGACGTCGAGGGTGCGCTGAAGGCGTACGAGAAGGCGCAGGTGCCGGAGCACGGAACCAAGGCGGCGGCGCTCGCGCACGACCGCGCCTCCGCGCTGCTGCGCGCCGGGGATGCCCGGCTCGCGCCCCAGGCCGTCCAGGAAGCGAACCGCGCGCTGTCCGAGGGCGATGCGAAGCTCAAGGCGACGGCGGCGTACGATCTCGGCTACGCGCTGGAGCAGTCCGGCAGGCCGGACGAGGCGATCGCGGCGTACGCGCGGGCGCTGCAGCTCGATCCGGAGGACCGGGACGCGAAGGTCAACCTGGAGCTGCTGCTCCGCGACGAGCAGCGAAAGCAGAAGCAACCGCGCCCGATGGGGAAGCAGGACGAGCAGAAGAAGCAGCCACAGGCGGGGAAGGACGCCGCGCAGAAGCAGCAGGGTCCCGACCCGCAGCGCAAGGGCCAGGAGAAGCAGGCCGGGCAGGACCAGCAGCGGAAAGACGAGGGGCAGCAGCAGGCTGGCGATGCGCAGCAGCCGGGTCAAGCGTCGCAGCAGCCGCAGCCGGACAAGGCGGGGGAGAAGAAAGAATTGCAAGCGGCCGGGAACCGTCCGATGGATCGGAGCGAGGCGCAGCGGCTGCTCGACGCGCTGCGCGCGGGAGAGAAGAACCTGCAGGTCTGGCGATTCGGGAAGCAGAAGGCGAAGGAGCGGCGGACGGATGTCGAGAAGGACTGGTAGCGCGCTGTTCGCCCTGCTCGTCGCCTTCGCGGCCGCGGCCGCGGAGGACGTGCAGGTGTCCGCGCGGACCGATGCCGACGAGGTGGCGCTCGACGGGACCCTGAATCTGACGATCACCGCGACGGTCTCCTCCAAGGGAGACCAGGCAGAGCTATCGCTTCCCGATCTGAAGGACTTCGACGTGGTCAGCCGGTCGCAATCCGAGCAGGTCGCCTTCACCTTCGTGAATGGGGCTCCGACGTTCCGCCGCACCACGGTCACCACCGTGAAGCTGGCGCCCCGGCGGGAAGGGCAACTCGCCATCGAGGCTGCCCGCGTCACCTACAAAGGCCGTGCGTACACGACCCAGCGGCTCTCCATCCGCGCGCTGCCGCCCGGCCAGTCTCCTGCCCCGAAGGCCCGCGCCCAGGCCCCGCCGCCGCCCGATCGGTTCGCCGAGGATGCCATCACCGACCCGTTCCAGGACGTGCACCCCCAGAGCCGCGACCTGGTGCTGCGGGCGAGCATCGACCGCGAGCGGCCGTTCGTCGGTCAACAGATTTCGTACTCGCTCTATCTGCTGGCACGCGTCAACGTGAGCGGCATCGACAAGCTGCAGCTCCCCCGCCTGGACGGCTTCTGGAGCGAGGAGATGGAGGCGCCCCAGCAGCTGGTCGGCGAGGCGCGCATCATCGACGGCGTTCCCTACCGCGCCTTCCTGCTGCGCAAGCGCGCCCTCTTCCCGCTCCGCGCCGGCAAGGTGCAAATCGACCCCGCCGAGGTCGAGGTGATGACTGGCTTCGGCATGCTCTTCTCGCGCAGCTCGACGCGGCGCTCGTCGCAGCCGCTCACGCTCGAGGTGCAACCGCTGCCGGAGACGCACAAACCCGATGGCTTCGACGCCGGCAACGTGGGGAGCTGGACGCTGACCGCCTCCGTGGATCCGGTCGCCGTCGCCGTCGGGCAGCCGGTCACCTTCAAGCTGGTGGCGCAGGGCCGCGGCAACGTGCGCAACCTCGCGCTCCCCAAGCTCGGCCAGATCCCGGGCCTGCGCTCGTACGATGCGACCAGCAACGACAAGGAAGCGATCGAGCAGGGCCAGGTGACCGGGATGCGCACCGTCGAGCAACTCCTGGTCCCCGAACGCACCGGCGCAATCGAGATCCCGTCGCTGTCGATGGACTTGTTCGACCCGGCGCAGAAGGCCTATCGCGCCGTGCGCACCGACGCGATCCGGCTGGAGGTGCACGCCGCTCCGGCCAGCGCGTCGATCGGGTCGCAGGCGCAGGCGCAGAACCTGCTCGCCGCCGGCGGGCTGCGGCCGATCCGCTTGCGCATGACGCGGGCCTCCGTCGCGCCGCCGCCGTGGACGCGCGGCTGGTTCTGGCCGCTCCTGGCGACGGGGCCGCTGGCGGTCGCGCTGGTGGCCGGGACGGGGCGCCTGCGCCGCCTGCTGGCGCGGGACCCCGCCGAGGAACGGGTCAAGAAGGCGCGCAGCGCGGCGCGGGCGCGGCTGCGTGGCGCCGAGACGCTGCTGGACGAGCAGCGCCGCGGAAATGCCTCGGCACCCGATTTCCACGCCGAGGTGGCACGCGCGCTCACCGGATACCTGACCGACAAGCAGGGCATCGCCGCGGCGGGAATGACCCGCGAGGAGCTGGGGCGTGCGCTCCTCGACCGCGGCCACCCCCCGGGCACGGTGCGCGCGGTGCTCGGCGTGCTCGACGAATGTGACCGCGCGCGCTTCGCCCCGGGAGGCGCGGATCTGACTTCGCAGGAAGCGAGGCTGGAGCGCGCGGGGCGCCTTTTGGGCGAGCTGGACAAGGTGCGGAGGGGCGCATGAGGCGCGTCGCGCTCGCGGCGCTCTGCGCTGCCTCGGCCGCCCGGGCGGGCGTCTCCGTCCCGCCGGAGGCGCGCGGGAACGCGCTGTTCGATCAGGCGAATGCGGCGTACCTCTCCGGCGAGACCTCGCGTGCCGTGGCCGGATACGAAGCTCTTCTCGAGGAAGGCCTGGCCAGTCCCGAGCTGGAGACCAACCTGGGAGCAGCGTACCTGCGCCAGGGCAAGCGGGGCCTCTCGGCGCTGCACCTCGAACGTGCGCTGTTCCTCGACCCCTCCGACGACGACGCGCGCGCCGACCTCCTCGAGCTCCGCCGGGGGAACGTCGACAAGCTGGAGGGCGAGTCGGAGGACGGGGGGGCCGAGGCGCTGGCGCGCGCCCTCGCGCCGCTGCCCGGACCCGCCGCCGCGGTGGCGCTGGTCGCGCTCTGGTCCCTGGGCTGGGGCTTGCTCGGGGCAAACGTCCTGCGGCCTCGAACGGCGCTGGGCACCTCCGCGATCGCCTGCTTCCTCCTGGCGGGAGCGGCGGCACTGGTCACGGTGGGTTCGGCCGCCGCGCACCGCCTCACCTTGCGCCGCGCGGTCGTGGTCGCCCAGGCGGCGCCGGCGCGCGAAGGTCCCAGCGACCGCGCCGCGAGCCACTTCGAGGTCCACGAGGGCACTGCCCTGCGCATCGAGGA
>VBKO01000318.1 GCA_005888115.1 Deltaproteobacteria bacterium
TGCCGCCGATCACGTCCCGCACACGGGCCGTGCCGGTGCCTTGCGCGGAGCGTTGCTCGAGCCATCCGAGGAACGTGTCGAGATCGGCCGGGCGGATTGCGTTGTCCGAGCAGCCCTCGCAGATGTGGTGGAAGGTGAACAGCAGCCATCCACCCGTGCCTTCCGCCCGGGTCACCAGGCCCTCGAGGTAGTCGACGGTGTCGGTCGTAAGCACGGACCTGGGCGCGCGGAGCACCAATGCGTCCTTCGGGTTGAAGGTCTCGGCCGCGACCTTGGTGTTGAGTCCCGAGACATTGCGAGCCGAGTTGTAGCGACAGTCGGAGACGGCTTGCCGGACGGACGCATCCCAGTCGCCGAACGGGTACGCGAAATTCTGCACGTCGAAGCCGAGGCCGATGAGATTCGCCCGGTCATTGCAGATCTGGACGTGCTGCTGGTCCGGCGTGAGCGTGGTCAGGTGCGGATGGTCGAGCGTGTGCCCGCCGATCTCGTGCCCGCGATCCTGGAGAGCCGTTGCCTGCGCCGGGGTCATGTTCTCCGTGTTGCGCAT
>VBKO01000543.1 GCA_005888115.1 Deltaproteobacteria bacterium
GAAGGGACCGGTAGGGGTTCCGGTACCAGAGCCGCCTCCTCCTCCGCAAGCGGCAAGCAGGGCAATGAGCACGGCCGCGGCACGCATCGTTGTTTTCCCCTGCGGGACGAATTGAGCGGTTCCCGCCGTCGCAGAATCGAGTGCGGGGTATGCTAACGGCGCCGCAGCGGCAAGACAAACGACGAAACAAACGCCGCTGGCCGGGCGGCCCGCTTCGTCGACCGGCTGCCGGATCGGTTGCCGCCGCGGTGGCGAGACGCATAGTCTCGCTCGCCATGTCGATCGCAGCAGCCCAGCTCGAGGAGCACCGCACGGCCCTGACCGGCCACTGCTATCGGATGATGGGCTCGGCCGTCGATGCGGACGACGCCGTGCAGGAGACCATGGTCCGTGCATGGCGCAGCCTCGAGCGATTCGACGGGCGCGCCTCGCTGCGCACGTGGCTCTACCGGATTGCTACCAACGTCTGCCTCGACATGCTTGCCGACCGCTCGCGGCGAGGCCGCCCGATCGAGTCTGGCCCCGCCGGCACGGCCGACGACCCGCTGGAGGCGCTGCCGCGCACCCATTGGCTCGAGCCGGTGCCCGATGTCCGTGCGCTCCCGGCCGGCGCCGATCCGTCGGAGCTCGCCGTGCTCCGGCAGACCATCCGTCTCGCTTTCGTGGCGGCGTTGCAGCATCTCCCTCCGAAGCAGCGGGCGGTGCTGCTCCTGACCGAGGTCGTCGGCTGGTCCGCCGCCGAGGTCGCCGAAGGCCTGGAAACGTCGGTCGCATCGGTCAACAGCGCTCTGCAGCGCGCGCGGGGCACGCTCGCGCGCCGTGACGTGGCCGACGTTGCCGTAGCCGGAGAGCCGCTCTCCGAGGCGCATGCGAGGCTGGTAGACCGCTACGTGGACGCATTCCTTCGCTACGACGTGGATGCGCTGGTCGCGCTGCTCCACCAGGACGCCACGCTGTCCATGCCGCCGTACACGCTGTGGCTGCGCGGTCGCGACGCGATCCGCACCTGGCTCCTCGGACGGGGATCCGGCTGCCGGGGCTCCCGGCTGGTGCCAACCGCGGCCTGCGGTTCGCCTGCCTTCGGACATTACCGTCCAGGCGGTCCGGACGGGGGATACCAGCCGTGGGCGCTCATCGTCCTCGAGCTGTCGGGCGACGGCATCGCGGGATGGAACTCGTTCCTCGACACCGAGACGCTGTTCCCTCTATTCGGCCTGCCCCGACACCTCCCTGCGTAGCGGCGACCGATGAGTTTCACGTACGGGTGGAGCTTCTACGACCCTGACGGCCATCACGGGAAGTCCTCTGGATGGATCCACAGGCGGTCCAGTAGCCGGAGAAGCCCTGGAAACCACACCGGGCGGCCCGGGGTCCAGCAGGTCGCCCGGTCGCTTCGAGGAGGACCCTTCTCGTCAGGTCCTGGTCCGCACACATTCGGAGCGCGGCGCTGAATTGCAACGCTGCTCAACCACTTCCGGAGCGCTTCGGTGGATGCGATGGCGACGATGCAGGGAACCGAGAGCAGCGACCGCTTGCTCGAGACGCTCGAAAAGCTGCTCGAGATTCCGTCCGCCGAGCTCGACACCGCCTTGACGCGCGCATGCAACGCCGTCGCCGATGCCTTGCACGCCGACAAGGTAGATGCCTTCCTCTACAACGAGTCGAAGCACACGCTCGTCGCGCTCGGCACGAGCACGCAGCCGCTCTCGAATCTTCAGAAGACCTTGGGGCTCGACGTGTTGCCGATCGCGAACGGCGGCCGTGCGGTGCACGTCTTCCAGACCGGGCGCACGTTCGTCACGGGACGACTCGACGAAGACCCCGAAGAGCTGCGCGGCGTCAAGCAGGGATTGAAGATCAAGTCGAAGGTGGGCGTCCCGCTCGAGGTCGGTGGTCGCCGCCGGGGGATGATGATGATCGCATCCCTGAAGCCCGATTTCTTCCGTCCCGCAGACGCCCACTTCGCGGAGTCGGTCGCTCGCTGGGTAGCGATGATCGCCCATCGAGCGGAGTTGGTGCAGGAGATCACGCGGAACGCCGTCGAGCAGGGTCGCCGCGCGGTCGCCGAGGAACTGATCACCGTGCTGGCGCACGACCTCCGTAATTACCTGTCGCCGATCAGGGCCAGACTGCACCTGCTGCGCGGCCGCTCGGAGCGCGATCACAGGAAGGATGACCAAGGAATCTTCCGGGTCGACATCCAGCCCATCGACCTCACCGGGCTGGCGCACGAGATCGCGAAGGTGCTCTCCACGCCCGAGCACCAGATCATCGTCGACGCCGCGGAAGAAACGGTCGTAGCGGCTGACGCTCAGCGCGTCCAGCAGTGCGTGGAAAACCTGGTCGCCAACGCCGTGCAGCACTCGCCTCACGGGGCGGCGGTGAACGTGATGGTGAGAATCGAGCGGCGAGATGACCGCGATTGGGGCTGTCTCGAGGTGCGCAACGAGGGGCCCGGGATTCCCGCCGAGCTGATCCCGCGCATCTTCGATCGGTTCACCGCCGGCCCGGGCTCGCACGGGCTGGGCCTCGGCCTGTATCTCGCCCAGCGCATCGCAGTCGCGCATGGAGGCGAGCTGACCGCCGACTCGAGCGCCGGCAAAGGCGCGCGGTTTCTGCTGCGCCTGCCGGCATACGAGCAGTGAGCATCGTCGAAGCCTGGCTGCTCAGTGCGTTCCAG
>VBKO01000544.1 GCA_005888115.1 Deltaproteobacteria bacterium
CGCCGGTCGCCGCAGCCTCACGCACGCGTCGTGAAAGGTAGCTTTAGGTCCCGCTGCGACAGCTGTCGAGTCGTCAATAACGTTTACGCCCTACCCGGTACGTGGTTTGCAGTACTTCGCCGGGTGGGAGCGCAAGATGCCCACGCTCTGCCGCTACCTCCTGCGCGATGAGCAGCGCGCCCCCGAGGGCCGCCGACGTAGCTCCTGTCGGCGGCCCGCTTCCTCTCGCCGATCGACGAACCCTCCGAGCGCCCGCCAAT
>VBKO01000319.1 GCA_005888115.1 Deltaproteobacteria bacterium
CGACGTCTCGCTCCTCATGCAGACCGAGGTCGGCGAGGCATTCGAGCCCGCCGCGGAAGGCCGGGGCGGCTCGTCGACCATGCCGCAGAAACGGAACCCGGTGAGCGCCGCCGTCGCGCTCGCCGCGGCGGCGCGCGTGCCCGGCCTGGTCGCGACGTTGCTCTCGGCCATGGTGCAGGAGCACGAGCGCGGGCTGGGCGGATGGCACGCCGAGTGGGAGACC
This sequence comes from Deltaproteobacteria bacterium, assembly GCA_005888115.1. GTDB lineage: Bacteria > Myxococcota > Myxococcia > Myxococcales > 40CM-4-68-19 > VBKO01. The sequence goes on from VBKO01000319.1 coordinate 224, forward strand.
CTGCCCGAATTGTGCGTGCTCGCCGCGGGCGCGTTGCGCCAGACGGTGGACACGATCGAGGGGCTGGAGGTCGATCCGGCGCGGATGCGCTCGAATCTCGAGGCGACGCGCGGGCGGATCCTCGCGGAAGCGGCCTCGATGGCGCTGGCCGCTCGGGTGGGGCGGTCACAGGCCCACGAAATCGTGGAGCGCGCCAGCCGCCGCGCCGCGGAGAGCGGCAGGCAGTTGCGCGAGGTGCTGGCCGAGGATCCGGCAGCCGCGAAGCACCTGCCGGCGAAGGATCTCGCCGAGGTGTTCGATCCGCGGAACTGGCTCGGGGAATCGGCGGCCTTGGTCGACCGGGTACTGGCGGAGCGGCGCCGCCGCCGGGAGGCGACGTAATGCCGTTCGTCGATGCAGGCGGGACCCGGCTCTTCCACCGGTTCGACGGCAGCCCGCAGAGGCCGGTGCTGGTCCTCTCCAACTCGCTCGGCAGCGACGTGGGAATGTGGGATGCCCAGGTCCCCGCGTTCGCCGAGCGCTTCCGCGTGCTCCGCTACGACAGCCGCGGCCACGGTCAGTCCGCGGTTCCGCCGGGGCCTTACCGAATCGAGGACCTGGGTCGCGACCTGCTCGCGCTCCTCGACGCGCTCGGGCTCGAGCGCGTGCACTTCTGCGGGCTGTCGAAGGGCGGGATGGTCGGGATGTGGCTCGCCGTCAATGCACCCGATCGAGTCGAGCGGCTGGTGCTGTGCAACACCTCCGCGTATCTCGGTCCGCCCGAGCTCTGGAACGCCCGCATCGAAGCGGTGCGCCAGTCGGGCATGCAGGCCGTCGTGCCGCAGGTGCTCGAGCGCTGGCTGACCCCGGAGTTCCGCGCGCGCGCCCCGGAAGTGGTCGAGAAGGTGAGACGCATGCTGCTGGCGACGCCGCCCGACGGATACGCCGCGTGTGCTACGGCCATCCGTGACATGGACCAACGGGAGTCCATCTCGGCGATCCGTGCGCCGGCGCTCGTCGTGGTGGGAGCTCGCGACCCTTCCACGCCGCCGGTGCACGGGCGCCAGATCGCGGAGCGCATCCGCGGCTCGAAGGTGGTGGAGCTTCCGGCCGCGCACCTCTCGAACGTCGAAGCCGCGGACCAATTCACCGCGGCGGTGCTCGAGTTCGTGAGTGCGTGAGCCGCGAGCGGAGGAGAGAGATGGCGAAGACACCCGAGCTGTTCGACCGTGGCCTCGAGGTCCGCAAGCAAGTCCTGGGCGAGAAGTACGTCGAGTCGGCGCTGCGGACCGCGACGTCCTTCAACGAGGACTTCCAGACGCTCGTGACGCAGGTCGCCTGGGGCGCGGTCTGGACCCGGCCGGGCCTTCCCCGCAAGACGCGCAGCATGCTGACGATCGCCATGCTCGCCGCACTCGGCCAGCACGAAGAGCTGAAGCTGCACGTGCGGGCGACGCGCAACACGGGCGTGTCGCAGGACGAGGTGAAGGAGATCCTGCTGCAGGTCGCCGTCTACGCCGGCATCCCGGCCGCGAATTCCGCGTTCCAGCACGCGCGCAGCGCGTACCAGCAGCTCGAGGAGGACGACGAGGCGCCATGAACCGCGAACTGCCGCGGTACGCGCGGCCACCTCCTGGAGCGCAACCGCCGTACTTGCACCGCGACTACGGCAGCACGGTGAAGCGGGCTCCGTCGCGCGCCCTGCTGCCGCTCCAGCAGACGCTTTCCGAGATCACCGGACCGCGCTTCCGCGCCGAGCCGGAGCTGATCGATCTGACGCGGCAAGGAAAGGGCGAGGCGCTCGGGCAGCGCATCATCGTTGCGGGGAGGCTGGTCGAGGAAGGCGGCCGGCCGGTGCGGAGGACGCTCGTCGAGCTGTGGCAGTGCAACGCCGCGGGGCGGTACCTGCACGGCAAGGACGAGCACGACGCTCCACTGGATCCGAACTTCACCGGCCTGGGCCGGGCGATGACGAACGACCAGGGCGAGTACAGGTTCCTCACCATCCAGCCGGGGGCGTATCCCTGGCGGAACACGTACAACGCCTGGCGCCCCGCGCACATCCACTTCTCGGTCTTCGGCCCCGCGTTCGCCAGCCGGCTGGTCACCCAGATGTACTTCCCGGGCGATCCGCTGCTCCCGCTCGACCCGATCTACAACAGCGTGCCCGACGAGGCGGCGCGGCGGCGCCTCGTCTCGGCTTACGACCCGGACCTGAGCAAGGCGGAGTACGCACTGGGGTATCGCTTCGACGTGGTGCTGCGCGGCCGGGAGTCGACGCCGTTCGAGGGAGCGCGATGAGCAGGGACGGCGTTACGCCTTCGCAGACCGTGGGCCCGTACTTCCGCTTGGGGCTGGACCGCCCCGAGTGGAGCGACCTCACCCGCGACGGGCCGCGCGGCGAGAAGATCGTCGTCGAGGGGCGGGTGCTCGACGGCGACGGCTCGCCGGTCGACGACGCCGTCCTGGAGATCTGGCAGGCGGATGCGGACGGCCGCTACGATCATCCCGACGACGGGCGCCCCGCCGACGAACGCTTCCATGGATTCGGCCGGGCCATGACCGACGAGGCAGGCCGGTACCGATTCGTGACCATCCGACCTGGCCGCGTGCCGGGGCAGGGCGGCGCGCCGCAGGCGCCGCACATCAACCTCACCATCTTCGCGCGCGGGTTGCTCAAGCAGCTGGTGACCCGGATCTACTTCGCGGACGAGCCGTCGAACGAGGGCGACCCCGTGCTGGCCGGGATCGGGGACCCGGCCGCCCGCCGCACGCTGCTCGCCGACCGGCAGGACGCCGGCGCGGTATACCGTTTCGACGTCGTGCTGCAGGGCAAAGGCGAGACTGCTTTCTTCGACGTATAGAGGTCGCGCATGAGCAACATGAAAACGATTGCCGCCGTCGCCTGCGCCGGAGCCGCACTGCTTCCCGCCGCGAGCGCGCGCGCCGAGGGCACCATCAAGGTCGGCCTGGTTGCCGAGTTTTCCGGCCCGTTCGCTGGCTACGGCAAGCAGATCCAGAACGGGATCAAGGCATACATGAAGCAGCACGGCGATACCGTGGCGGGCAAGAAGGTCGAATTGGTGCTGAAGGACACCACCGGACCCTCGCCGGAGATCGCCAAGCGGCTCGCGCAGGACCTGATCACGCACGACAAGGTGGACTTCATCGCCGGCTTCGGCTTGACGCCGAACGCGCTGGCGGTGGCGCCGCTGGCCACCCAAGCGAAGACGCCGATGATCATCATGAACGCGGCCTCGTCGATCATCACCACCAAGTCGCCGTACGTCGCGCGCTTCTCGATGACCCTGCCGCAGGTCACCGAGCCCATCGCGCTGTGGAGCGCGAAGAACGGGATCAAGAAGGTATTCACCATCGTCTCCGACTACGCGCCCGGCATCGATGCGGAGAATGCCTTCCTCAAGTCGTTCTCCGCGCAGGGCGGCCAGGTGGTCGGATCGGTGCGCGTGCCGCTGCGGAACCCCGACTTCGCCCCGTTCGTGCAGCGGGCGAAGGACGCGAAGCCCGATGCGGTCTTCATCTTCGTGCCCGCGGGCGAGCAGGGAATCGCGTTCGTCAAGGCGTTCACCGAGCGCGGGCTGCAAAAGGCCGGCATCAAGCTGATCGGTCCGGGAGACGTGGTCGACGACGACGTGCTGGAAGCGATGGGCGAGCCGACGCTGGGCATCATCACCACGCACCACTACTCCGCCGCGCACGACTCGCCGGAGAATGCGGCGTTCCGCAAGGCGTACGCGGAAGCCAATGGCGAGGGAACCCGGCCCAACTTCATGGCGGTGGCGGGGTACGACGGCATCGCCGCCATCTATGAGGTGGCGAAGAAGCTCGAGGGAAAGATGGACGCGGACCGCGCGATGGAGGTGATCAAGGGGATGAAGCTGACCAGCCCGCGCGGGCCCATCCAGATCGACCCGGAGACCCGCGACATCGTGCAGACGGTCTACGTGCGCCGCGTCGAGCGGGTGAAGGGTGGCCTCTACAACGTGGAGTTCGACAAGTTCCCCGACGTGAAGGATCCGGGCAAGACGGCTCCCTGATGTTCACCAGCCTGCCCGGCGTGCTCTTCGACGGCGTGGCTTACGGAAGCCTGCTGTTCCTCATGAGCATCGGCCTGTCGGTCACGATGGGCCTGATGCGGTTCATCAACCTGGCGCACGGCGCCTTCGCGATGCTGGGAGGCTACGTTTGCGTGGTGGGGATGACGCGGCTCGGGGTGCCGTTCCTCGCCACGCTGCCGATCGCGTTCGCCGCTGCCGGGCTCGCGGGAGCGGTGCTGGAGCGCATCCTCTACCGCCGGCTCTACCGGCGCGGCCCGCTGGATCAGGTGCTGTTCTCGCTCGGGTTGACGCTCATGTCGGTGGCTGGCGCGACGTACGTGTGGGGGTCCGGGCAGCAACCGGTGCACCTGCCGCGGTTCCTGCTCGGCCAGGTGCGGCTGCTCGGCGTCGACCTGGGGGTCTACCGGTTGTTCCTGGTCGCGCTCGTCGCCGCGATCACCGCGGCGCTGGTGCTGCTCGTACGCAAGACGCGCTTCGGCGCGCGGATCCGGGCATCGGTCGACGATCCGCAAGCTTCCGCCGGACTGGGCATCAACGTGACGCGCGTCTTCAGCGTCACGTTCACGCTCGGGTCCGGGCTCGCCGGCCTCGGCGGAGCGCTGGCGATCGACGTCCTCGGGCTGGACCCGACCTTCCCACTCAAGTACCTCGTCTATTTCCTGCTCGTCGTGGTGGTGGGCGGAGCCGGGTCGATCGCCGGGACGCTGGCCGCCTCGCTGCTGCTCGGCCTGTTCGACGTCTCGGGCAAGTACTACGTCCCCGCGGTCGGCGCGTTCGTCATCTACGGGCTGATGGTGGTCCTGCTGCTGCTCTTCCCCGGCGGGCTGCGGCGGGGCGCGCGATGAGCGCCGCGGCAGCCGTGCGGCTGCCGGACAGGCGGTGGCATCCGGCCGAGATCGCGTTCTGGCTCGGGCTCCTGGCCGTCGTCTTCGTCTTCCCCGGCCATCTGGTCCTCGGCTCGCAGGTGCTCATCACGGGACTCTTCGCGCTCTCGCTGGATCTCATCCTCGGCTACGCCGGAATCGTCTCGCTCGGGCATGCGGCGATGTTCGGGGCCGGTGCCTACACCGCCGGCCTGCTGGCGAGACACGGATGGGGCGAGCCGCTGAGCGGACTCGTCGCCGCCGCCGCCGTAGGGGCGGCCATCGCCTGGGGCACGAGCTTCATCGCGGTGCGCGGCGGGGACCTCACGCGGCTGATGGTGACCCTGGGCATCGGCCTGATGCTCTACGAGGCCGCGAACCAGGCGGCCCGCGTGACGGGCGGAGTCGACGGGCTGAGCGACATGGCGGTGCGCGACTTGCTCGGCGTATTTCCGTTCGATCTGCGGGGACGGACCGCGTACGTCTACAGCCTCGCAGTGCTGTTCGCGGTGTTCCTCGCCTGCCGACGCATCGTGCGCTCACCGTTCGGCCTTTCACTGCGCGGCATTCGCGACGGCGCGCGCCGCATGCCTGCCCTCGGGTCGCCCGTGCGCCACCGCTTGATCGCCATCTACACGGTGGCCGGCGCGATCGCCGGGATCGCGGGCGCGCTCCTGGCCCAGACGACGCAATTCGTCGGGCTGGAGGTGCTCGGGTTCTCGCGCTCCGCGGATCTCCTCATCATGCTGGTGCTCGGCGGCGCGGGGTGGCTGTATGGCGGACTCATCGGCGCGGCACTCTTCATGATCGCGCAGAACCAGCTGTCCAGCGTCAACCCGGTCTACTGGCAGTTCTGGCTCGGGCTGCTGCTCGTCGCCATGGTGTTCGTGGCGCGCGGGGGCGTGGTCGGGGCCATGGCGTCGGCGCGCGAGCGGCTCCTGGGCAGGGCTGCGCGGTGAGCGCGGTCCTGCGCACCGATCGGCTCTCGCGGAGCTGGGGCGCGCTCCAGGCCGTGCGGCAGGTATCGTTCTCCTTGGAGTCGGGGGCGCGGCACGCGCTCATCGGACCCAACGGCGCGGGGAAGACGACGCTCGTCAACCTGCTCACGGGAACGGTGCCGCCGCAGGCGGGGGACGTGTTCCTCGACGATGAGCGGATCACGCATCTGCCGCAGCACCTGCGCGTGAAACGCGGCATGACGCGGACGTTCCAGATCACCACGCTGTTCCCCGGCCTCACCGCGCTCGAGTCCGTCCTCCTGGCGATCTGCGAGCGGAAAGGCCTCGGCGCGTCCTGGTGGCGGCCGGTCGCGCGGCACGCTCCGGAGATCGAGGAGGCGCGCCGCATCCTGCGCGACCTGCACCTCGAGGCGGAAGCGGAGGTGGCGACTCGCAGCCTGCCGTACGGCAAGCAGCGGCTGCTGGAGATCGCGGTCGCGCTCGCCAGCCGCCCCCGCGTGCTCCTGCTCGACGAGCCCGCCGCCGGGATCCCCGTCGGCGAGAGCGCCGAGATCTTCGGCGTCCTCGCCTCGCTTCCCCGCGAGGTGACCATCCTGTTCATCGAGCACGACATGAACCTCGTCTTCCGCTTCGCCGAGCGGATCACGGTGCTCGTCGAGGGCTCGATCCTCGTCGAGGGGGCGCCGCAGGAGATCGCGGCGAACCCGCGGGTGCGCGAGGTGTATCTCGGAGAGGGCGGCCATGGCTGACTTGCTCGCCGTGGAAGGCGTGGTCGCAGGCTACGGCGACTCGGTCGTGCTGGAGGACGTGTCCTTCACCGTGCAGGAGGGCGGCAGCCTGGCGCTGCTGGGTCGCAACGGAGTCGGGAAGACGACGCTCCTGCTCACGTTGATGGGCCTGGCGCGACTGCGCCGTGGCCGCCTGTCCTGGCGCGGCTCCGACCTCGCCGCCGTGCCGACGCACCTTCGCGCGCAAGCGGGGCTCGGCTGGGTCCCGCAAGAGCGCTGCGTCTTTCCGTCGCTCACCGTGCAGGAGCACCTCGAAGTGGTGGCGCGTCCCGGCGA
>VBKO01000320.1:0-12117 GCA_005888115.1 Deltaproteobacteria bacterium
TCTCTATGTCCCCGGCGCGGAAGCGGCGAACCTCACCGTCGTCGGCGTCGGCGCGCGCGGAGATCTCTCGGTGCTCGGCGCGGTGCCGACGGCCCCCGAGGCGCACTGCGTGGCCGCGGACGATCAGGGGAACGCCTACCTTTGCGATCCTGCCAAGGGTCGGCTCCTCGTGTTCCGCGATCCGTACCCTGCCTCCCGATGAGGTGCGCGGGTCCTACCAGCTCCTGAATCGCTCCATCAGCGCGTCCATCGTCGCGGGCGGGATCTCGACTGGCGGGAGTCGGCCCAGCGCGCGTACGGCTACCTTCATCTCCCGCACGTACTCGCGGCAGTGGCGGCACGTGCCGAGGTGGAGCTGGAAGCGGAACCGGTCCTTCCAGGACAGCCGTCCCTCCAGGTAGTCGGTGACCAGCTCGGTCATCTGTCTGCACGTCAGCATCGCTTCACTCGTCTCCAAGAAGCTTCTCGAGCGCCCGGCGGACCTTCGAGCGTCCCCCGGTGAAGCAGGACGCGCTGGTTGGCTTCGCTCACTTGCAGGACGCTGCACGCCTCCGCCGCGTCGAGCCCCTCCACGTCGCGCAGGAGCACCACGGCGCGCTGCGCGGGCGGCAGCTCGTCGAGCACGCGCCCGATGCAGGCCACCGCCTCCGCGCGCTCGAGGATCTGCTCGGGAGTGTCGGCGCGCCAGGCGTGCGGCGGGTGCGCCCAGTGGCCGTCCGCCTCGAACCGTCCGGCGTCGACGGCCGGCTCGTCGGGGCCGCCGAGCGCCGAGAACGGCGTGGACCGCGCCTCGCGCGCACTGCGCCTCATCGCGTGATTGCTGCAGATCTGGAAGATCCAGGCGCGCAAGGAAGATCGTCCCTCGAATCCGGCCAGCCCGGCGAGCACGCCGGACCAGGTGTCTTGCGCCACTTCCTCCGCGGTGGCGCGATTGCGCACGAAGACGAGCGCCAGCCGCACCAGCGACTCGTGCTCGGTGCGGACGAGCGAGACGAATGCCGCCTCGTCCCTGGCCAGCAAGCGGACGACCAGCGCGCGATCCTGGTGCGATGCTGCGCGCTGCTGCGCAGCAGTACCTTGGTCGCGCGCGCTGGTGGCACGCCTCAGGAAGCGCATCTCCGCAAAGCATGACTCCGAAGAGGGCCTGGCGTTACACCATCCAATTCCGCGAACGTCCCGCATGCTACCTTCGGGATCGAACAGGAGCGCTGGTGGCCCTTCCGCTGCACGCCGAGCTGAAGCGAAGGCGCGTCTTCCGCGCCCTGGTCGGATACGGCATTGCCGCTCCGCCGTCGATCGCCGTCCTGCCGCTCGCCGACATGAGCCCGGGCAAGGATCAGGAGTATTTCTCCGACGGAGTCGCCGAGGAGATCTCTGCCGGATACGAGCGCGCCATGGCGGCAGCGGAGAAGGCGGTCGAGCTCGAACCCGGACAGGTCTGGTCCCATGCCGGGGCCTTCCAGATCGCGGAGACGTATGCCTGGTTCGGCGACCGCGACGTCGCCTTGGGCTGGCTGGAGCGCGCCTACGCCCAGCACGATTCCGGACTTCCCTACCTCAACTCCGACGCGCTGCTGCGGAGCCTGCACGGCGATCCGCGGTTCGCGGCGTTGGTGAAGAAGATGAAGCTGCCTGGGGGCTGAGCGCTGCGTGCTGGATGAGCGCAAATGACCGGGATCGACGAGGCAGGTCGGACCTCGTTCGACCGCAACGCGGAGCTCTACGACGCGGCGCGTCCGCCCTACCCCGATGCGCTGGTCGATGAAGCGGTGGTGCGGAGCGGAATTCCGGCGGGAGGGCGGATCCTCGAGATCGGCGCGGGTACGGGCAAGGCCACCCTGGCTTTCGCGCGGCGCGGCTATGCAATCCTGGCGCTCGAGCCTGGCGCGAACATGGCGGCTGTCCTGCGCAGGAACGTGGCCATGTTTCCCGCGGTGGCCGTCGAGGTGGCTACCTTCGAGGCGTGGCGCGGCGCAAATGGATCCTTCGACCTGGCCGTCTCGGCGCAAGCGTTCCACTGGGTCGATCCGGCCGTCCGGTGCGTCAAAGCGGCCGCGGCGCTTCGCCCCCGCGGCGCGCTGGCCTTGATCCGCAACGAAACGTCCGGCCTCGATACCGCGCTGCGCGCCGAGATGGAGGCGGCCTATGCGCGCTGGTTCCCGGCCGTGAGCTGGACGCCGGTCCAGGACTCGACCGGATCGAAGCGCGACGAGATGACCGCAGAAATCGAACGGAGCGGCCTGTTCGGTCCCGTCCAGGTCACCTCTTTCCCCTGGACCGCGCGCTACACGACCAGGCAGTACCTCGACCTCCTCGAAACGCATTCCGACCACGCGCTCCTCGATCCAGCTCTCCGGACCCCGCTGTACGGCGCCATCGCGGACGCGATCGAGCGGCGCGGCGGCCGCATCGAGGTCCCGTACGTCGCCATGCTCCTGTTGACCGTCCGCGAAGATTGATGCCAGTTGTGTGCATGGCTGTCCCGCAGGCTTCGGCGGCGCTCGCGCGCTTCACCGTGCTCGATCTCAGCCGGGTCCGCGCCGGACCCACCTGCGTCCGGCAGCTCGCGGACTGGGGCGCGAACGTGATCAAGGTCGAGGTCCCCGAGCACCTGGAGCCGGGCGATCCGGCCGGCGGGCCGCGCCAGGGCCCGGACTTCCAGAACCTGCACCGCAACAAGCGCGGCATCACGCTCGACTTGAAGTCGCCGGACGGCGTGGCCCTCTTCCGGCGCCTGGCGGTCAAGGCCGACGTGGTGGTGGAGAACTTCCGGCCCCACGTGAAGACGCGCCTGGGCGTCGACTACCCGACGTTGAGCAAGATCAATCCGCGGCTCGTCTACGCGAGCATCTCCGGCTTCGGGCAGGACGGCCCGTATCGCGACCGCCCGGGCGTGGACCAGATTGCGCAGGGCCTGGGCGGGCTCATGTCGATCACCGGCGAGCCGGGACGAGGGCCGATGCGCGTCGGCGTGCCCATCGCCGACCTCACCGCCGGTCTCTTCTGCGCGCTTGGCATCCTGGTGGCGCTGCTCGAGCGCGAGCAGTCCGGCAAGGGTCAGGAAGTGGCGACCTCGCTCTTGGAGTCGCAGATCTTCATGCTCGATTTCCAGGCCTCGCGCTGGCTGAACGCCGGCGAGGTGCCGCCACAGGCGGGCAACAACCATCCGACCAGCATTCCGACGGGCGTTTTCAAGACCCGCGACGGCCACATCAACGTCGCTGCCGTGGGCGGGACCCTGTGGGAGCGGCTCTGCCGCGCGATCGGAGCGGAGGCTCTGATCGACAGGCCGGAGTACGCCACCGCGGCGGCGCGCCTCAAGAACCGCGACGCTCTCAACGCCGAGCTGGAGACCTATTTGACCGGCCGCACCAGCGCCGAGTGGGTCGATCGACTCAACGAGGCGGGCGTTCCTTGCGGGCCGATCCATTCGATCGACAAGGTGTTCGCCGACCCCCAGGTCAAGCACCTGGGCATCGTACGGGAGATCGCGACGGCCGGCGGCACGCTGCGCGTCGTCGGGCAGCCGGTGACCTTGAGCCGCACGCCGAGCCGCGTGGCGGCTCCGCCGCCGGGTCGCGGGGAGCACACCGGCGAGGTGCTGCGCGAGTTCGGTTTCTCGGACGCGGAGATCGAGAAGCTGCGCCGGGACAGGGTGATTTGAGGGAGAGCCGCATGGAGAAAAGCGACAAGATGCTCGCCCGCAAGGAAGGGCGCGTCGGCACGATGATCTTCAACAATCCCGAGCGCCACAACGCCGTCTCGCTCGAGATGTGGCAAGCCGCCGCGAAGATCCTCGACGACTTCGCCGCGGACGAGGAGATCCGGGTCGTGGTCCTGGCCGGAGCAGGAGGGAAATCCTTCGTCTCAGGCGCCGACATCTCCAAGTTCGAGGACGAGCGCGCCACGCGGGAGGCCGTCGAGCGCTACAACGCCACCACCGAGAAGGTGTACTCGGGGGTGGCCGCCTACCCCAAGCCGACCATCGCCATGGTCCAGGGTTACTGCCTCGGCGGCGGGCTCAACCTCGCCGTCTGCTGCGACCTGCGCTTCTGCTCGGAAGGCTCGCGCTTCGGCCTGCCCGCGGCGAAGCTCGGGCTTGGTTACGGCTACGCAGGTCTGAAGCGCTTCATCGACACCATCGGGCCGGCGCACACGAAGGACATCTTCTTCAGCGCCCGCCAGTTCGGCGCGGCCGAGGCCCTGGCGATGGGGCTCGTCAACCGCGTCCTCGCCGATTCCGAGCTGGCTTCCTCCGTGCGGGAGTACGCCGACGGCGTGGCAGCCAACGCTCCGCTCACCGTCGACGCCATCAAGCAGATCTCGCTGGAGGTGCTGAAACCGGAGAACGAGCGCGACCTGAAGCGCGCCGCCGACCTCGTCGCCCGCTGCTTCGCCAGCCAGGACTACGTCGAAGGCCGCAAGGCATTCCTGGAGAAGCGCAAGCCGGCATTCACCGGCAAGTAGGAGTCGCCGTGTCGTCGGTCATCCTGCGCGGGCTCACGAAGCGCTTCGGCGACCAGACCGCGCTCGACGGCGTCTCGCTCGAGGTCCAGCATGGGCAGCTGGTCTGCCTGCTCGGGCCGTCCGGCTGCGGCAAGACCACCGCGCTGCGCCTGGTCGCCGGTTTCATCGAGCCTACCGGCGGGGAGATCCTCCTCGGCGATCGCGTGGTGTCCGCGCCCGGTCGCGCGCTGCCTCCCGAGCAACGCAACGTCTCGATGGTCTTCCAGACACACGCGCTCTGGCCGCACATGACCGTCGCCGAGAACGTCGCGTACGGCCTCCGGGTGAGGAAGCTCGATCGGGCCACCATCGCCAGGAAGGTCTCGGCCATCCTGGCGACCACGCACCTCGCCCCGTTCGCGGAGCGGTACCCGGGGGAGCTTTCCGGCGGGCAGCAGCAGCGCGTCTCGCTCGCCCGCGCGCTGATCGTCGAACCCGACACGCTGCTGCTCGACGAACCGCTCTCGAGCCTCGACGCCAACCTGCGCGAGGAGATGCGGTTCGAGGTGCGCCGGCTGCACGACGCCTACCGCTACACCAGCATCTACGTCACCCACGACCAGGGCGAGGCGATGACGACCGCCGACCGGATCGCCGTCATGAACGCCGGGCGCATCGAGCAGCTCGGCACGCCGGAGGAAGTGTACGAGCGGCCGCGGTCGGAGTTCGTCGCGCGCTTTCTGGGCGGCAGCAACATCCTGCACGGGAAGGCGCTCGACTCGACGCACGTCTCGTTCGCCGGAACCCCGATCGAGTGCCGCGGAGCGGCGCTGGCGGCCGGCGCGGAGGTGGCCGTCTGCATCCGGCAGCACGACATCGCCATGACCAACCATGCCACCCGCCCGGCCTCGACGAACGCGGTTCAGTGCACGGTCGTTCGCAACGTCTTCCTGGGCAACGCGCGCGACTATCTCGTCGAGGTTGCTGACGGAAGCCAGCTGCGTATCATCGCGCCGCCCGACGGCAGCTTCGCCCCGGGCGCCTCCGTATGGCTGACTCTTCCACCTGACTCTCACCGTCGCCTCGCTCGCGGTGCTGTTGCCGGACGGGCGGGCGCGGGCGGCGGGCCCGGCGCCGGGCAAGATCACACCGGAGCTGATCGAGGCGGCGAAGAAGGAAGGCAAGGCGATCTGGTACACCGCCGTGGACCTTCCGGTGGCGGAGCGCATCGCCAAGGCGTTCGAGGCGAAGTACCCGGGCATCGCCATGCGCGTGGAGCGGTCGGGCGGCGAGCGGATCTTCCAGCGCATCGGGCAGGAATACGGGAGCAACATCCATGCGGTCGACGTGGTGAACAGCTCGGACGCCGCGCACTTCATCGTCTGGAAGCGCGAGGGCATCCTCGCGCCGTACGTGCCCGAGGACGTCGCTCTCCACTACCCGGCGGAGCACAAGGATCCGGACGGCCTGTTCGCGAGCTGGCGCATCTGGCTGAGCGTGATCGGCTACAACACCAAGCTGGTGAAGCCGGAAGAAGCGCCGAAGAGCTTCGCCGATCTGCTCGATCCGAAGTGGTCCGGCAAGATCGTGAAGGGTCATCCTGGATACAGCGGTACGATCATGACCGCCACCTTCCAGATCTCGCGCGACCTCGGGTGGGAGTACTTCGAGAAGCTGGCCCGGCAGAAGGTGATGCAGGTGCAGTCTTCGGCCGACCCGCCCAAGAAGCTGGCTCTCGGCGAACGTGCGGTGATGGCCGACGGCAACGAGTACAACCTCTTCCAGCTCAAGGAGAAGGGCGAGCCGGTCGAGATCGTCTATCCCACCGAAGGGACGCCGCTGATCGTCGGCCCGTCCGGCGTCCTGAAGGACGCGCCCCACCCGAACGCGGCGCGCCTGCTGCAAAGCTTCCTCTTCTCCGTCGAGGCGCAGCAGCTCATGGTCGATTCCGGCGGGCTGCGCTCGATGCACGCGCTGGTCAAGGACAAGGCAGGCCGCAAGCCCTTGCGGGAGATCAAGCTCATGAAGGACGACCCCGCAGCGGTCGAGAAGCAGGCCGACGAGATCAAGGCGCGGTACAGCAAGTACTTCAAGGTGTGAGTGGTGGGCGCGCGGGCACTGCCGTGGCGGGCTCGCCCCGACCTCTCGGGCGCGATCCTGGCGGTATTCGCGGTGGCGCTCTGCCTCCTGGTCGTGCTGCCGATCGGCTGGCTGGTGGTCTTCGCCTTCACGGGGCGGGGAGGAGGCTTCACGCTGGCCAACTTCCGGTTGCTGTTCAGCGACCCGGCGTTCGTCGAGCCCCTCTTCACCACCCTCACGCTCGCCGTCTCGGTGAGCCTGATCTGCTGCCTGGTCGCGGCCCCGCTGGGTTGGGTCGTCGCGCGCACCGACATGCCGCTGCGCCGGACCGTCCGCTTCATCGTCATGGCGTCGTTCGTGACGCCGCCCTTCCTGGGGGCCATCGCCTGGGAGCTGTTGGCCGCGCCGAACAGCGGCCTCCTCAACCAGCTCCGCCGCGCCTCGACCGGCGCGGGTCCCGAGGCGGTGCTGTTCAACGTGTACACGCTGGGCGGGCTCGTCTTCGTCGTCTCCTGCTACACCTTCCCGTACGTGTTCGTGCTGGTCGCCAACGCGCTCGATCGCATCCCGGGCGAGTTGGAAGACGCGTCGTCGATGCTGGGCGGAAGCGCCTGGCGCACGGCGCGACGGGTGACCATCCCGCTCGCGCTCCCCGCGCTGGCGGCCGGAGCGCTGATCGCCTTCCTGCAGGCGATGACCTTGTTCGGAGCGCCGGGCATCCTCGCCTTGCCGGCGGGCTTCCACACGATGACCACCAAGATCTGGAGCTTGTTCCAGTACCCGCCCAAGCCGGAGCTCGCCGCCGCTGCCTCGCTTCCGCTCCTCCTGGTGACGGTCGTGCTGCTGCGGGCGCAGGCCGCGGTCCTGGGCCGCCGCGGATACTCGGTGGTCGGCGGAAGGAGCGGCCCGCCGAGGCCAGTGGCCCTGGGACCGTTGCGCTGGCCCGCGCTTGCCCTGTGCCTCGCCGTGCTGTCCTTGCCCGTCTTCCTGCCCTACCTGGCGCTGCTGAACGCGGCCTTCTCCCGCGTCCCGTCGCAACCACTCACCGTCGAGGGGTTCACCCTCGAGCACGTCCGATTCGTCTTCCTCGAGCTCTCCGCCACCAAGCTCGCGCTGAAGAACACCTTCCTGCTCGGGCTCCTGGCCGCCACCTCCGGGTCGCTGCTGGCGCTCGTGATCTCCTACCTGACGGCGCGCGCGGCGATCCGAGGACACCGCGTGCTGGCCTTCCTCGCGACGGCGCCGATCGCCATTCCGGCCATCGCGCTCGGGGTCGGCCTGTTCCTCGCGTACACGCGGGGGCCGGTGGTGCTGTATGGGACGCTCTGGATCCTCCTCCTCGCGTACGTGACCATCGAGCTGCCCGCCGCATACCAGCAGCTGCAGGCCGCGTTCCGCACCGTGTCGCCAGAGCTGGAGGAGGCGAGCCGGATCCTGGGCGCCTCGCGGCTGAGGACGCTGCGCGACGTGACCGCTCCGCTGCTCGGACCGTCGCTGATCGCCACCTGGTGCTTCGTCTTCGTCGCGGTCGTCCGCGAGCTTTCCGCGGCGGCCATCCTCTTCACCTCGGAGACGAAGGTGCTCTCGGTCCTCATCTTCGACCTCAACGAGAGCGGCGATCTCGCTGCCATCGCGGTGCTCGGCCTGACCATGCTGATCCTCACTTCGGCGGTGATCGCCGCGGCAAGCCGCGTCCCGGGCCTCGGCGGCCCGCTGCGCGTGAGGCACTACTGATGGGCGGCGAGCGCCCCGTCGCCGAAGCTCTCGCCGAGCGCATCGCGTCGCTGGAGGCAGCCCGCTTGCCCCCCGCGGTCCGCGAGACCTGCGAGCGGCTTCTGATCGACGTCATCGGCCTGTGCCTGGTGGCGCGCCGGACGGATTACGTCCGGGCGGCGCTCTCCGCCTGGAGCTCGGACCCTGGCCCGGCGACCGCGATCGGACACCCCGGGCAGGTGGGGGCAGCGGCGGCTGCCTTCGTCAACGGCACCGCGGCGCACGGAGAGGACTTCGACGATACGTTCGAAGGCGGCCCGGTCCACGCGGGCGCCGTCGTCGTTCCCGCGGTCCTCGCCGCCGCGGAGCAGGAAGGGCTCGACGGCGCTTCCGCGCTCCTCGGCATCGCCGCCGGCGTGGAGACGATCTGCCGGTTGAGCCTGGTGGTGCCCAAGGCGGTGCACAAGGCGGGCTTCCACCCGACGGCGGTGTTCGGCGCCGTGGCAGCGGCGGCCGGCGTCGGCGCCGCCCTCGGGCTCGAGGCGCGACGGCTCGTCGACGCGTTGGGCGTCGCTGGCTCGATGGCGAGCGGCATCATCGAGTACCTCGCCGAAGGCAGCTGGACGAAGCGCATGCACCCGGGTTGGGCAGCGCAGTCGGGTCTTCGGGCCGCGCTGCTCGGGCGCGCCGGCTTCAGCGGTCCGCGCACGGTGTTCGAGGGTACCCATGGGCTGTTCGCCGCCTTCGCGCGCGCCACGGAGGGAAACTACGCCGCATTGCTCGACGGCTTCGGCCAGCGCTGGCTCATGACGGGGTTGGCCTTCAAGCCCTATCCTTGCGGAACGATGATCCAGCCGTACGTCGATTGCGCCCGAACGCTCCGCAAGCGCGCCGGCCGGGAAGTCATCGTCGAGCTGGTCGCCGAGGTTGCCGAGGGCACCGTGCACCGGCTGTGGGAGCCGCTCGCGGACAAGCAGCGACCGCCGAACGGCTACGCCGGGAAGTTCTCGGCGCCGTACTGCATCGCCGCGACGCTCGTCCGGGGAAACCTCGGATTCGACGCTTTCACCGACGACGCGGTTGCGGACCCGGCCGTCCGCGCTCTCGCGGCCAAGGTCCGCTACCAGATCGACGCCGCCAATCCGTATCCGTTCGAGTACACCGGCCATCTGCGCGCGCGTCTCGCCGACGGACGCCTGATCGAGGAGCGCCAGCCGCACCTCCGCGGGGGGGCCCGCGAGCCGCTGACCCGCGCCGATCTCGAGGAGAAGCTCCGGAGCAATGCCCGCGCCGGCGGCTGGCCAGACGACCGCGTGACCGCAGCCCTCGCGCTGCCTCGCACTCTGTGGGACGGTGCCGTCGATCTGACGGTCCTGCGAGGGTGATTGCGCCATGACCAACGAGCTTGCCGGCCGGGTGGCCATCGTCACGGGGGCAGGGCGCAACATCGGTCGGGCCATCGCGCTCGCCCTGGCCGATGCCGGCGCAGCCGTGGCGGTCAACGGCCGCGCCAACCGGGCCGAGGTGGATGCGGTCGTGGCGGAGATCGAGTCTCGCGGCGGCAGGGCGCTGGCCCTCATGGCGGACGTCTCCGACGAGCCGGCGGTCCAGCGCATGGCCGGGGCGGTTGCCGACCGGCTGGGCCGCATCGACATCCTGGTCAACAACGCGGCGGTCCGGCCGGAGAAGCCGTTCGAGTCATTGTCCCTCGCCGACTGGCGCGCCGTCCACTCGGTGATCCTGGACGGCGCCTTCCTGACGGTGAAGGCTGCGCTTCCCCACCTCAAGGCGAGCGGCTCCGGGGCGGTCATCAACATCGGCGGCATGAGCGCGCACACCGGCGCCAGGCAGCGCGCGCACGTGCTCGCCGCCAAGTCGGGCCTGATCGGCTTCACCAAGGCGCTCGCCTGCGACCTGGCTGGCGACGGGATCACCGCGAACTGCGTGGTCCCCGGTTTGATCGACACCGTGCGCGCTCCGGGCACCAAGCCGCCGCAGCACCACCAATCGAGCAAGACCCTGGTGGGCCGCTCCGGCACGCCGCAGGACATCGCAGCCGCGGTCCGATTCCTCGCCGGCCCCGAGGCGCGCTACATCACCGGCCAGTCGCTGCACGTGAACGGCGGAGCGTATCTCGGGTAGGCGGCGGCGATCATGGTTGCGCCTCGCCACAGAGCGTGACCGCGCACGACCCCGAGACGCAGTCCCAGTGCGCGCATTCATTGCCGCCATCGCCGCAGGCACGGCAGAGGTGAGGCAGCATGCCGGCGCAGTCGGTTGCCGTTGAGCAGGGTTGGGCGTCGGGGTCCGCGGGCCGCGGCGGCGCCGGTTCGGGTCGCGCGCAGGAGCCGCAGAGCGCGAGAACGGCGAGGAGGAAGATGCGCAAGAAGGCCCTCTCCGACAGAGACGCCCCGCCAGCGGACGCACGGGCAGGGCGTCGGCAGAACTTCGTCCCCGTCTAGAACGCGCCCGTTCCGTTCGGCGTGCCGTTGCCGGTGGGGCCGTCGTAGCCGGCAACGCCGGTGCAGAGATACGAGCCGCCGCAGGCGCCGTTGCTTCCCGAGGTCACGTCGAAGAGCGACGCGCGGTTCGTGTAGACGGACTGCGCGTGGTTCAGCGCGCTGGCGTTGCCCGTCAGCGCATACACCGCCGCGACGATGGGCGCGGCGACGCTGGTTCCGCCGAAGACCAGCCAGCCGCCGCCGCCCGACACTCGGAAGGTATCGTAGACGGATACGCCCGTGTTCGGATCGGCGACCGCCGCCACGTCGGCCACCGTCCGGCGCGCGCAGCCGGAGTCCGTCTGCCATGTCGGCTTGGAGATGAACGCGCTGCAGCCGCTGCCTGCGCCGTTCCACACCGTCTCGGTGAACCCGCGCGCATTGGCGGCGCGACTGAGCGAGGTGCCCCCCACTGCGGTGACGAATTGGGATGCTGCGGGGAACTGGACGCCGAACCCGCTGTCGCCGGAGCTGACGGTGACCGCTATGCCCGGATGGTTGAAATGCGCCTCGTCGGTGACCTCGGCCGAGTATTCCCCGCCGCCGTAGGAGTTCGAGATCGCGTTCGCGCCCAGGCGGGCCGCCGTGTCGACGGCTGCAGCGAGATTGGCGAAGGAGTTCGTGCTCGCCTCGACGAGGAGGATCTTGCAGTTGGGGCAGATGGCGCTCGCCATGTCGAGGTCGAGCGAGATTTCCTGCGCCCAGCCGGAGTTGGCGCGCGGGTATTTGGTGCCGCCGGTCTGGTTCACCTTCCGGAAGCAACCGTTGGCGGTCGTGCAGGGCGGAAGGCCGAAGGTGGAGCGGTAGACGGCCAGATCGCTCTCCGCGTTCGGATCGTCGAACGCGTCGACGATGGCGATGGTCTGGCCCACGCCGCCGGTGGTCGGCAACTTGTACGCCGCGATCAGGTCCGCCGGGTTGTAGCCGGTCGGACCGGCGGTGGCCGCGGGGTTGCCCGTGGGTTCCACCCGGACGTGGGAGTGGCAGCGCGCGCTACCCGCCGCCGCCACTCCACAGACGGGAGCGTGCGCCGCGCGCTGCGAGAGCGCTTCCGAGGATGAACGTTCTTCCTCGGTGGAGACCGCGCCGCCGCACGCGGCGAGGAACCCTGCGATTACGAGCACGGCCGCGAAACGCAAACGCATGCACGACCCCCTTCGATTGGTGCGCCCGTAGGCGCCTGAGCAAGCGTGAATGGATCAATGAGGGTGAATCGAATGGCGAACACGCATACAGGCGCTCGCCCGCTCGCTGCCATCCGACATTCGTCGATTGCTAACCCGAAACGTCGGAAACGCTCACACTGTCGCCACGCGGCGGACGCCCCGTGAAACAGGAGCTACAAGTACGCGCGATCGGCTTTCGCCCGCCCGGATCG
>VBKO01000320.1:12135-27622 GCA_005888115.1 Deltaproteobacteria bacterium
GCGAGGTCGTTGTGAACCCTGCAGAGCAGCCTGACGTTGTCGGTCGTTGAAAGGCCACCCCGGGCACGCGGAACCTGATGATCGAATTCCAGCCGTACCGTTGACCCACAGATGCCGCCGGACTCGACCGGCCACTGGCAGCGGCCACCATCCCGGGTCCAGACCCGGCGTTTCACCGCGGCGGTCAGAACCGCTGCGTTCGCCGATGGGGTCCCCTTCCGCGGTTTTTCGACGAGGCCCTTGCGCTTCGCTTGGCGCTCCAAAACCAGATCGAGTCCTGTTTCGAGCACGTCCTCCATGCTTCCTCCTGGCTGGGAGTGGGAGAGCGCGACACGCGCCGCCTCCAGCTTCTCGAGGAACCGCCGGGACACCGTGACGTGGAGTCGTGACAGCTCCTCGGTCAGTGGTTCGTCCGAGTCGCGTCGAACCGGCCGTGCGGGCGAAGAGTCTTGAGTCGCGCTCGTCGTACCGGACGGATTCGGACCCTCGGGATTCGTCGACAAGGAGACATTTAGTTCAACCGGTTGAACTGCCATGTCGAGCGCGGCCGACGCCTCCGTGAACAGCGGCGCAGGATGGTCACGCAAGGCGGTTACCACGTCGCGGTGCGGAACAACTTCGGCGGGCTGGAGCGCCGCTACGATTGCAATCGATTCGCGCCTAGAGCGTTGGAAGAACTTCGGCAGCGTCTCGTAGCGGTTCTCCGGTGTCAAGACCTTGGCCAGTTGGACGATGCTCGTGATGCACAGCCGACCATCGCGGAGCGGCTCGACGATCTCTGGAAATCTCTGGACCAGATCCGCCGCCGTCTTACGGTAGTGCGCCGCGCCCTTCGATAGACCGAGCTCGCGATGCAGGAAGTAGAAGAGGCTGGAGTACCCGAGCTCCATCCAAGCCTTGCACTCGTCGAATTCCGCCAGGGCAACGAGAAAGTCCGCCATCGCAGCGCGCCCGTAGCGGAGGAGATCGGCCAGGCGGTCGGCGAAGATGCGTGCATTTGACATCCTGCAACTATCGCTGATTGGTCCGACATGACACGGAACCACGGAACGGGCGAACCAGGGGTCGCGCGCGCAGCACCGGGTTGATAGGGTCGCACAATGCGCAGGATCTCAGTCGTACTCGGCGTCTTCGTCTGCGGCGTCTCAAGGCCGCCGATCAACTCACTCTCCTCGTAGCAGCAACCATATTGGGGCCTAGCGCTCGCCGAGGCTATTGCTTGCTCATCCGGGCCGGCACGGGCGCGGGGACGTAGCGCGGTGGCGTCGCCGAGTCCGCGAAGCTCCAGCCCGCGAGATACGCCAGCTGCAAGATCTTCCGCATCTTCTCGAAGTTGATCTTCTCCACCGTATCCGAGGGCTGGTGGTAGTCGGGGTGGAACCCGGTGAACCACCACACCGCGGGAACGTCGCGGATGGCGAAGGGGAACTGATCGCTGCGCTGGAACACGTTGAGCGCGGAATCCTGGTCCCACTTGTAGGTCAGCTTCAGCCCGACGTGCTCGTTCTCGCGCTCGACCACGGTGCGGTAATCCGGACTGTTGATGGTGCCGATGAGACCGAGCTCGTTGGACGTGTCCGCGGCGATCTCCGTCAGCCCCTCGGTCTGCGGGCTCGGCGCCTCGTTGCGCCCGATCATGTCGAAGTTGATCACGGCGCGTATCCCGGCAAACGGCCGTAGCGGGTTAGCCGCATAGAAGTACGAGCCGAGTAGACCGCGCTCCTCGGCGGCGAATACGGCGAACACCAGGGTGCGTTTCGGCCTCTCCGCGTTGCGCGCGAAGGCCCGCGCCAGCTCCATCACGCCGGCGGTGCCGGTGCCGTTGTCGTCGGCCCCGGGATAGGTCTTGCCGTCCCAGACGCCCTCGTGATCGAAGTGCCCTCCGAAGACGATGGTTTCGCCCTTCAGCCGGGGATCGCTGCCCTCCAGCAGACCGACGACGTTGGAAGTGGTCGCGCGCCGCATGCTCAGGTTGACGACGCTCATGGCGACGACCGTCTGGCGCAGGGGCATGGAAACGGGTTTCAGCGTCTTGTCGAGCGCGGCCTGCAGCTCGGCCGGCGTCCTGCCCGCGTTGGCGAGCAGCGCGGCGCCGACGCGATCGTTGACCGTGAAGTAGGGGATTTCGATGCCGTTGTTGTCCGTGAGCGCCTGGGAAGGCCGGCGCGTGAAGCGCTCCATGATTCCGGGAATGCGCGCCAGGCGCTCCAGATTGGAAGGGTGCTTGCGGTTCGGCTCGCCGACGATCAGCGCGCCGACCGCGCCGTGCCGCTGCGCGTTCAAGACCTTGAGACGCACGTTCGCCGCGGTCGTGTTGCCTACGCCGTTGAAGATGGATGCGGCGTCGGCCTCCTGCGGCTCGTGGTCGAACACCAGCACGATCTTGCCCCGTGCGTCGAGGCCTGCGTAGTCGTCGTAGTGGAACTGCGGCGCGGTGATTCCGAACCCGGCGAACACCACCGGCGCCTCGACCTCGATGTCGCGGGGAAAGAAACCGACGAAGTCCTCCAGGAACGCGTAGCGCTCCGCGGTAGCTCCGCGACGCAAGGTGAGTTGCGTATGTTGCAGGTCGGGCAGGTATTCGATGAGCGGCACGGGCTGGAGAAAGGAGCGGCCGCTGGCCGGCGTCAGCCCCGCCTTCGCGAACTCCGCGGCGATGAACTGGACGGCGACCTCGGATCCGTGCGCGAGCGACATGCGTCCTTCGAGCACGTCCGAGGACAGGAACGTCAGGTCGGCGCGCAGGTCGCGGATCTGGATGGACTCGAATCCCGGTGCGATGCGCGGGTCGACGCCGCTCGCCGCCGGCGCGGGAACGGCAAAGGCCACACACAGCACAGCGGCGAACGACAGCGGATTTCGCGCGTTCATGGCGAGCTCTCGGGGCGTCACCTCTTCGGAACGTACAGATCGGTGATCGTCCCCTCGTAGGCCTCCGCGGACAGCCCTACCGATTCGGAGAGCGTGGGATGCGGGTGGATGGTCTTGCCGATGTCCACCGCGTCGGCTCCCATCTCGATGGCCAGCCCGACCTCGGAGATGAGATCGCCGGCGTTGGTTCCGACGATTCCGCCGCCGATGATCCGGTGGGTCTCCTCGTCGAAGAGGAGCTTGGTCATTCCCTCGTCGCGGCCGAGCGCCAGCGAGCGGCCCGAGGCGGCCCAGGGAAACGAGCCCTTGCGGTACTTGATCCCTTTGGCCTTCGCCTCGTCCTCGGTTACCCCGACCCATGCCACCTCCGGATCGGTGAACGCGACGGACGGAATGGCGCGCGCGTCGAAATACGATTTCATCCCGGCCGCTGCCTCGGCCGCGACGTGACCCTCGTGGATCGCCTTGTGGGCCAGCATCGGCGGTCCGACGATGTCCCCGATGGCGAAGATGTGCGGCACGTTCGTGCGCAGCTGGCCGTCCGCGGGAATGAAGCCGCGGTCGGTGACCGTCACGCCCGCCTTCTCGGCGGCGAGCTTCTTCCCGTTCGGTGTGCGGCCGACGGCCACCAGGACGCGCTCGTACGTCTGCGGCTCCTTCGGGGCGTTCTTTCCCTCGAACCAGACGTGGATTCCCTCTTTGGCCGCCTCGGCGCGCGTCACCTTCGTGTCCAGAAGGATGCCCTCGTAGCGCTTGCCCATGCGCCTGGCGAGGGGCCGCACCAGGTCCGGATCGGCTCCGGTCATGAGCTGCGGCAAGAGCTCGACGACCGTGATCCGCGCGCCCAGCGACGCGTAGACCTGGGCCATCTCCATGCCGATGATCCCGCCGCCGATGACGAGCATCCTGCCCGGGACACCTGGCAGCTCGAGCGCCCCCGTGGAGTCGATGATGCGTGGATCGGCAGGCAGGAACGGCAGCTTCGCCGCCTGCGAGCCCGCCGCGATGATGCACTGATCGAACCGGACGACCTGCTTCTTCCCCTCGCCAGCGGCCACTTCGACGTGGTGCGCGTCGAGGAACTGCGCCACGCCCTGCAGCACCGCGACCTTGCGCTGCTTGGCGAGGATGGAAAGGCCGCCGGTGAGCTTCTTGACCACCGATTCCTTCCAGCCGCGCAGCTTGTCGAGGTCCAGCCCCGGTTTGCCGCTTCCGAAGCTGACGCCGAAATGGCCGACTTCCTCCACCTCGTCGATGACCCTGGCCACGTGGAGCAGCGCCTTGGACGGGATGCAACCCACGTTGAGGCAGACTCCACCCAGCCTCTGGTATCGCTCGACCAGGACGGTCTTCAGACCGAGGTCCGCCGCGCGGAACGCGGCGCTGTAGCCTCCGGGGCCGGCGCCGATCACCAGCATCCCCGCCTCGACATCCACCTGTCCGCGGTACGTCGCTGCCGCGGCGGCAGCAGGCGCGGGAGCGGCGGCCGGGGGTCGTGCCTCGGTGGCCGGCGCGGGCCGTGCCTCGGTAGCCGGCGCGGGCCGTGCCTCGGTAGCCGCCGGCGGTTGCGCAGCGGCTCCGGCCGCGGCCGTCTCGAGCACCAGGATGACGCGGCCTTCGCTGACGCGATCGCCGACCTTGATCTTCAGCTCCTTGACAGTCCCTGCAGCAGGCGAGGGGACGTCCATGGTCGCCTTGTCCGACTCGAGGGAGATGAGCGGATCTTCGGGCTTCACTGGATCGCCGGCCTTGACGAACACCTGGATGACCGGGACGTCCTTGAAATCGCCGATGTCCGGGACCTTCACTTCCTGGGTGGCCATGGCCTGTTCCGTCCCTTAGAGCATCGCGCGCCGCATGTCGGCGAGGAGCTTCGCGAGGTAGGCAGTGAAGCGGGCGGCCGTGGCGCCGTCGATCACCCGGTGATCGTAGGACAGCGAAAGAGGCAGCATCAGCCTGGGCGCGAACTGCGCGCCGTCCCACACCGGCTTGTGCGCGCTCTTCGAGACGCCGATGACGGCGACCTCCGGCGCGTTGACGATCGGCGTGAACGCGGTCCCGCCGATGCCGCCCAGGCTGGAGATGGAGATCGAGCCGCCCTGCATGTCGGCCGGCGTGAGCTTCCCTTCGCGCGCTTTCGCCGCCAGCGCGGCCGTCTCCTGCGCAATCTGCAGCACGCCCTTCCTGTCGCAGTCGCGCACGACGGGGACCACCAGGCCGTTCGGGGTATCGGCGGCGAAACCGATGTGGAAATAGTGCTTCAGCACGAGGTTGTCGCCGTCGAGCGAAGAATTGAACTCGGGGAACCTCGCCAGCGCCGCGACGCACGCCTTCATCAAGAAGGCGAGCAGGGTGACCTTGACGCCGGTCTTCTCGTTCTCCTGGTTGACCTGGACGCGCAGCGCCTCGAGCTCGGTGATGTCCGCCTCGTCGAACTGCGTGACGTGCGGGATCATGATCCAGTTGCGCGCCAGGTTGGCGCCGGAGATCTTCTTGATGCGCGGGAGCGGCTTCACTTCCACCGGCCCGAATTTCGCGAAATCCACCTTTGGCCAGGGCGGGAGGTTGAGCCCGCCACCCGCGGGCGTCGCGCCGGCGCCGGGCGCGGACATCGCTCCCTTGACATAGGCCTGCACGTCCGCTTGCAGGATGCGGCCCTTCGGGCCGGACCCCGAAACGCGCGAGAGGTCGACCCCCAGCTCGCGCGCGAACTTGCGCACCGAGGGCGACGCGTGCGCCTGCTTGAACGCCTCGCTCTCGATCTTCGCAGCAGCAGGAGCAGGAGCCGCAGCGGCAGCCGGGGCCGGCGCGGGCGCAGCCGCGGCGGGCGCCTGGCGGGGCGGAGCCGCTTCCTCGGCCGGCGCGGGCGCTGCACCCTTCGCCGCCGGCGCAGCGGCGGGAGCGGCCGCGGCCGAAGCTCCATTCCCGCCCGCGGGCGCGGCCGAGGTCGTCCTCGCGCCGTTCCCGTCGCCGCCCGACGCCGCGTCGAGCACCAGGATCACCTTGCCCTGGCTGACCCTGTCGCCCACCTTGACCTTCAGGTCCTTGACGGTGCCGGCGGCGGGAGAGGGGACGTCCATCGTCGCCTTGTCGGACTCGAGCGAGATCAGCGGGTCCTCCGGCTTCACCGCGTCGCCGGGTTTGACGAAGACCTGGATGATCGGGACGTCCGTGAAATCGCCGATGTCCGGGACCTTGATCTCGAGCGTGCTCATCGCGTCTCCGGATTCAGACGGTCCACGGGGCGGGCCGATTCGCCTCGATCCCGTATTTCTGGATGGCCTCGGCGACCCTGGTGGCCGGGAGCGCGCCCTCGTCCGCCAGCGCCTTGAGCGCGGCGACCGCGACGTGGAAGCGGTCGACCTCGAAGAACCGGCGCAGCTTCTCGCGCGTGTCGGAGCGGCCATAGCCGTCCGTCCCGAGGACCACGTACCTCCGTGGCACGTACGCGCGGATCTGCTCGGCGAAGGTACGGATGTAGTCGGTCGCGGCGATGACTGGTCCCTCGGTTTCTTGGAGCAACTGCGCGACATACGGCCGCTTCGCCGGTTCGGTCGGGTGGAGCGTGTTCCAGCGGCTGGTGGCGTGCCCCTCGCGCGCCAGCTCGGTGAAGCTCGGGCACCCCCACAGGTCGGACTCGATACCGAAATCGGTCCGGAGCAGGTCGGCCGCGGCGATGACCTCCCGGAAGATGGCCCCCGATCCGAGGAGCTGCACGCGTGGCGTCTTCTTGCCGCCCGCCCCGCCGCGGCGGAAGAGATACATCCCGCGAACGATCCCCTCTGCCGCGCCCTCGGGCATGGCGGGATGCGGGTAGTTCTCGTTGAGCACCGTCAGGTAATAGTAGATGTCCTGCTGCTCTTTGTGCATGCGGCGCAGGCCGTCCTGCACGATCACCGCTACCTCGTAGCCGAAGGTGGGGTCGAAGGACACGCAATTGGGCACGGTGGAGGAGAGGACGTGCGAGTGGCCGTCCTCGTGTTGCAAACCCTCGCCGTTGAGCGTGGTCCGGCCGGAGGTGCCGCCGACGAGGAATCCGCGCGAGCGCATGTCTCCGGCGGCCCAGCAGAAGTCACCGATGCGCTGGAACCCGAACATCGAATAGAAGATGAAGAAGGGGATCATCTGCGTGCCGTGCGTCGAGTACGCCGTGGCCGCCGCGATCCAGTCGCACATCGAGCCGGCCTCGGAGATGCCCTCCTCGAGGAACTGCCCGCGGCGATCCTCCTTGTAGAACATGAGCTGGTCGGCATCCTGCGGCGTGTACTTCTGCCCGGTGTGGCTCCAGATGCCCATCTGCCGGAACATCCCCTCCATGCCGAAGGTGCGCGCCTCGTCGGGGACGATGGGGACCACGTACTTCCCGATCTCCTTGTCGCGCGCGAGCATCTGGAGGATCTGCACCAGCACCATGGTGGTCGACGGCTCGCGATCCTCGCTGCTCTTCAGGAAGCGCTCGAAGGCGGAGATATCCGGCACCTTGAGGGGCTCGGCATGCGTACGCCGCGAGGGCAGGTACCCGCCCAGCGACTGGCGGCGGCTGCGCATGTACTCGAGCTCGCGCGATCCCTCCGCGAACTTGAGATAGGGGACGTCGTCGAGCTTGTCGTCGGGGACGGGAAGGTCGAAGCGGTCGCGGATCTTGCGGATGGCCTGGTCGGACAGCTTCTTGATCTGATGGGCGACGTTCAATCCCTCGCCTTCCTCGCCCATCTGGTAGCCCTTGATCGTCTTCGCCAGGATGACGGTGGGCTGACCTTTGTGGTTCGCCGCCGCATGGTAGGCGGCGTACACCTTGAACGGGTCGTGGCCTCCGCGGTTCAGGTTCCAGACGTCCTCGTCGGAATAGTCGGCCACCATCTCCTTGAGCTCGGGCGTGTTGAAGAAATGCTCGCGCACGTAGGCGCCGTCGCGGCTCTTGTACGTCTGGTATTCGCCGTCGACCGCCTCCATCATCCGGCGCTTCAGGATGCCGCTCTTGTCCCGGGCCAGCAGGGGGTCCCAGTGGCGTCCCCAGATCACCTTGATGACGTTCCAGCCGGCGCCGCGGAAGACGCCCTCCAGCTCCTGGATGATCTTTCCGTTGCCCCGCACCGGCCCGTCCAGCCGCTGCAGGTTGGCGTTGACGACGAAGATGAGGTTGTCGAGCTGCTCGCGGCCGGCGAGGCCGATACCGCCCATCGACTCGGGCTCGTCCATCTCGCCGTCGCCGAGGAAGGCCCACACTTTGCGGCCCTCGGTATTCAATATCTCGCGATCCTGCAGGTAGCGCATGAAGCGCGCCTGGTAGATCGCCATGAGCGGGCCCAGGCCCATGGACACGGTGGGGAACTGCCAGAACTTCGGCATCAGCCACGGGTGCGGGTACGACGAGATGCCCTTGCCGTCGACCTCCTGCCGGAAATGGTCGAGCTGCTCCTCGGTGAACCGGCCGAGCAGGAACGCGCGGGCGTAGATGCCGGGGGAGGAGTGGCCCTGGATCAACACCAGGTCGCCGCCGTTCTTCCAGGACTGCCCGTGCCAGAAGTGGTTGAAGCCGACCTCGTACAAGGTCGCGGCGGAAGCGAAGCTCGAGAGGTGCCCGCCGACGTTGGTGTGCTTGTTCGCCCGGACCACCATCGCCATCGCGTTCCAGCGCGTATAGGCATGGATCCGCTGCTCGATGGCCAGGTCGCCGGGAAACTTCACCTGCTTCTCGACCGGGATGGTGTTGACGTAGTCGGTCGTCGCGGAGAAGGGCAGGGGCATGCCTGATCGGTGTCCCTCGTCGATCATCCGCTGGACGAGGAAATGAGCGCGGTCGGTCCCCTCGGCCGAGAGGACGCTTCCGAGCGCATCGAGCCACTCGCGCGTTTCCTGCGGATCGTGGTCGGGCTGGCCGTTGAACGACATGGATCGGACCTCCTGGAACGCTCCTTTTACTCGATCGGGAGTCGCTCAGGTCGGCGCGTTCCGCGTCAGTGACGCCGCCCGCTCGAACTCCTCTCGCGCCTCGCCGAAGCGGCCGAGCTTGGCGAGGAGGTCCCCGCGCACGCTCGGCAAGAGATGGTAGCTCTCGAGCGAGGGTTCC
Organism: Deltaproteobacteria bacterium; assembly: GCA_005888115.1. Classification (GTDB taxonomy): domain Bacteria; phylum Myxococcota; class Myxococcia; order Myxococcales; family 40CM-4-68-19; genus VBKO01. The sequence continues at coordinate 21,077 of VBKO01000320.1, forward strand.
GAGGTGAGCGCGTCGACCAGCTCGAGGCCGGCGGCCGGACCGGACGCCATCCCGACGGCGACCGCGCGGTTCAGCTCGACCACGGGCGATGGTGCGAGCTGCGCGAGCGCGGCGTAGAGCGTCGCGATGCGCTTCCAGTCCGTCTCCTGGGCGGTGCGCGCGCGCGCATGACAGGCGGCGATCTCGGCCTGCAATCTGTACGGGCCGGGCATGCCGCCGAGCTGTCCGGCACGCCCCAGCGCGGCGATTCCACGCCGGATGAGGAGCTGATCCCAGCGCCCACGGTCCTGCTCCAGCAGCAGGACGGGCTCTCCCGATGGACCGATGCGCGCCCCGGAGCGCGATGCCTGGATCTCCATGAGCGCGACGAGCCCCTGGACCTCCGCTTGCGCGGGGACGAGCTCGGCCAGGATACGGCCGAGACGGAGCGCGTCCTCGCACAAGGCAGGTCGCATCCAGTCGTCGCCCGCAGTCGCCGAGTAGCCCTCGTTGAACACGAGGTAGATGACCTGGAGCACCGAGGAGAGGCGGCTTTCCAGCTCTTGGCCGCGGGGGACCTCGAAAGGGACCCGCGCCTCGGCCAGCGTCCGCTTGGCCCGGACGATCCGCTGCGCGACGGTGGCCTCGGGGACGAGGAACGCTCGCGCGATCTCCTCGGTGGTCAGGCCTCCCAGCAACCGCAGCGTGAGCGCGACCCGCGCCTCGGTAGAGAGGACGGGGTGGCAGGCGACGAACACCAGGCGCAAAAGGTCGTCGCCCAGGTTCTCGTCGATGGCCGCTTCGAGCTCCGGCGTCATGTCCCGGCTGCCCTCGATCTCGCGTCCGAGCTCCTCGTGCTTGCGCTCGAGCCGCCTGCTCCGGCGCAGATGGTCGATCGCGTGATGCTTGGCGGTGGCCATGAGCCAGGCGCCCGGGTTGTCCGGGACGCCCGACCCAGGCCACCGCTCGAGCGCGGCCACCAGGGCCTCCTGCGCGAGCTCTTCCGCGAGACCGACGTCGCGCACCATTCGCGCAAGCCCGGCGATCAGCCGGGGCGACTCGATCCTCCAGACTGCGTCGATGGCGCGCTGCGTGTCGGAAGCCGTCAAGGCCCCCGATCACAGCATGTTCCTCCGCCGGCGCAAGCGCAGTCGCCGCCGATAGGGCGGCGCTGTGGTTTCACCGCGGACCGTATGGCGCCTTACCGCCGTTGCGCCTCGACCTTCCGCCGCAGCTCGTCCTCCTGCTTCCGCAGCTCCCCGGTCGGATCGCTGGGAGCGAAGTCCGCCGTCTCGAACACCTGCCGGATCTCGACTTCCGTGTCCTCGAAGGGGGCCCGCTTGAGCCACTCGATCGCCTCCTCCTTCGATTTCACCTGCCACAGCCAGAACCCGGCCACGAGCTCCTTCGTCTCCGCGAAGGGCCCGTCGATCACGGTCTTCTTCCCCTTCGAGAACCGCACGCGCGCGCCCTTCGAGCTCGACTGGAGCCCCTCGCCCGCGAGCATCACGCCCGCCTTCACCAGCTGTTCGTTGAACTTGCCCATCTCGGCGAGAATCTTCTGGTCCGGAAGAACGCCCGCCTCCGAGTCCTTGTTCGCCTTCACGATCACCATGAACCGCATCGTCGCCTCCTTGGTTGACAGCCGGGCTTCCGGACGACCTCCGACCGGTGTTGGACCCTGGCTCTACTTCCACGTCGAACGGCGGTCCACGGGATCGACACGTCGTTCGCGTTTGGGATCGGCCGTCCCGCAGCCGCACAGGCCCCGCCCGAAGAATCCCCTGATTTCGCCAGAGGATGAATGGCATCCGTCTTGCCTGTCGCACGACCGTGGACAGCCTGCGTCTCGCCCTTCGGGCCCTCTGGCGCGCGCCTGCCTTCACCGCGGCGGCGGTGCTCGTGCTCGCGATCGGAGTGGGAGGGAGCACGGCGGTGTTCAGCGTGCTCCGCAGCGTGGTGCTGCGCCCGCTCGGGCTGCCGCATCCTGACGAGCTGATCCGCCTGTACGAGCGGCCGGCCGGGGCCGAGGCGCGCTGGCCGTTTTCCGGTCCGGACTACTTCGATGTGTCGCGCGAGGGCGGCGCGTTCGCATCGGTCGCCGGCATCCGCGCCGCCCGGCAGACGCTGACCGGGCGTGGCCCGCCGGTGCAGGTCCGCGTGGCGCGGATCACCGCCAGCTTCTTCTCCACTCTGCAAGTAAATCCGGCGTTCGGACAGGGTCCAGCCGAGGCCGAAGACCTCGGCGGCGGTCCGCGGACGGCAGTGCTCACCGATTCATTCTGGCGCCGCGAGTTCGGCGGCGATCGCGGCGTGGTCGGCCGCACGCTGACGCTCGACGGGCGCACCTACCAGGTCGGCGGCGTGATGCCGGCCAATTTCCATTTCCCGCTCCTGCGGCAGGCGGAAGTGCTGCTGCCGATGGCGATGGAGGGCAAGGAGAAGGAGTTCCGCGGCATGAACTGGGTGACGGGCGTGGCGCGGCTCAAGCCGGGCGCCTCGGTGGGCGACGCGCAGGCCGAGTTGGACGTGTCGGCCCCGCGGATCCATGCGCAGATCGGCGAGCACGCGGGCTGGCGGATGGAGGCGCAGCCGCTGCTCGACGACCTGATCGGGCCCGTGAAGCCGGCGCTGACCGCGCTCTTCGGCGCGGTGCTGCTGGCGCTGCTGATCGCCTGCGCCAACGTCGCCTCTCTGCTGCTCGCCCGCGGGATGGCGCGGCAGCGAGAGCTGGCCATCCGCGCCGCGCTGGGGGCCGGCCGCGGCGCGCTGGTGCGCCACCTGATCGTCGAAGCTCTGGTGCTCGCGGCGCTGGGCGGACTGCTCGTGGTGCTGGCGTCGCCGTGGATCCTCGGCGCGCTGCTCGCGCTGGCGCCGCCCGACATGCCGCGGCTGGAAGAGGTGCACATCGACGGCGCGGTGCTGGCCTTCGCGCTCGTGGCTTCGATGGGCGCCGGACTCCTCGCCGGACTGGCTCCGGCACTGCAGCTGACCTCGCCGCAGCTGATGGAGGTGCTCAAGAACGGCTCGGGCGGCACCGCGCGGTGGCGGGCGCGCAGCGCGCTGGTCGTCGCCGAGACGGCGCTGGCGTTCATGCTCGCCGTCGGGGCCGGGCTGATGATCCGGACGCTGTCGGGGCTGCTGGAGGTGCCGTCGGGGCTGGCTGCTCCCGAGCGGGTGCTGGTGGCGGACCTCGATCTGCCGCCCTCACGCTATCCGGCCGAGCGAATCTTCGCGGTGGCACAGGACCTGACGCGCCGGCTCGAGGCCGAGCCCGGAACGCGCAGCGCCGCGTTGATGACCAGCGTACCGCTCGACCCGCGGGCGCACAACGAGTTCGGATTCGAGCTCGAGGGCGGCGAGCCCTTTCCGCCCGGGCAGTCACCGAAGGCCGAGATCCTCTGGGCCACGCCCGGGTACCTGGCGACGATGGGCATTCCGCTGGTGCGCGGGCGCGACATTGCCTGGTCGGACGTGCGGACGGCGCCGCACGTGCTGCTCGTCAACGAAGCCTTCGTGCGGCGGCTGATTCCGCAGGGCGAGCCGCTCGGCCGGCGGATCAGCGAAGTGCTCGGGCCGGGGAACGACCCGTGGACGATCATCGGCGTGATCGGCGACGTGCACACCAGGGGGCTCGATCGCACGCCGGCGCCGCTCATGATGGTGCCGCTGATGCAGTACGCGGTCCCGGGGCTGCGGGTCGCGATACGCGCCGCGAGCGGCGATCCGATGTCATTCCTGCCGGTGCTGCGGGCGGACGTCGCCGCGCTCGATCCGGACCTGCCGCTCTCGGCGGCGCGGCCGCTCTCGCAGATCGTGAACGAATCGGTGACCGAGCAGCGGTTCCAGATGACGCTCCTGAGCGTCTTCGCGGCGCTGGCGCTCGCCCTGGCTGCGCTCGGGATCTACGGGGTGATGGCATATTCGGTCGCGCAGCGGGCGCGCGAGATCGGTATCCGGATGGCGCTCGGCGCGGACTCGTCCGTGGTGCTACAGATGGTGATGGGCAGCGCATTCCGGCTCGCGCTGGTGGGGGTGGCGCTGGGCACCCTCGGGGCGCTCCTGGGCACGCGCATCCTCGCCTCGCTGGTGTATCAGGTGAGCACCACGGATCCGCTGACGCTGAGCGTCACCGCCGTGGTGCTGCTGAGCTCGGCCGTCCTGGCGAGCTGGGTGCCGGCCCGCCGCGCGGCCCAGGTCGATCCCGCCCTCTCGCTCCGCGCGGAATAGTGGGTCCCGCGGCCTACGCCCGCCGACATCCTCGCATCTCCGACCACGCGCCGGCTCCGGCGGCTCGAGTAGCCGTGCAGTACAGTGGGTTGCGGGAGGGAGCATGTTCGCGTGGTTATCTCGAGTGGTCCTCCTCGTGGCCGGGGGGTTTAGCGCGCGGGCGTACGTCCGGGATTTCGTCCGCGCTTACATCCGGCGGCTCGTGCGGGATCGCTTGCTGACGGGTCTGATCCTCACCGTCTCGCAACTGGGTCTGCTGGCGGCCACCGCGTTCTGCGTGCGCCGGTTCGGCGATCCCCTCGCCGGGCGCTTGCTCGGGTCCGCCCTCGTCTGGCTCCTCATCGCCTTCAACGTCACTCGTTTCTTCAGGAGCACGCTCCCCGACATCGTCGAAGCGCGCCGGCAGCTCGCGGGACCCTTCGGCTACGTCGTCCGCGGAATGCTGGGGATCTCGATCGTGAAAGAATTGGTGGAGATGGAGCTGTTCATTCTCGCCGTCTGCCTGGTTCTCGGCCTGTACGTCCGGCTCGGCGTCAGCAGCACCTTCCACTTGCTCGCGCCCTGGCAGGAGTTGCTCGCAATCGCGAGGTGACATCCTGACCCCGGGCGCCGTTCCTCCGGATGGGCCATCACAGCTAGACTGGTCGGCCTTGGAACCGCTGGTGGCGAGCATCGATCCCGCCGAGCTCGCTCGCCGGCTCGACTCCATTGTCGCGAAGGCCGGGCCAGCGGCCCCTTTGCTTCTGTTCCTCGCGAGCTTCCTCGAATATGTCTTCCCGCCGGTCCCGGGCGATCTGGTGGCTGTGCTCGGGGCCTGGTACGCCACGCACGGTGGGCTTTCCTGGACGGTGTTGTTCGTCTCGCTCTCGTTCGGAGCGGTGGCGGGCACCTCGTTCGACTGGCGCCTGGGCCGTTGGCTCGGGGCGCGCCTGGATGACCGCGTAGCGGTCGGGCGGCTCGATCGCGACCGGCTCGAACGTTTCGAGCGCGCGTATCGCCGATGGGGCGGGTTGCTGTTGATCGTGAACCGGTTCCTGCCCGGCGTCCGGGCGTTCTTCTTTCTCGCGGCCGGGGCGGCGGGAATTCCGCTCTGGAAGGTGCTGCTGTACGGCGGAATCTCGGCCGCCCTGTGGAACGTGCTGCTGCTCGGCGCCGGCGCATTGCTGGCGAGGAACGAGATGGAGCTTGTCGCCCTGTTCGCCCGCTACGACACCGTGGCCTGGATCGTCGTGCTGGCGGCTTGCGCGATCGCGATCCTGGTCTGGCGGCGGCGGCGGGCGAGGAGGACGCGGGCGTGACGAGCGATCGCGTCGCCGCGGGTCTGCGTGGATTCGGGCCGCTCGGGATCCTTGCGTTCCTGGCGATCGCCGCGGGGAATCTGGTGGTCGCTCCCTTGAGCGCATTCCTGGTGCTGGTGTGGGCGCGCTTGTCGCGCACGCCCTGGCGCGACATCGGCTACGTGCGGCCGAAGAGCTGGACGAGAGATCTGGCACTGGGCATCGTTTTCGGCACGGCGTTCAAGCTCCTGATGAAGACGATCGTGATGCCGGTTCTCGGCGCGGACCCCATCAACCGCACCTACCACTACCTCGCCGGAAATCGGGCCGCGCTCCCGGGAATCCTCTTCGCCGCGATCATCGGCGCCGGCTTCGGAGAAGAGACCGTGTTCCGGGGCTACCTGTTCGAACGCTTGAGGAAGCTCCTCGGATCGGGCGTGTGGGCCAGGTCGTTCATCGTGCTGCTCACCGCCACCTTGTTCGGATTGGCCCATTACCCCGACCAGGGGCTCGCCGGCGCCGAGCAAGGGACGATCACCGGGCTCGTGTTCGGAACGATCTTCGCGGTCACCGGCCAGCTTTGGATGCTGATGTGCGCGCACGCCGCGTTCGACGTGACCGCGGTCGCGATCATCTATTGGGACCTCGAATCCGCCGTCGCCCACCTGGTCTTCAAACAGGCTGCGTAGGGCCGGACCGAACTGCATGGGCTCCGCGAAGTCACCGGGGAGCGGAACCCGCGCTCAATGAGGTAGTCGAAACTCCTTGTAGAAAATGCACTCGAGAAATGTCACCGGCTGGCGGCGCAGGATGACGAGGCAGCAGCGCAGGTACGCCGCCGCCCCGAACTCCCGCACGATCGTCGCCGCATGCCTGATCACGTGCCTGGTCGTGATGACGCCTGAGATCATCGGCGGCTCTCGCGGCGTCCTTACGGGCCCGAGGTAGTGATCGGATCCGCGAACGCCTGCTCCAACTCGCGCGTCAGCGCGAAGGATCCCGGCGCCGCGGAGCCGGACACCGACCCCGCCATCCGATTGCCCGCCACCGTGCCGTCGAA
>VBKO01000321.1 GCA_005888115.1 Deltaproteobacteria bacterium
GTCGAGCACCTGCCGAGCGTTCTGGTCGGGCGGAAACACGGGATAGAACACGTGCTCCACCTCACCGCGGAACAGGACCAGCGTGATCCGCTTGAGCAGCGTCATGCCAACCACCTCGAAGGTGGGCAGCTTGAGCGCGCGCTGGAAGCGTAGACCGGCGTCGCTGAGCACCTCGAACGGCAAGTGCAGCCGCCCGGCCATCTCGCGCTGGTACTCCGTCGTCTGCGTCGACAGCCCGTACACGGTCGCGCCGAGCCGGGCGAACTCCGCGTGCAGATCGCGGAAGCCGCAGCTCTGCGGCGTGCATCCCCGCGCTCCGGGGATGGCGTCCCAGCCGGGCGGGAGATCCTTGTCCGGCTCTCCCGTGCGCGGATAGGCATACACCACCACGCGCGCGTGCTGCGATTCGTCAGCGAGCACCACCTCGCGCCCGCGCGTCGAGGTCAGCACGATGGGCGGCACCATCATGTGCGGCAGGTGCCGCGCCGCTCCGTCGTCGACTGGAACGGGCAGGTCCTTCGGCAGCCGGTGGAGATCGTCGGACCGCACCTCGATCACCCGGTCAGCTTCTCGAAGACTGTGGTGCCGTGGTGCTGGATCGCCGGGACGATGCCTCCCTCGCCGGCCAGGGCCTGGATGATGCGGGACGGCTCCTCGGCCTGGAATTCCTGCCCGGCAACGCGCACGCGGCCGCCGGCGAGATCCATTTCGACCTCGGCGCCTTCCTTGGCCAACTCGTAGAACGCGTCGTCGCTTACCACGAGGAAGGGCAGCGCCTCGTTCACCAGGTTGCGCTTGTGGATGAACGCGTAGCTCTTCGCCACGATCGTCTGGATGCCGGCGCCCTTGAGCGCGAGCACCGCCTGCTCGCGCGAGCTGCCGGATCCCCACCCTTCGCCGGCCACGATCACGGTCGCGCCCTCGCGCGCCCGCTGGACGAACTCGGGTCGCACGTAGTGGAACGCCTTCGCGCCCAGCTCGGCCAGCGAGGTGAGATGGCAGAACTCGCCCGGGATGATGGCGTCGGTATCCACGTTGTCGCCGAAACGCTGGATGCGCGCCCCCACCACGCGGCCCTGCGCCGCCCCTCGATCCGCGGCGCGCGCTGTCTTTCCGGAGGACGCCGGCTGCGCCGTCGCCCCCGCGGGCGAGAGGTGCGGTTTCGGCTCGACCACCTGCACCTCCGGCGTGCGCCGGGGCTTCCGCTCGCCCAGGATCCGCCGGTAACGGTCCTGGTCGACGAGCGCGAGCAGCGGGCGCGGATCGGTCACCTTCATTTCCGCGGCGCTGGCCGCGACGGTAGCCGCGGAAGCCAGATGGGCCAACGAGCCCTCTCCCATGCGGTTCTCATAGTTCCGGTTCTGCGAGCTGAGCCACTTCTCGCCGCGTCCCGCCTTCTCCGACGCGACACCCAGGCACATCGAGCATCCGGGCGGCCCGACGCGGAAACCGTTGCGCTCGTACACCTCCCACAACCCGGCCCGGCGCAGGTCCTCCTGGATGGTCAGGTCGCCCGGCACCACCAGCTGCTTGGGCTGGGGCGGGCGGCGGGACTTCGCGCCGCTCTTCTTCTCGGCCGCCTCGAGCACCAGCGCACCGAGGACCAGCTCCTCCTCCGTGGTGGTGCAGGCGCCGATGAAGAGCCCGTCGAGCGGCATCCCCTGGGCCTCGCTCACGCCGACTACGTTGTCGGGCGAGAATGGCTTCGCCACCTGCGGCTCGAGCTTGTCGAGAGCGATCGGGTAGCGGGCCACGTACGGAGCGTCCCGATCGGCGCGGTAGGCGCGCATCGGCTGGAGCGCCGCCGCGTCGTCCTCGTCCGAACGCCCGGCGAGCCACGCCGCGGTCACCTCGTCCGCCTCGAAGATGCCATTCAACCCGCCGAACTCGGCGGTCATGTTGGCGATGGCGAAGCGGGAATCGGTCGAGAGCTGCCGGACGCCCTCGCCCCGGTACTCGACCGACCGCTCCATGGCGACCGTGTTGCGCCCGAGCAGCGCGAGGGTGCGCAGGATCACTTCCTTGCCGCCGAATCCGAACGGGAGCTGCCCGCTGTACTCGACGCTGATCGCCTCGGGCACCTCGATCCAGGATGTGCCCAGCACCATGGCGACCACGATGTCGGCGCCGCCGAGCCCGATGGAGACCGCGCCGAGGCCGCCGTGCGACGAGGTGTGCGAATCGGCGCCCAGCACCACGTCGTTGGGCCGCACCAGGTCGCGGTAGAACTTGGTGTGCAGGATGGTCTGGTTCGCGTCGTAGAAGTGCCGGATGCCGCTCTCCCGGGCAAAGTTCTGGGAGAGCTGCACCAGCTTCTGCGCCCGCTTGTCGGTGGCCAGCGTGACCGGGTCCACGGTGTGGTCCACCGCCAGGAAGAAGCGATCCTTGTCGTGGAGCTGGGGGCGGCCGAGCAGCCCGTAGGTGCGCTCCATCCCGTTCCACGCCAACTCGCTCGCGATGGTCCAGTCGACCGAGACCTGCAGGACGTCGCCCGCCTGCACCCACGGCCGCGGCAGGTTGCGGGCGTGCGCGGCCAGGATCTTCTGGGTGAGCGTCATCGGGTGGGCGGTCTTCACCATGAGGCCGCTGTAAATGGCTTCTTTCGCCCTTGCGCGCAACCAGTGGGCGCCGTATCGGGCGCCTCCGAGCTTTTCATCGTCTGGATTTGTGACAAACTGCGCACATGGCGACTTGGTTCGAGCGGCTCAGCTCGCTGGATTCGCTTTTCCTCGAGCTCGAGGACCGCACCACCCACATGCACGTGGGCGCGGTGGCGGTCTTCGAAGGCAAGGCGCCCCCCTACCGCGATTTACTCCAGCTCATCGAAGCGCGGCTCGACCAGGTGCCGCGCTACCGTCAACGCGTGCAGTTCGTTCCCTTCAAACAGGGCCGGCCGGTCTGGATCGACGAGTCGCAGTTCGACCTCGAGTACCACGTGCGCCACACGGCCCTGCCGGCGCCCGGCGGTGGGGAGGAGCTGAAGCGGCTCGGCGGGCGGCTCTTCTCCCAGGCGCTCGACCGCGACAAGCCGTTGTGGGAGCTGTGGCTCGTGGAAGGGCTGGGAAACGATCGGTTCGCGGTCATCTCGAAGACGCATCACTGCATGCTGGACGGCATCTCGGGCGTCGACCTCGCCACCGTCTTGATGGATACCGAGCCCTCCAGCGAGGCGCCCGCGCCACCCACGGAGTGGAAGCCCCGGCCCGCGCCGAAGGCCTCCGAGCTCCTGGCCACCTCGCTCAAGGAGCAGATCACGAGCCCCATCCAGGTGGTGCGCGAGGCGCTGCAGTCGAACAACGACGCACGCAAGCTGCTGCGCGAAATCGTCGGCGGAGTGAAGCCCCTCCTCGGCCTCGCCGGCTTGGGGCTGGCGCCCGCCTCGGCGCTGAACCGGACCATCGGGCCCCACCGCCGGTTCGAGATGTTCGACATGCCCCTCCCGGAGATCCGCAAGATCCGCCATGCCCTGCGGGGCACCGTCAACGACGTCATCCTCTCCGTGATCGCCGGAGCGCTGCGGCGCTGGCTGGAAGCGCGCGGCGAATCGCTCGGACCGGACCTGCGCGCCCTGGTGCCGGTCAGCATGCGGGGTGCGCACGACCGCAATACCTTCGGAAACCAGGTTTCGGCGGTCTTCTGCCCCTTGCCGGTCGGCGAGGCGAACCCGGTGGAGCGGTTGCGCAAGGTGCGCGAGGCGATGAAAGGAATCAAGGAAGGCGGCCAGGCGGTGGCGGCCGCGGCGCTGGCTTCGCTGGGCGACTTCGCGCCGCCGACGCTGCTTGCCCAGGCGGCGCGGCTGCAGGCCGTCACGCGCTTCTTCAACCTGGTGATCACCAACGTGCCCGGGCCGCAGTTCCCGCTTTACCTCCTCGGACGTCAGCTCCTCGGCTGCTATCCGCAGGTCCCGCTCGCCGCGCAGCAGAGCATCGGCGTGGCGCTGCTCAGCTACCATGGGAACGTCTGCGTCGGGCTGCTCGCCGATCTGGACGTCCGCGACGTCGACGCCCTGGGCGGGGCGATGCGCGCTGCGCTCATCGAGCTGCTCGACTGCGTGCAGGCCGCACCAGAGACCGCGGCCGGCGCCGCGGTGGCATCGACCGGGCCACTTCGCGATCCTCGAGCCCCGACCCGCGAGGCGGCGGCAGAGCCCGACCCAGCGCACACACCGGGTATCTGATGCCTTTCGCGGAACGCGCAGGGCACCTCATCCATTACGACCAGCTAGGGGACGCCTCCGCACCGCCGCTCCTGCTCATCATGGGGCTGGGACTCTCGTCGCGGGCCTGGGAGACGCTTCCCGCGCGACTCGCCGAGCGGTTCCGGGTCGTCGTGTTCGACAACCGCGGCACAGGGCGATCGGGTCGGAGGGGCTGGATGTACCGCATGCGCGACCTCGCCGACGACGCGGCCACCGTGCTCGACGCGGTGGGAGTGCCGCAGGCGGACGTGTTCGGCATCTCCATGGGCGGCATGATCGCCCAGGAGCTCGCCATCCGGCACCCGGACCGCGTCCGTCGCCTGGCGCTCGGCGCCACCTTCGCGAGCTGGCTGCGCGGGCACAAGCCGTCGCTGCGCACCGTGCTCGACCTGCTCCTGGTCGTGCTGCAACGGAGGCGCGTTCCGCCCGAGCGCCTCGGCCGGCTGCTGGTCTCGCGCGAGTTCCACACCGCCAATCCCATGCGCGCGCTGCAGTGGATGGTGAGCTCGGGGCGTACCGAGGTCCGCTGCGCCGCTGCCCAGGTGGCGGCGGTCATGGGTCATGCCGCGCTGCACCGGCTGAAGCAGATCCGCGCGCCGACGCTGGTCATCACCGGCGACGCGGATCGGCTCGTGCCACCCCGCAACTCGGAGGTCCTGGCGGCAGGGATCCCGGACGCGCGGCTGGTCGTCCTGCGCGGAGCGGGCCACGTGTTCCCGCTCGAGCGCGAGGAGGAGACGGTACGCGCGCTCAGCGAGCACTTCCTCGATGCGCGCCGCACGTCGGTTGCATAGCTTCGCAACGGAAGGAGCCGGATCATGGACGGCCGCTTCGCCGATCGGGCTGAAGCCGGGCGTGTGCTCGCCGAGAAGCTCAAGCCGCTGGCGGGGAACCCCAACGTCGTGGTGCTCGCCCTACCGCGCGGCGGCGTGCCGGTCGCGTACGAGATCGCCAGGCGGCTGGGAGCGCCCCTCGACGTCTTCGTCGTGCGCAAGCTCGGCGTGCCGGGGCACGAGGAGCTGGCCATGGGTGCGCTCGCCTCGGGCGGCGTGCGCGTCCTCAACGAGGACCTGATCCGCGAGCTGGGAATCCCCGACCGCGTCATCGAGGCCGCGACCAACCGGGAGCAGAACGAGCTGGACCGGCGGGAGCGGGCATACCGCGGGACTCGCCCCTTGCCCGACCTGCGCGGCAAGACAGTGGTGCTGGTCGACGACGGCCTGGCCACCGGGAACACCATGCGCGCCGCCGTCGAGGCAGTCCGCGCGCAGCGCCCGGAGCGCATCATCGTGGCGGTTCCCGTGGCGGCGCGCGCAAGCTGCGAGGAGCTCGCCGAGGTCGCGGACGAGGTGCTGTGCGGCCGCACGCCGGAGCCCTTCCGCGCGGTGGGGCTCTGGTACGACGACTTCGAGCAGACCAGCGACGCCGAGGTCGGAGCGCTCCTTTCGCAGGCGCAGGACCGCGCCGACGCGGCGCAGGCCGCGTCCACCCAGGAAGGCGTCACCGTCCGGATCGATGCCGGGGGCGTGCAGCTCGAGGGCGACCTCGCCCTCCCGTCGGGGGCGAGAGGCGTCGTCCTCTTTGCCCACGGGAGCGGGTCGAGCCGGTTCAGCCCGCGCAACCGCGCGGTGGCCGCGGCGCTGCGCGCCAGCGGCCTGGGAACGCTGCTCGTCGACCTGCTCACGCGCGACGAGGAGCGGGTCGACGCGCGCGCCGGGCATCTGAGATTCGACATCCGGCTGCTCGCCACGCGCCTGGTGGCCTGCATCGACTGGCTGGCGCGCGGCGCCCGCACCTCCGAGCTGCGCATCGGGTGCTTCGGAGCGTCGACCGGCGCCGCGGCGGCCCTGGTCGCCGCCGCTGCCCGGCCTCGCTCCGTGGGTGCGGCGGTCTCCCGCGGCGGCCGGCCCGACCTCGCCGGTCCCGCGCTGGAGCAGGTCCGGGCGCCGACCTTGCTCATCGTCGGCAGCGAGGACGAGGTGGTGCTGGAGCTCAACCGCGAGGCGCTCCAGCGTCTGCGAGGAGAGAAGGCGCTGGTCGTCATCCCCGGAGCCACCCACCTCTTCGAGGAGCCGGGTGCGCTGGAGCAGGTCGCCGACCTGGCCCGCCGTTGGTTCGTGCGCTGGCTGGCCGCCGAGGCGCTTCCCTCCGCTGCGCCGCCGGTCTAGGGTTTCGCCGCCATGGCGAACCCGACCCAGCAGGACAAGGCCGCTCCGGTGGACGACGGCGCCATCCAGAAGGCGCTCGCGGAGTACGAGAAGAACCAGCGCACCTACCTGGAGGAGCTGAAGAAGCTGGTGCGCATCCCCAGCGTCTCCTTCGAGGGATTCGACAAGCAGCAGGTCCGCAAGAGCGGCGAGGCCACCTGTGACCTCTTGCGCCGCATCGGCCTGGACAACGTGCAGCTGCTCGAGATGCCCGGCGCGCATCCCTACGCGTACGGCGAGTGGCTCAAGGCCCCGGGGCGTCCCACCCTGCTCCTCTACGCGCACCACGACGTGCAGCCCGCCGGCGACGAGGAGAAGTGGGCGACCAAACCCTTCGAGCCCGTCGAGAAGGACGGCCGCCTCTGGGGCCGCGGCGCGGCCGACGACAAGGCGGGGATCCTCGTCCACGTGGCGGCGATCCAGTCCTGGCTCAAGAGCGCGGGTTCGCTCCCCGTGAACGTGAAGATCATCATCGAGGGCGAAGAGGAGGCCGGCTCCGGCTCGCTGGGCGACTTCCTCCGCAAGCACCGCAAGATGCTGCAGGCCGACGCCATCGTGCTCACCGACACGGGGAACTTCGAGACCGGGCTGCCGAGCATCACCACCGCGCTGCGCGGGATCGTGGTCGTGAACGTCGAGGTGAAGGCGCTCAAGCAGCCGGTGCACAGCGGGATGTGGGGCGGGCCGGTGCCCGACGCGGCCATGGCACTCTCGAAGATCCTGTCGCGCCTGGTGAACGACGACGGCTCGATCGCGATCCCCGGCATCTACGACAAGGTAAAGCCGCTCAGCGACTCGGAGCGCAAGAGCATCAAGGCGCTGCCTTCCGACGAGAAGCTCTTCCGCAAGCAGGCCGGGATGCTGGAGGGCGTCGACCTCCTGGGCGGCCGGCACCCGTGGGAGATGAACTGGCGGCAGCCGTCGATCGCGGTCAACGCCATCCAGGCCAGCTCGCGCAAGGACGCGCGCAACATCATCGTGGACAGCGCCTGGGCGCGGATCGGCATCCGAACCGTCCCCGACATGGACCCCAAGGACGTCGAAAGGCGTCTCACCGAGGCCCTGCAGAAGGATCCGCCCTGGGGTGTCAAGGTGGAGGTCCACAAGGAAGGCGCGGGGAGCTGGTGGTACACGAGCTCCGACGCGCCCGCGTTCAAGGCCGCGATCAAGGCGCTGCGCGAGGGCTACGGGACCGAGCCCGTCACCATCGGCTGCGGTGGCTCCATCCCCTTCGTCGATCCGTTCAGCAAGGAGCTTGGCGGCGCCCCGGCGCTCCTCATCGGCGTCGAGGACCCCTACACCAACGCCCACTCGGAGAACGAGAGCCTGCACCTGGGCGATTTCGTGAAGGCGACGAAGAGCGCCATCCGGCTCTACGCCGAGCTCGTCCGCGTCGGAGGCTCGACCTAGAATCGTCGGGTTCCTGATCCGTTTGCAGGACGATTTGGGAAAAAAGATCACAGGGAGCGGGGGGATCGGGGAGCGCGGGAGAACCGCAGCGCTCTCCCGCGCTCCCCAAACCTCCCGCGCTCCCTGTCTGCTTTTTGTCCTGCGCGTCAGCGATACACGCGGACCAGCTCGCCCTTGCGCCCCGCTTCCCGCAGCGGCTTGCCCGATTGCGCGAGCCGCGCAGCCGCGGGCCCCACGAAATAGATGGTGCCCTTCACCGGCGAGCTGCGGCGGAAGCGCGATTTCACCGCGTCCTGCAGGTCGCGGACGGCGCGGAGGAAGCGCGACGGCTTGCCGCCGGTGCGCGATTGATCGCCCGCCGTCTCCGTCTCGGCCCAGAAGTACCCGGAGCGGAGCTGTCCTTCCTCGTCCACCTGCGAGCGGAAGAAGTAGACCACCGGCGACTTCACCTCGTCGATCTTCCAGCGGCCCCGGTTCTGGCCACGCTTGAGCGGATAGGCGATCACGTCGCCGGCGGCCAGGTAGTAGGCGGGCTCGACGAGCTCGGTCTCCGCCCCGCACGACTGCGGGCGGTGCTGGGGGTCGGTGACTTCGGGCCAGAGCTCGAGCTGGAGTGGCGAGAGGCGGCGGAGCACGTCGCGCTCGTCCTGCGGCGCCATGAAGAACGGAATGTGGAGCGCCATCGCGGAAGAGCGGCGAGGTTCAGCTGGCTTCGGTGGGCGGCAGGGGAGCCTTCTCGCCGGCCAGCTCGAAGAGCCGAGCCACGTCGGCGTCCTCCAGCTCGAACTTCTGCTGCAGCGCCTTCAAGAATTCGAGCTCGGAAGGTGGGGTGCGCTGGTCCGCCCAGGCGACCGACGCCGCCAGGCCAAACGCCAGCTCGCGCGAAGGGCGGTCGGGCAAGCGCTCCGCGATCGAGCTCAAGATGGAGGACAACTCCCCTGCCCGGGCGACCTGCTGCGCGGCATGGGAAATCGCCTGGCGGAGGTCGCTGGCGTGGATGCCGTGGAACTCGGGCCGCTCGAATACGCGACGATAGATCTCCTCCACCTCGACCTTGCTGACGTCTCCGTCCGACCCGGCGGCGAGGATCATCGTCTCGAAGAGCGCCGCCTGGCGCGTCTCGTCGGAGAAATGGACGTGGCCGTTCTTGCCCATGGCTGGCCTCCACAACCACTTTGCCCCGCGAGCGCGGCCGCTGTCCACGGGCGGCCAGGCGCGCGCTCCCGACATGGCCCCCGGGACACTGCGGGGGGCGCACTCACGGCGCGTAGCGGACCAGCGCGACGGTGATGTTGTCCACGCCGCCGTTGGCGTTCGCCTCTTCGATCAGCTCCTTGCAGGCGGCCTCCAGGTCCTTCTCCGCGCCCAGGATCTCGGCGATTCGCACGTCGCTGACCATCCCCGTGAGCCCGTCGCAGCAGAGCAGGCAGATGTCTCCGGGGAGGAGATCCACCGGGGTGACGTCGATCGAGGTCAGGTCGGCCATCCCCAGCGCGCGGGTGATGACGTTCCTGTGCTGGAAATTCTCGATCTCCTGCTCGGTCAGCCGGCCGGTCTTCACCAGCTCGTTCAGCAACGAATGGTCGCTGGTCGCCGGGTGCAGCTCGCCGCGGCGGAAGTAGTAGCCGCGGCTGTCGCCCACCCAGCCGAAGTGCGCGCGACTGCCGCGCACCAGAAGGCCCACGAAGGTGGTGCCCAGACCGCGCCGGCTGCCGCTGTCCGCTTCGCCGGCCTCGCGGATGCGCTGGTTCGCCCATTGCGCGGCGACGTTGAGGAGGTTGGTGGGCTCGTCCTTCTGCCGGTCGTATCCGTAGGGCCAGGTCGCGTCGGGATCCTGCGCGATCTCGAAGAACCGGCGGACGGTCGCCACTCCGATGCCGCTCGCTACCTCGCCCGCCTGGTGTCCGCCCATTCCGTCGCAGACGACGGCGAGCTGGAACTGCGGCGCGAGGAGAAGCGCGTCCTCGTTGTGGTCTCGCTTGCGCCCGACGTCGGTCGCGCCGGCGAATTCGAGCGGCATCGCGACCGAGCATAGCCGAACACCCCGGCGGCCCGGCACGGAGGCGCGATGCCACCGGAACCGGCGTTCAGTGCGCCACGACGCAACGCGGCGCGTTGCGTCGGCCGGGGGTGGATCCATAGGTTCTGCGAGGACTTGCATCCCCAGCGGAGGAGCGGCATGGCGAAGGCCACCGGCAAGCGGGGCCAGAGGACGAAAGCGGACGACGCGCTGTCGCGCAAGGCGACGCACCACCACGATTTCGTCGGTCAGGCGGACCACGATCGCGAGCAGTCGCGCGCGATGGAGCAGGAGCGCATCCGGCGCGATCAAAAGGAGCTGGAGAAGGAAGTGGTCCAGGAAATGGCGCAGGAGCTCGAACAGATCTCCGGTGTCGCCGAGCCGCCCCGCCCGGCGCCCGCGCCGGAACGGCCGACGGCGGAGCAGCCGCGGCCGGCGCCGGCGTTCGAGATCCCGAAGAGCCTGCGCGAAGGCATCGATCTGCTCCGCCGGCGCGGCCCGGAGGCGCTGGAGGCGCTCCGGCAGAAGGCCGAAGAGCGTCTCGAGAGCATGCCGTCGCCGGTGAAGAGCGCAGTCCGCCTCACCGAGCGCGCAGTGGGGCTTGCGCTATGGCCCGTGCGCGCCGGCGCGCGCCTGGTCGGGCGCGTGCTGGAGACGCCCGTCGCGCTGGTTCGCATCCTCATCGCGCGCCGGACGACCTAGCCGCCGTTGGATCTGGAGGCGCAAAGGTTCTCGCGGCGCGGACGCTGATGGCACGCGATCGAGGCAGGTGGAGGCCTCCGCTGCCCTCGGGACGACGCCTGCTGCTGCTCCACCTCGACGGCGTGGGCCATTCGCAGCTCGAGGCGGCGCTGCGGGAGGGCTACGTGCCGAACATCGCGCAGCTGCTCGACTCGGGGCGCTACGGCGTCTCTTCCTGCCGCGCAGGCGCCCCCACCTCGACGCCCGCCTTCCAGGCCGGCCTCCTCTACGGCTGCGAGGCGGACATCCCCGGTTACACCTGGTACGACAAGCGGCGGCGGTGCGCGGTGCGGATGGACTGCTCCGACGACGCCCGCAGGCTAGAAGAGGACCTGCGCGGTCGCGGCGAACCGCTCCTCGAGGGCGGCTCGGTGTACTGCTCGATCTTCTCCGGAGGCGCGCCGCGGCGGTGGGCCCTCTCCGGCATCTTCGAAAAGCTCACGCTCGAGGATTTCGGGTGGGACAAAAGTGCGCCAGCGGCCTCGCGCATGCGCGACCTCACGGCGGCGGCGCTGGTGCACGCGGCCACCGCCGGCCGGATCGGGGGCGCGCTCCTCCTGGACGTGGCGAGCGGGATCGTGGAGACGGCGCGGTGGGCCTCGCACGTGGGCTCGCTGCAGCACGAGCCGCAGTTCCTCTTCCATCGCGTGCTCACCGAGTGCCTCTTCTCCGAGTTCGCCGCCAACGCGACCGTGATCGACGTGGCGCGCGGGACCCCCATCGTCTACGCCTGCTTCATCGGCTACGACGAGTACGCGCATCGCCGCGGGCCCTACAGCCGCATGGCGATGCTCAAGCTGTTCGAGCTGGACCGCGCGCTGGGGCGCATCCTGGCGGCGGTCGATGCCGTCCCCGAGCTGAAGTACGAGCTCTACCTTTTCAGCGATCACGGGCAGGCTGCGACGCGGCCGGCGGAGCAGATCGTCGGCGAGTCGCTCGGCGAGCACCTGCTTTCCGACACGCCTTCGCAGAGCGAGCACGTCCGCCCGGTCGCGTTCGGCGGTGCCGGCGGCGGGGACGCGGCAGCCGCCGCCGCGCACGCGCGCTGGCTGCGGGCCCTGTCGCGCAGCCTGCCCGGCGCGCTGGGGAAGGTCGCGCTCGGCTGGGCCCGGCATACCGCCCGGGCGCTCGATGCGGCCCAGCCGGTGGGAACCCGCGCCGACGGGCCGCTCCTCATCGTCCCAGCAGGTGACATCGCGCACGTGTACTCGACCGAAGTGCCGGAGCCCTGTCTCGAGCCGGAGCTGCGCGCGCGGCATCCCGGGTTGCTCGAGCGCTGCGCGAACAGTCCCGTGGTCGGCGTGGCGCTGGTGCGCGGTCCGCAGGGACCGCTCGCCTTGCGCAACGGCCGCCGGTTCGACCTGGATCGCCTCTCGGACGCTGCCGAGGTCTCGCGCCTGATCGGACATCCGTTGGCGGCGACCTATTGCAAGGACCTGCTCGGGCTGCGCAGCGCCGGCGACGTCATGCTGATCGGCGCGGGCGCCGGGCAGACGGTGGCCTATCCGTGGGAATTCGGATCGCACGGCGGCCTCGCGGCCGACGAGCTGGAGACCTTCGTGGTCCATCCCGCGGAGCTGGGTGAGGGTCCGTTTGCGCACGTCGTGCGTCCGCGCGACCTGCACGCGTTCTTCCGCGAGCGGACCCGGCAGGCCGAGCGCGCGGGCGAGGCACGCCGCACGGCGGCCCGGTAGCGCCATGCGCGTGGTGAGCTGGAACATCCATGGAGGCGTGGGACGCGACGGGCACCAGGACCTGGACCGCGTCGCCCGCGTGCTCTCCGACGCGCGCTGCGACGTGGCCGCGCTACAGGAAGTGGGAGACCCGCACCGCGCCAAAGATGGAGAGGACCGGCGGCACGAGGTCGCCGACCATGCGGCGCACCTCGGCAAGCTGCTCGGGTGGTACGTCGCCTACGGGCCGACGCTGGTGCTCGCCGGGCGTCCGTACGGAAACGCGGTGCTCTCGCGCCATCCGATCGTGAGCGTCAAGAACTACGACCTCTCGGTGCGGGGACGCGAGCCGCGGGGTTGCCTGCGCGCGGATCTATTGGTCGAAGGCGGCGGCGTCCTCCACCTCTTCAACCTGCACCTCGGACTCTCCGGGGGCGAGCGCAGGCGGCAGGCCGGCATGCTGCTCTCCGCCGACCTGCTGCGCGACGCCGCCCTCACCGCCCCGCTGGTCGTCTGCGGGGACTTCAACATGTGGTTCCCGGTGCCGGGGCCGATCGCGCGGCTGCTCCGGCGGTCGTTGCGCGATGCCGCGTACCTGGCCGGCGCGCGGCGCGCCACCTGGCCCGCGCGCCTGCCGCTCTTGCGCCTCGATCGCGCGTACGTGGACGGCGGCATCGAGGTGCTCGCCTGCGGTGTCCTGGAGGACCCGGAGGCGCGCGATGCGAGCGACCACCTGCCCCTCTGGCTCGATCTCCTGCCGCACAAGGCCGCGTTCGATTCTGCACGGCAACCGAGCTTGGTGGCGCAGTAGCCGCGCCCGGATGCGGTGCCTAGGTTGGCCGGCAGGCGCAGTCCGGTCCGTTCGGCACTTCCTCGCGCCCCCGGAGGGTTCCCCATGGTCGATGTGGAGAAGTCTGGAAACGGTTTCGGTGCCGGCCTCCTCGGCGACCTGAGCACGCAGGACGCACAGAGGATCGTCGAGCAGACCAAGGTGGCGGTCGATCAGGCGATGGACCAGGCTTCCGAGTTCATCCGCGAGCGGCCCATCGTGTGCCTCGCTGGCGCTCTGGCCCTCGGGTACATCATCGGCAAGATCGTCTCGCGTTGAAGCGCAAGGAGGACGACGTGGCGACCGATACTGAGTACCAGGGGTCCGGCGGGAAGGAAGGCGACGGCGAGGTGTTCGAGCACGCCAAGCGGGCAGTGGAGGAAGCCAAGGCGTTCGGCAGCGCGGTCTCCGGATCCATGGAGAACTTCAGCCGGACGCTCGACCTGCGTGGCCGCGTGGAACGCCACCCCATCGGCATGATGTTCGCCGCTCTCGGCGTCGGCTACGTCCTGGGAGGCGGGCTGTTCTCTCCGCTGACCGGACGCCTGGTGCGCGTCGGCATGCGGCTCGCGTTGGTCCCTCTCATCAAGAGCCAGATCGGCGTATTGGCCGGATCGAGCGGCGGCGGAAGCGAGCGGCCGTCCGAAAGCGACGCGATCTAGCGGGCGCCTGCGGCTTGCGGCGCGCCGCGCTGCCCGTGCGCAGATTGCGTGCGGTACTGGACAACGACTTTTCTCGTACGGCAGGAGGCGCGACATGAATCTGAAGAAGAGCGGCCTGAAGGCGCTCAAGTACCTACAAGACATGGACCGGGACGACGTGCTCGAGTCCGTCGGGCTGCAGGAGCGCCGCAGCGCGCTCGCGACCACGCTGGGCAGCCTCGGCATCTTCGTGCTCGGCTGCCTGGTCGGCGCGGGCATCGGTCTGGCGTTCGCCCCCAAATCGGGCGACGAGCTGCGCAACGAGCTGGGCGATAAGGTCCGGCGCAAGGCGCAGGAGCTCCAGCAGCAGAACGAGGGCGCATTCGGCAGCCCGAACCGCTCCCAGATGCCAGTGACGTAAGAGCAATATGCGTTTTCGGGACGGCCCACCGCCCTCGCGGCGGCGAGGGTGGCTGCGGGCCGTATTCTGGCCAGCGAGGGGGAGCTCCGATGAGACGCAGCAAATCCGCTTCCGTGCGCGCGCTCGTCATCGCAATCGCTACACTGTTCGCTCCGGCTGCGCGAGCCCAGGTACCGCCGCCGACTCTGTCGGGCGAGCATTTCGTCGGCGTGCCCGACGTGACCACCGACTGCCACCCAGACGGCACCTCGACGGTGACGTTCACCGTTTCGGGCGCTGCCACCGGGCCATACCCGGGGACGTTCACCGAGACCGGCTCCGCGACCATCGGGCCGCAGACGCTGTCGCCCGGCGGCGGCCAGTCCATCGGCACGCTGCTGACCTTTGACGCGGTATTCACCATCAGCTCGGCCACCGGCGACGTGACGGGCACGAAAACGCTGGCGTTTCCGGTCACCAATCCGGCCACTCAGCTCGCGATCGGTCAGTGCAATACGTTCGAGACGGTCGAGCTCGAGG
>VBKO01000322.1 GCA_005888115.1 Deltaproteobacteria bacterium
GTGTGCGTTGCTCGCTTGCACGAAAAGCGGAACCGGCGACCCCGTGATCACGGGACCGGGCGGAACGTATCCACAGGACCGTCCAGCGGGATACGTGAATCCGATCGCGGCGGAGAACGCGCGCGCCGGCGACCCTGGGTGGGCCCTCACCCGTGGCGACGGCGCGCCCTCCGGCTCGGGCGCCGCCAAGCGGCCGGTGCACGTCGAAGCGTATGCGGATCGGGTCTCCGCGAAGGCGGGCGAGAACATCCAGGTGATGGCGAACATCCCAGCGGGGATGGGCGGCCCGATGGGCGTCCACTGGGCGCTCTACCGGCTGGGTTGGTACGGCGGCGCTGGCGCGCGCAAGCTGGCGGAGGGGACCGCGACCGTCGGGCCGCAAGCCGCCTGCCCTCCCGACCCGACCACGGGGCTGATCCAGTGCCACTGGTCGCCGACCTTCACGGTGCAGGTCCCGCAAGGCGCCGTCAGCGGGCTCTATCTCGTCCGCATCCTGCGCGATGAGCCGTTCCCCTACGGCACTTACGTCCCGCTGGTGGTCAAGGACGACCGCATGAGCGACCTCTACTTCCAGGCCAGCGTCACCACGTACGAGGCCTACAACCGCTGGATGGGCGAGTCGCTCTACGACGACCAGCTCGGCCTTTCCAGCCGCTTCGCGGTCAAGGTCAGCTTCGATCGCCCGTACATCCACGACTACGGCGCCGGCCACGTCCTCCGCTACGAGGCCCACATGGCCAGCTTCCTCGAGCGCTCCGGATACGACGTGAGCTACACGACGAACCTCGACGTCACGCGCGAAGGAATGGGCGCTCTGCGCCGGCACGGCGCGTTCCTCAGCGTCGGCCACGACGAGTACTGGGACGGCCGGCAGCGCGACGCGGTGGAAGGCGCGCGCGACGCCGGCACGCACGTCTTCTTCTTCGGCGCGAATGCGGCGTACTGGAAAGTGCGGCTGGAGAACCCGGGCGCGGACGGGAACCCCCGCCTGATGACCTGCTACAAGATCCGCCCGCAGACCGATCCCCTCGCTGCCGACCCGGTGCAGCGCACCGGCCGCTATCGCGACGCGCCGATCAATCGGGACGAGGAAGCGCTGGTCGGGACCATGTACGAGGAGCAGGTGCTGTTCGGGCAGGCGTGGGTGGTGCAGGGCGCGTCCAGCTTCGTGTACGAGGGGACCGGGTTCCACGACGGCGACCAGGTGCCCGGGCTGGTCGGGTACGAGTACGACCGCCGCTTCGAAAACGACACGCCCGGCGCCGCGACCGTGGTGGCGACCTCCCCGGTGGTCGACATCTTCAACCGCCCCGGGGCCTCGGAGGCGGTGGTGTACCGGGCCCCCGGCGGCGCGCTCGTCTTCGGCGCTGGCTCGATCTACTTCCCGCTCGGGGTGGACGATTTTGCCACCGGGCCGTACCGCGGCAAGCGCGATCAGCGCATGGAACGGCTGGTCGCGAACCTGTTCAAGTCGGCGTTGAATCTCCCCGTTCCGCCGCAGCTCGCTTCCCCTCACGCGACTCTCTACGGACAGCCCCTGGCGGCCTGGGCCGCATCGGTTGCCACCATGGCCTCCAACCTGCCCGGGCCGAGCAGCGTCGCGCAGCTCCCCGACGGCTCGTTCGTGTACGCCGACCCTCGCGGGCACCAGATCCACCGGGTCGGCCAGAGCGCTCCGTACGCGGGCACCGGAGTCCCGGGGTCCGACCGGCAGCCCGTCTCCGCCGACTCGGCGCATTTCGCGAATCCGTCGTCGGTGTGGGCGGACGCGGCGGGGAACGTGTTCGTCGCCGACACGCTCAACAGCTGTATCCGGAAGATCGGCTCCGACCCGGCGCACACCGTGACCACTTTCGCGGGGAGCTGCACCCTCTACGGCCTGCAGGACGGAGTGGGGACGGCGGCGCGCTTCAGCTATCCGATGGGAATGTCGTTCAGCTCGCGGTGGGGGCTCCTCGTCGCCGACGAGCAGAACCACGTCGTGCGGGCGGTCGATCCCACCACGGGCGCGGTGACCACGCTCGGCCAGCCCGGGGGTGGAGCAGGTCAAGATCAAGGTGATCGGCGCGGACGCCCAGCGCACCGTCACCACGCTGGCGGGCGGACCCGCCGACGGATACCAGGACGGCAGCGGCGCGTCCGCGTTGCTGCGACCCCAGGGGGGCGCGGTCTGGGACGGAACCGGGCTGCTCTTCTCCGACCCGGGCAGCCACCGCATCCGCCGCCTCGTCCCCGGGATCGATGCGGCCAGCTCCATCGTGCAGACGGTGGCGGGGAACGGAAACCCTGCCATCGCCGACGGGTCCGGCGGCTCTGCCGGTTTCGCCGTCCCGCTCGGGCTTTACCTCGCCGCCGACAAGACCATCTACGTCGCCGACGGCGGCGGCGCGATCCGCGCCCTCCACCCCTGACCCCAGCGGGTACTGTCCCGCCGCGAAGCTGACCAATAGCGTTTCCGCGCCCGACGCGGCCACAAGCCAGGTTGACACGGAGCACGGTCAGTTTATTATTGGTCGTATGGTAAAGAATGCGTGGCTGCTTGGGGTGGCTCTGCTGGCGGCGTGCAGCGGTCGCAAAAACGGCGCCGCGGAGCTGCAGGGGGTGATCGAGCTCCACGAGAGACAGCTGGGCTTCGACGTGCAGGGCCGGCTGGCGCAGCTCCATGTCCAGCGCGGGCAACGGGTGGAGGCGGGCCAGCTGCTGGCCGCCCTGGACGATGCCCTGCAGCGGCCGGTGCGCGACGCCCGCGCGCAGGACGCCGAGGCCGCCCAGGCGCAGCTCGACCTGCTCCGCTCCGGCACGCGCGAGGAGGACGTGCTCGCCACCGAGGCGCAGCTGCGCGGCGCGAGGGCCTCCGAGAGCACCGCCAACGAGCAGCTGCAGCGTGCCCGGCGGCTGCGGCAGACCGGCGTGGTTGCGCAGGCGCAGCTCGACGACGCCGAGGCGCAGGCTGCCCGGGCGCGCTCGGAGCGCGAGTCGCTCGAGCAGCGCCTGCTCGCGCAAAAGAACGGCGCCCGCGCCTCCGAGCTGCGCCAGGCGAAGGCCCGAGCGGATTCTGCCCGCGCGGCCCTCGCCGCCGAGGAAGCGCGCCTGGGACGCTCGGTACTGCGGGCCCCGGTGTCCGGGGTGGTGCTCGACACGACGGCCGAGACGGGCGAGGTGCTCGCCGCCGGGGCGCCCGCGGTCATCCTGGGCGAGACGCGCCGGCCCTACCTGGACGTCTTCGTGGCCCAGCAGGACGTCGCGGGCGTACGCGTCGGCGCACCCGCCAGCGTGCGAACGGACGCGACACGCGAGGGGTTCCGCGGAATGGTGTCCGACGTGGCGCGCGCGACCGAGTTCACTCCGCGCTACCTGTTCAGCCCTCGCGAGCGCGCCAACCTGGTGGTGCGCGTCCGGATCGACGTCGAGGATCCCGCCGAGCAGCTGCACGCCGGACTGCCCGCCTTCGCCCGGATCGACCGGACCGCGCAGCCGGCCGAGGCGCGGCGATGAGCGCGGAGCGCGCCGCTGAAGGCGACCCGATCATCGTGACGGAGCACCTTTCGCGCCGCTTCGGCGACTTCGTCGCGGTGAAGGACGTCTCGCTGCGCGTGAACCGCGGTGAGATCTTCGGCGTGCTGGGCCCCAACGGCGCCGGCAAGTCGACCACCATCCGCATGCTGTGCGGAATCCTCGATCCCAGCGGCGGCCACGGCACGGTGGTGGGCTACGACGTGGCCACCGAGGCCGAGCGGATCAAGGAGCGCATCGGCTACATGACCCAGCGCTTCAGCCTCTACGAGGATCTCTCGGTGCACGAGAATCTGCGCTTCTACGCCGGATTGTACGGCGTGACGTCTCGCGTCCGCGCCGCCCGCGTGGAGGAGGTGTTGCGAAAGAGCGGGCTCGCCGACCGGCGCGACCAGATCGCCGGCACGCTCTCGGGCGGCTGGAAGCAGCGCGTGGCCCTCGCCTGCGCCACCATCCACGCCCCTCCCCTGCTCTTCCTCGACGAGCCGACGGCCGGGGTGGACCCGGTCAGCCGCCGCGAGTTCTGGGAGCAGATCCACGAGCTGTCGCGCGGCGGCACCACCGTGCTGGTCACCACGCACTACATGGACGAGGCGGAGCGCTGCCACCGCCTCGCCTTCATCTTCCGCGGCAGCGTGCTCGACGTGGGTACTCCAGACGAAGTGGTCGCGCGGCGCGGCCTGCGCTGCGCGGAGCTGGTCGTGGACGCGGCGGGTGCGGTGGCGGAGTCCCTCCGCGCGCTCCCGGAAGTCGACGAGGTGGCCCACTACGGGCACGTGCTGCGCCTGGCCACGCTGGGCGGCGCCGATCCGGAGCAGGTGGCGGCCCGGGTCGCCGGCCAGCTCGGCGCGCGCGTGTCCCAGTCGCGCGCGGCGCGCGCCACCGTGGAGGACGCGTTCGTCTCCATGGTGCGCCACGAGTCGCAGGAAGCGAGGGCGGCATGAGCGCCCGCGCCGTCGCCACGGCCGCTCTCGCCGCGGATGCTCCCCGCTGGAGCTCCGCCCGGCTCGCCGCTTCCCTGTCCCGCCTGTGGTCCGTGGCCGTGAAAGAGGTGCTGCAGCTGTGCCGCGACCGGCTCACCCTCGCCATGATGGTCGCGCTGCCGGTCATCCAGCTCACGCTCTTCGGCTACGCGATCGACACCGACGTGCGCCACGTCCCGACCGTGGTCTACGACCAGGACGGATCGGCGCGCTCGCGGGATTTCGCCCGGAGCCTGGAAGCGACCGGCTTCTACGACCTGAAGGGCGAGGTGCGCGGCTACGACGAGATCGAGCGCGCCCTCCGCTCCGGTGCGGCGCGCGTGGCGCTGGTGGTCCCGCCCCGCTGGTCCGCGGATCTCTTGCGCGGCCGCCCCGCTCCGCTGCAGCTGGTGGTGGACGGATCCGACCCGCAGACGGTTTCGAGCGCGACCAACACTGCGGCGGGGCTCGCGCAAGCGCGCTCCCTGCAGATGCTGGTGCAACGCGGCCAGGCTGCGCCGCGCATCGAGCTCACCGCCACCACCTGGTACAACCCCGACCTGCGCAGCGCGATCTACATCGTGCCGGGCCTGGTGGGCGTCATCCTCACCATGACCATGGTGATGATCACCGCCATGGCCATCGCCCGCGAGCGCGAGCGAGGCACGCTCGAGCAGCTGATCGTCTCCCCGCTCCGCCGCGGCGAGCTGATCCTGGGCAAGATCGTCCCGTACGTGGCGATGGGCCTTCTGCAGATGACGTTGATCCTGGTCCTCGGCCGGCTGCTCTTCGACGTACCCATCGTGGGATCGATCGGGCTGCTCTACTCCTTCGCGCTCGTCTTCATCGCCGGGAACCTCGCGCTGGGCTTGTTCTTCTCCACGCTCGCGCAGACGCAGCAGCAGGCGATGCAGATGTCGTTCTTCTTCCTCTTGCCCAACATCCTCCTCTCCGGGTTCATGTTCCCCTGGGACGCGATGCCGAAGGCGATGCAGTGGATGTCGCAGGCGCTGCCGCTCACCCATTTCCTGCGCATCGTCCGCGGCGTCGCGCTGAAGGGAAGCGGGTTCGTCGACCTGCTCCCGGAGGCCCTCTGGATGGGAGGGATCCTCGTCGCGCTGCTCGTCTTCTCCTCGCTCCGCTTCCGGAAGAAGCTCGCCTGATGGCGCGGCCCCGCTCCGACATCGCCCCGCGCATCGTGCATGCCGCGCGCGACCGGTTCCTGAAGCACGGCGTGGACGGCGCCTCGCTGCGGGACATCGCCCGCGCGGCCCGCACCAGCGTGGGCATGGTCCATTACTACTTCCCCACCAAGGACGACCTGCTGCTCGCCGTCATCGAGGAAGTCTACGAGGCGATGTCCGCCGACATCCGCAAGGCGCTCGAGCCCGACGCCGGCGTGGAGGAGCGCCTGCGGCGCCTCTACGCGCGCATCGCGGGCATGAGCGAGGAGGAATTCACCGTCATCCGCATCGTCCTGCGCGAGGCGCTGGTTTCCTCCGGACGGCTGAAGAAGGTCTTCGCCCGCTTCACCGCCGAGGGAGCGCACGTCCCCCTCATCGCCGGCACCGTGATGGAGGGAATCCACTCCGGGGCCCTGCGCGACGACGTGAATCCCCTCTTCCTGCTGGTCGCCACCATGGCGCTGGGTTTCATGCCGGTGGTGGCGCGGCGGCTGGCGCAGGGCGCCCTGCCCGATCTGCAGCTCCCGCCGCCCGGGGAGATGGCGAGCGGCCTGACCCAGGCGCTCCTGCACGGGATCGGCGGGCCCGAGGTGCGCAGGAAGGCCGATCTCGGGTAGAACCGCACGCCCGGAGGCTTTTTCGATGCGCTCGCTGGACCGACTACGCCAGAGCTACGACGAAGATGCGCAGGTCGTGGTCCAGGACCGGAAGTCGCCGCCGCGGGTGCTCTTTTCCGATACGGAGCTGTTGCTCGAAGAGGTCCCGATCGGGACGCGGGTCGTGTTCCCCAACCCCCCTGTCGAGCCGCTGGCGAACTCGCGCGCGGCCATCCGCTGGGCCATCAACCACCCCGAAGGTTGCGACCCGCTCCACGCGCAGCTGCGGCCCGGCATGAAGGTGGTGATCGCGCTCGACGACATCTCGCTGCCGCTGCCGCCGATGCGCACGCCCGACGTGCGCCAGACCATCCTGGAGATCGTGCTGAACCTGCTCGCCGACAGCGGCGTGGACGACGTCCACCTGCTGATCGCCAACGCGCTCCACCGCCGGCTGACCCCGCGCGAGATGGAGCGGATGGTCGGCTCGAAGATCTTCAACGCGTACTACCCGGACCGTTACACGAACCACGACGCCGAGGAGCCGGGCGGCATCGTCGAGCTGGGCGAGACCGAGGCGCACGAGAAGGTCCGCATCTCCCGCCGGGCGGTGGAAGCCGACCTCGTCATCTACTGCAACGTGAACTTCGTCCCCATGGACGGCGGCCACAAGTCGGTCGGCACCGGGCTCACCGACTACCTGGGGCTTCGCGCGCACCACACGCCCCACGCCATCCGCGGCAGCAAGTCGTACATGGAGCCGAAGCACTCCGCGCTGCACGGATCGGTGGACCGCATCGGCCGCGTGATCGATCAGCAGATCGACGTCTTCCACATCGAGACGTGCCTGAACAACCGGATGTACGACGGCCCGCTCGCCTTTCTCGGCAAGCGCGAGGAGGACTTCACCGACCTGGACCGCACCGCGCTGGCCGGCCTGCGCTGGACGCTGGGCAAGACGCCGCGCGCCCTGCGCCAGCAGATCTTCCACCGCGTCCCGGCCGCGTACGGCCTGATCGCCGTCGCCGCGGGGCGGACCGAGCTGGCGCACGAGAAGGTCCTCGAGGCATGCCGGCGCCAGCTCTTCGTGAAAGTGAAGGGCCAGTCCGACATCCTCATCTGCGGCATCCCCTACATCTCGCCGTACAACGTGAATTCGATCTTGAACCCGCTGCTCGTGCAGGTGATGGCCTGCGGGTACTTCTTCAACATGAACCGCGGCATCCCGCTGGTGAAGAAGGGCGGGACGCTGATCCTCACCCATCCCTGCATGGATGAGTTCGATCCGGTACAGCACCCCAGCTACATCGAGTTCTTCCACCGGCTCTTGCCGGAGACGACCGACGCGATGGAGCTGCATCGCAGGTACGAGCGCGAGTTCGCGCAGAACCCCAGCTACGTCCACCTGTACCGGAAGGGCAACGCCTACCACGGCGCCCACCCCTTCTACATGTGGTACTGGGGCGAGAACGGGCGCCAGCACCTGGGGCAGATCATCGCCGTGGGCGCCGAGAACCAGCACGTGCCCCGCCTCATGGGCTGGGAGCGCGCGGACACGTTGGCCGAAGCGGTCGACATGGCGCGCGGGCGCCAGGGGCGGACCGCGCAGATCACGCTCATGCACCATCCCCCGTTGGTGATGACCGAGGTGGCCGTCTCCGCGGAGGAAGCGACCCGCCTGCTCGGCGAGGCGGAGGCGCGCCCGCAGGGAGGCGCGTCGCACAAGCCGGGCGTGGCGGCCAAGGAAGAGCCGTGACGGACCGGGTGCCGCATCTCGGGCCGGCGACGCCGCTGGAGATGCAGGCCGCGCCCGAAATCCCGGAACCGATCGATCTGTCGGATGCCTTCCGCGGCCGCGAGATCCTGCTCACCGGCGTGACCGGGTTCCTCGGCAAGGTCGCCCTGGTGATGCTGCTCGACCGGTATCCGGAGATCGGCCGCGTACACGTGCTGATCCGGCCGCGCGCCGGCGGCAGCGCGGAGGACCGGTTCTTCGGCAAGGTCACTTCCGCGCCGCCCTTCCGCCCGCTGCAAGACAAGCACGGCGCGGATCTGGAGCGGTTCCTGCGCGAGAAGTGCTCGCCGATCGCCGGCGACGTCGCCGAGCCCCTCCTGGGCCTTTCCGAGGAACAGGTGCGCGGCCTGACCGGCAAGCTCGCCTGCGTGGTGAACTGCGCGGGCCTGGTCACCTTCAACCCGTCGCTCGAGCTCGCCATCTCGGTCAACACCCAAGGCGCGCGCCACGCCGCGGAGCTGAGCAAGCGCACCGGTGCGACGCTCGTGCACATCTCGACCTGCTTCGTCGCCGGCACCCGCCGCGGCCCTGTGTTCGAGGACGAGATGCTGGTCGGCAGCTTCCCCAAGCAGCACGTGGAGGAAGAAGGCGAAGACCTTCCCGGGGCCCGGTTCAGCGTCGACGCGGAGCTGGCCGACGTCGATCGGCTGGTTGCGCGCCTGCGCGAGCAGGCCGACGACCATTCGCTCCAGGCCCGCTTCCGCGCCGCCGCGGTGCGGCGCCTCGAGTCGGAGGGCCGCGACACGTCCGACGAAAAGGCAGTGCGCCTCGCCGCCGGGCGCGAGCGGAAGCTCTGGCTCTCGCAGAAGCTGATCGAAGCCGGCATGGAGCGCGCGCAAGTGTGGGGCTGGCCCAACACCTACACGTACACGAAGGCGATGGGCGAGCAGGCCATCGCGATGAGCGGCTGCGCGTACTCGATCGTGCGTCCAGCCATCGTGGAGAGCGCGCTCCGCTTCCCCTTCCCCGGCTGGAACGAAGGCTTCACCACCAGCGCCCCTCTCGTGTTCATGGCGCTCAAGGGCCAGCGCGTCTATCCCGCCGGGCGGAAGCTCGTCCTGGACCTCATTCCGGTCGACCTGGTCGCGGCGGGGATCCTGGGCGTGGCGGGCGCCGCGTGCGCGGGGCAGGCGGAGCGCGTGTACCAGCTCGCCTCGGGCGACGTGAACCCGATGTACATCCGCCGCGCCATCGAGCTGTCCGCCATCTACAAGCGGCGCTATTTCGAGAAGCGGCGCGACGGAGGCGGGATCCGCGCCTTCCTCGACGAATGGCTCGAGCCGTTCCCGGTCGAAGGGTCGGCGTACCGCAGGACCAGCGCGCCGCTGTTCCGCAAGCTCGCCCAGGCGGGCCGCGCGCTCATCGCGGACAAGGGCGCCTCGTGGGGCGCTCCGATCACCAGCGCGCTGCTCAAGCGCGCCGACCAGGCGCTGCAGAGCGCCGACCGCCAGCTCGCTCCCGTCGAGGCGATGTGGGACCTCTACCTGCCCTTCGTCGCCGGCGAACGGTTCGTGTTCCAGAGCGCGCACACTCGCGAGCTGTGGCGCAGGCTGACCCCCGGGGATCGCGAGAAGCTGCCCTGGGACCCGGAGAAGATCGATTGGCGCAGGTACTGGCTGGACGTGCACGTCCAGGGCCTGGAGGAGTGGGTCTTCCCTGGCCTGGAGGAGGAGAGCGACAAGGCCCGGCGCGAGGTGCCGCAGCCGAAGGACCTGCTCCAGCTCCTCAACGCGTCCGTCCACCACTTCGGCAAGCGCGTCGCGCTGCGCTTCTTCGCGGGCGAGGAGAACGCGGACGAGATTTCGCGCAGCCGCGACGACCGCGTCACGTACGAAGAGCTGGGCGCCTTCTCGGACCGGGCAGCGCGCCGGCTCCTGCACGAGGGGGTCCACGGCGGCGATCGGGTGCTGCTGCTCTCCGAGAACCGGCCGGAGTGGCCGATGGCCTACTTCGGCATCCTCAAGGCGGGCGCGACCGCGGCGCCGCTGGACGCGCAGATGTCCGTCGCGGAGATCCAGAATTGCGCCCAGGCGGCGGGTGCGCGGGTACTCATCGCCTCTCCTCGCGCGCTGGACCGGCTCGGCGCGCCCCCGCCCGGGCTGCGCGTCCTCGCGCTCCCCGAGCTGCTCCGCGGAGCGCCGGATCACGCGCAGCCGTTGCGCAAGACCGCCGCCGCGGACGACGTCGCCTCGCTGCTCTTCACCAGCGGGACCACCGCCAAACCGAAGGGCGTGTTGCTCACCCACCGGAACTTCGCCTCGCTCGCCACCAAGCTCGCCACGCTGTTCGATCTGCGCGTCGGGCACGGGCTGCTGAGCGTGCTGCCTTTGCACCACACCTTCGAGTTCACCTGCGGCCTGCTGGTGCCGCTCCTGCTCGGCGCGGAGATCACCTATCTCGACGAGCTGACCGCGGAGCGGCTGGGTGAAGCCCTGGAGACAGGGAAAGTGCAGGCGATGATCGGCGTCCCCGCGCTCTGGCAGCTCCTGCACCGGCGGCTGACGCAGGAGATCGCCGCGCGCCCCACGGCGATCCGCGCCGCGGTGCAGGCGGCGATGGCGCTGCACGGCGAGCTGCGCAACCGGACGCCCTTCAACGTGGGGAAGCTGCTCTTCTGGCCCATCCATCGCAAGCTCGGCGGGAGCT
>VBKO01000323.1 GCA_005888115.1 Deltaproteobacteria bacterium
GATTCGGCGAACAGGTTCAGGATTACGCGGACTTGTACACCAGCCGCGTCTCGAATTTCCTCTATTATTCACCGATGCAAGTGTTCCGATCCCCACGCGCGATCATGCCGCACGAGCGCGTGACGGTCCGACGGGGTTGAATGGCCGACATGGCGCTCAAGTCGGACTCGCACTAGGTTCGTCCTCGCCCCACCATCGTCGGACACCCCCCGGGGAGGAACATGACAAAGGTAATCTGGCTGCGGCTCTTCGCCGTATGCGCGGTGATCGCCCCCGCCGTGCGCGCCGCACCTACAGCGCCCCCGCGCCTGTCGCTCTTCGGGCCCCGCGAAGACCTTCCCTGGCACCGCCACGACGCCCTCTGGCAGCTCACCGGCAAGGAGTGGACCTGGAACAAGGAGAAGCCGCTCACCCAGGAGGCGTACGTCATCCCCCAGCGACCCGGGAAGAACCAGGTCCGCTACTTCGACTTCCACTGGCGCGACCACGACTTCCTCGAGGATGACGGCTCCGCGGGCATCCGCTTCTATTTCTATGACCGCGAATATCCGGTGGCGCGCATCGCGGCGGGCCTGGTGCGACAGAGCTGGGCGTACCTGACCGACCGCTTCAATTACAAACCGTCGTTCAAGGTCCCGTACATCCTCTACAACACGTATCGCGAGTTCCTGGAGACGAACGTCTTCGAAGTGCAGGAGGGGACGCTCGGCGTCACCAGCCCCCAGGACCTGCGCATGACCCTGTCCTATTCGGGCGACCGGCAGCTCTTCACCGAGATATCCACGCACGAGATGGTGCACCAGTTCCAGATCCAGAAGGTGGCCGAGCGGGCCGCCAGCGCCGGCCTGGACAGCCCCATCGGCGCCTTCCCCCTCTGGTTCATCGAGGGCCTCGCCGAGTACTACGCGCATGGGCAGACCATCGATCCCGAGACGGACATGTTCCTGCGGGACGTGGTGCTGAACCCGAACGGCGAGATCGGCTACGACATCCCCAGCCTCGAGGAGGACCGCCCGTACGCGTGGGTCTACACGTACAAGTACGGACAGGCGCGGCTCGTCTTCCTCGCCGAGACGTACGGCGAGAAGGTGATCCAGGCGGTGCTCGATCAGAGCCCGCGGCTGGGGGGCGGCGGGCGCCGCAGTGGCGATCCGGGAGGCGGCGGCGGAGGCGCGGGAGGGTTCATGGGCCTCCTGGCGCGCATCGCGGGAGAGCAGCCGCAGCAGATGAACGCGCGCTGGCAGGAGTGGATGCGCAAGCGCTCGTACTCGACGTATCTGCAGTCCAAGCAGAACCTGCCCGACGTCACCGAGCTGAAGCTGCCCGACGAGCTGGACTGGTTCGTCTCCAGCCGCGACGGCAACCTGATCTTCTACCGCGGCGTCGAGCGCGACACCGGCCGCGCCAAGCTGGTCCTCATCGACCGGCGCGATCCCAGCTCGCACAAACAGATCGCCATCGACCAGCACCCCGGCACCGAGAGCCTGCACATCGTGATGAAGAGCGTGATGGCGGTCTGCGACACCGGCGTCGCCTGGTTCGCGCAGGACGGCGATTCGGACGTGTTGCACTACCGGTCGCTGAACCGCGTGGTCCGCGGCGTCGAATCGGGGCCAGCGCCCCTGCCCGCCTCGCCCGGGATGCAGCGGGCACCGGGCCGCGGACGCGGACCGACGCCGAGCCCCTTCGCCGGCATCGACGCCGTCGGGCAGCGCGCTCCGGTCGACTTGCGCCTCGGAGCCGACCGCGAGATCCGCGTGGTCCGCGACGGCGTGATCGAGGCAGGCGACCCGACCTTCAGCCCCGACTGCCAGCGGCTGGCGTTCTTCGGCCTCGACCGCGACGGCAAGAGCGACATCTACACTTTCGATCTGCGCGAGAGCGACGGGCACTCGCGGCGCCTGACCGAGGACCTGTACGCCGAGCGGGATATGAGCTGGGGCGACGAGGGCATCGTCTACGCGGGCGACGCGACCGAGAGCGGGCGTTTCAACCTCTTCCGCATCGATCCCGAGACGGGGACGCGCGAGCGCCTCACCGACGCACCGGTGAACCAGCGCCACGCGATCGCGCTGTCCGGCGGAGCGGTGCTGTTCGACAGCGAGGCAGGCGGGAAGAACGATCTCTGGTTCTTGCAGGACGGGCGCATCAAGCGGCTCACCGATTTCACCACCGCCCTGTCGCATCCGGGGCTGGCGCCGAACGGCATCTACGGCGTCGCCTGGTACGGAGCGCGCTTCCGGTTGTTCGAGGTGCCCACCAGCGAGATGCTCTCGGCGGACGAGCAGGACGCCATCCCGCCCAGCTACGCGAGCACGCTCAACTCCCCCCTGCCGTTCCCCGACGAGCCGATCCCGCAGACGGCGCCCGAGTACGTGGCACTGGACCTGGGCAAGAACTGGCGGCTCGAGGGTGGCGGCGCGGCCATCGGCGGCGTCGGCATCGGGCTCGCCCCGGTCGGCGGAGGAGGAGTTGTATTCGCCGACGTGCTGCGCGACCGGACCTTCCTGGCGAACCTGGCGGTGTACGGCTCGTTCGATCTCACTGATGCGCTCGCCTTTTACGTCGACCGATCGAAACGGCTCGTCTGGGGTGCAGGCCTCTTCAACACCTTCCAGGTGGGGCGCGACATCCAGTTCCCGGGCGTGGAGAACTGCGGGCAACCCCCCCCGGTCGTCAACGGACAAACCGCGCCCGGGTTCCCCTGCGAGGTCCAGTACCTGCAGCGGATGTTCGGCGTGCAGGGCCTGCTTTCGTATCCGTTCTCCACGTTCAGCCGCATCGACGCGGGGTTGCGCATCCAGGGCGTCTCGCGCTCCATCCTCTCGGACAGGATCTACGACGCGGCTGGCTTCCCCACGCAGTTGCCCGCAGGCGCGGCGAACTCGCTAACCGGATTCGACAGCCAGATCGAATCGAGCCTCGCATACGGCTGGGACACGACGCGATATGGCCCGGGCGGAGCGATCGGCGGCTCTTCGGTGCTGTTCACGCTAGGCGCCGGGTCGCTGCCGAAGCGCGGGATGGACGGACTCTTCGCGTACGCCCAGTCGGACGCGATCCACACCATCCGGCTGTTCTCCCGGACCAAGATCACTACCCGCGCCGCGCTCGGGTATGCGCAGGGAAGTCGCTTTGGTCGGCACTTCTTCTTGAGCTCGTTCGACAACCTGCGCGGATTCCGCTTCAACGATCAGCGCCTGCTGGGCGACGCGTATTACGTGGCGCAGAGCGAGCTGGCGTTCCCGCTCGACTTCCTCATCCGCTTCGCCTTCTTCAGCGGCATCACCGGGATCGTCGGGCTGGACTTCGGCGGCGTGGTGGAGTCCACGCGCGCGCGGCGCGACCACCCCGACAAGGCCCGGTTCCTCGCCACCGCCACGAGCGCGTGGGAGAACCGGACGATGGACTACGTGCTGGGCGTCAACTTCGGCCTGGGTCCGTTCGAGCTGCGCGTGCAGTTCGCGCATGGCCTCGACATCGGCGGCGTGGTCCCGGAACGCGACGACAACGGCAGTCCGACCTGGGTGCCGAACATCTCGCTGCATTACGCGTACTTCTGACAGGCCTGCGGCTTGCGACTCGCGGCTTGCGGGAGCGAGCGCCAGTCCGTTTAGCCGTCATTGAAAACCGCCGCCGGCGTGCGGACCCTTCCGGGAACTTGCCGAAGGAGGGTCCGATGGCGCTGGCAATCGAGGACGGCTTCGTGCGTGGGCGCAAGGACGCGGGGCTCATCCCGCTGCGCGCGGCGCTGGGCAGCACGATGATCTATCACGGGGTCTCCAAGCTGAAGCAGGAGCGCCGCGAGCAGGCCGGTCAGACGTTCGAGCAGCTCGGGCTCCGGCCCGGCAAGCCGCTGGCGGTGGCGACCGGGGCCGCCGAGGTGTTCGCCGGCTTCGCTTCCCTGCTCGGATTCCTCACCCGGCCGGCGGCGCTGGCCGTGCTCGTCACCCAGCTGGTGGCGATCGCCAAGGTGAACGGCAAGAAGGGCTTCGACATCACCAAGGGCGGCTTCGAATACAACCTGGTGCTGATCGCGGTCGCCGTCGGCCTGCTCGTCTCCGGACCGGGAGGGTTCTCGCTCCACGAGGTGCTCGAGCACCTGGCCGAGGGCCGCGGGCCCCGGCGCGTGCTGCGCAAGTTCCGTCCCAGCCCGCTGCTCCGGGTGCTCAAGCTGGTGAAGTAGCCGTTCTACCGGTGGGCGCGGGCCGCCAGCCAGACTGGCGCGCCCGCCGCGACCGTGCCGAGCGCCATCCCGACGACGCCCGCTGCGCCACCGAGCGTACAGCCGAAAGAGGCGGTCACGGCGGCGACGGCGGTGCCCGCCAGGAGGAACTCGCGAGCTCCGTGCTCCTCGCGCGCGGCCAGCAGCGCAAGCGCGGCGCCCACCACGCCTCCTGCGACGACGCAGGCGGGCACGCAGAAACGCATCGACGCGGGGCCGAACATCGAGCATCCGGCGGTCATCAGCACGACCGGCGCCAGCATGGCGCCGCTGCCCGCCGCCAGCCCAGCCGTGACCGCCCGGGCCGACGCGCCGCCGCGGAAAGCAAGGGCAGCGACCAGCGCTGCAAGCGCGGCGCAGAGCAACGCGGTCAGCTCCGGCGGGCGCCCGAGAGCAACCGCCGCGGCGGCGATCAGCAGGGCTGCTCCAGCCGCCTTCGCGCCGAGGCGCGCGCGGCCCAGCTCGTAGGCGCGGCGCGCGCGATGTCGCAGCTCAATCGGCTCCATGCCGTGCCCTCCATTGTTTCCGGAAGCGCGCCAGCGCGCGTTCCAACCGCTTGCGAAAAGTCGAAGACGATTCGCGGTCACCGCGGCCGGCGGCGAGCAGCGTTTCCTGATCGAGCACGCTCAACCCTCTCATCACCTCGGCAGCGGCGGCCACCAGGTCGCGCTCGATCGCGGCATCCTCCGAGGTCCGCTCGTCGGCGGGTTCCGGCGGCACCCGCAGCTCCTCGCGCCTCCGGGAGCGCGCCTTGCGCAGCGTGCGGCACTCGTACGCCGCGATGCCCAGCGCCCAGGGGAGCGCCTCGCGACTGGCGTCGAACTCGGCTGCCCGCGAGAAGACCTTGATGAGCGCGCATTGCGCCGCATCCTCCGCTTCCGCGGGAACTGGCAGCGCGCGCGCCGCGAACGCGCGGAGGACGGGCCACAAGGCGGCGAAGACCGGCTCGAAGGCAGCGCGGTCACCATCGGCCAGGCGGCACATCTCTCGCTGCAGCGCGGCGCGCGCGCCTCGGTCCACTTCAGCTCCGGAACGGACACCCCGAGCAGTCCTCGCAGCACGACGCGATCGGGCAACAGCCCGCCGCCGCCGACCCTGCCCATACCGCGGGCGCTGCCAGGGCGAGCGCCAGAAGCGTCCAGATCATCCTGCGCCTCATCTTGCCTCCTATGCGGGCTGCTCGCTTGCAGCCTCCACAGGCATAGGCGGCAGGGCGGCCGACCGTGACACCCTGCCCTCTTCCCTGTGTCGGCGTTTCAAAGGGTGTGCTAGAGGGCGCGGTCCAATGCGCCTCGTCCTGGCCGCCTTCCTCCTTGCCGCCCCTGCCTTCGCCGGGCGGCCCTTCACGCCCGAAGAGCTGCTCGCCACCCGCCGCCTCGACGACCCGCAGGTCTCGCCCGACGGCAAGCAGGTCGCCTTCACCGTCCGCCAGAAATCGCTGGACCTGAATCGCGACGTGAAGGACGTCTGGCTTCAATCGCTGGCCGGCGGTCCGGCGCGGCAATTCACCCGCGACGGCCGCAGCGAGCACCCGCGGTGGTCCCCGGACGGCAAGGAGCTCCTGGTCGTGTCGCAGCGCGCTGGCCAGGAGCAACCGCAGCTGTGGCTCTACGATCTGGCGAGCGGCGGCGATCCCCGGCAGGTCACTTCGCTCTTCTTCGGAGCGGACGCGGGCGTGTGGTCGCCCGACGGCCGCTGGATCGCGTACACGAGCGAGGTCTATCCGGGGTGCGCCGGCGACACGGCGGCGGTGGACGCCTGCAACCGGAAGCGGTTCGAGGAGCGCAAGGCCAGCAAGATCGAGGCGCGCATCGTGGACCACCTCTTCGCGCGCCACTGGACGGAGTGGAAGGACGGCAAGCGGACGCACGTGTTCGTCCAGCCGGCGCAGGGCGGCCCTGCTCGCGACGTCACGCCGGGTGATTCCGACTGGCCGACCTTCCGCGTGGGTGGCGGGGACGACATCGCTTTCACGCCGGACGGCGCGGAGGTGATCGTCAGCGCGAAGCCCGCGCAGCGCGAGGCCTGGAGCACGAACGGCGATCTCTGGACGATCCCGGTGCAGGGCGGCGCGCCTCGTAACTTGACGCCCGGCAACCCCGGTGACGACGCGTCGCCGAAACCGTCTCCCGACGGGCGCTGGCTGGCATGGCTCGCGCAGGCGCGGAACGGGTACGAGTCGGACCAATGGAAGCTCATGCTGATGGACCGGCGCACTGGCAAGGCATCGGTCATCGGAGATTTCGGCGACGACGTGGGGCCGTTCTCCTGGCGGCGCGATTCGAGCGGGCTGGTCGCCGCCCTGCAGCGCCACGGACGCACGTACCTGAACACGGTCTCGCTGGAGGGAAGGGTCGCGCGCTACGCCGAGTCTCCGGCGAGCAGCGATTTCGCGCTCGCCGCGGACGGCTCGGTGGTGTTCGTGCAGAGCGGGATGGTCCGACCGCCGGAGCTTTCGCACCTGGCGCCGGGCGGGCGGCCAAAGCGGCTCACGGCCTTCAACCAGGAGCAGTACGCAGGGATCGACATGCCCGCGGATCCACAAGATCTGTGGATCGAGGCGAAGGACGGCGCGAAGGTGCACTCGTGGATCGTGCGCCCGCCCGGCGGCAAGCGTGCACCGCTCCTCCTCCTGATCCATGGCGGCCCGCAAGGAACCTGGGAAGACGAATGGGGCATGCGCTGGAACGAAGCGGCCTTCGCCGCGCGAGGGTACGTCGTCCTCGCGGCGGACCCGCGCGGATCGACAGGCTACGGCCGCGCGTTCGAGGAGCAGATCTCCGGCGACTGGGGCGGCCTGGCGTACGACGACCTGATGCGCTCGGTGGACGCGGCGGAGAAGTTGCCCTACGTCCTGCCCGGCCGGACGTGCGCGGCGGGCGCATCGTTCGGCGGCTACATGATCGATTGGATCGCTGGCCACACCGAGCGCTTCAAGTGCCTGGTCAGCCACGACGGCGTCTACGACCTTGCCGCGGAGTACGGGTCGACCGAGGAGCTGTGGTTCCCGGAATGGGAGATGCGCGGCACCCCGTGGGACGACCCTGACGCCTACCGGAAGTGGAGCCCCAGCACGTACGCGAAGAGCTTCAAGACGCCGACGCTGGTGGTGCAGGGAGAGCTCGACTACCGCGTGCCGGTCGAGCAGGGCCTGGGGATGTTCACGGCCCTCCAGCGCCGGGGCGTCGAGTCGCGGCTCCTCTACTTCCCCGACGAGGGCCACTGGGTGCTGAAGCCACGCAACAGCCAGCTCTGGTACCGGACCGTGCTCGAGTGGATCGACGCCCACGCGAAGAAGGCACCCGAAGCGCCCCACGCGAGCAACTGAAGGAGCAAGACATGCACAGGACCGCCGCAGCGTTCGCCGCCGCCCTCGCCGCCGCGTGCTCGTCCGCGCCCGCGCCGCGGCCGCCCGAGCCTTCCGCCTCCGCGCGCGCGGCCGCGGCGCCGCCGGCGGTGGACGAGGGCGCGATGGATCCGAGCGCCGATCCCTGCGACGACTTTTACCAGTACGCGTGCGGCGGGTGGATGAAGGCGAATCCGATCCCGCCGGACAAGTCGAGGTGGACGCGCAGCTTCGATACGGTCAACGAGCGCAACCAGCTGCTCCTGCGCGACATCCTCGAGAAGGACGCCGCCGGCCAGGACGATCCGGCCGACCCCTACGCGAAGAAAGCGGGCGACTTCTACGCCACCTGCATGGACGAGCAGAAGGCAGAGACGGCTTCGCTGCAGACCTTGAAGGACCGGCTCGCAGCCATCGACGCCGTGAAGGATCCGAAGCAGATCGCCAGGCTGGTCGGCGAGATGCACCTGACGGGCACGCGCGGCTTCTTCATCTTCCGGTCGATCCAGGACGCGAAGGACGCGAGGCAGGTGATCGGGCTCGCCGACCAGGGCGGGCTCGGGCTCCCCGACCGCGACTACTACCTCAAGACCGACCCGGCGTCCGACTCCTTGCGCCGGCAGTACGTCGCGCACGTGGCTCGCACCCTGAGGCTACTGGGCACGCCGGCGGCCGTCGCGCGACGCGACGCCCGACGGCTGCTGCAATTCGAGACCGCCCTCGCCGAGTCGTCGATGACCCTCGTGGCACAGCGGGACCCGAACGCCGTGTATCACAAGATGACGGTGCGCGAG
>VBKO01000550.1 GCA_005888115.1 Deltaproteobacteria bacterium
CACCAGGTGCACGATGCGGCGCGCGCCTTCCTCCGCGGAGATGAACGCGAACTTGCCGATGATCGCGATGAGTGGCCTCGCCCACGCCGGCGCTCCGGACCAGATCGCCGTGTCCACCGCTCCCGGATGGAGGGAGTTCACCGTCACGCCAGTGCCGGCGAGCTTTTCGGCGAGCAGCCGCGTGTACATCACGTTGCCCAGTTTGGAGCGTGCATACGCTTTCATGAGGAAGTAGCCGCGCTCGAAGAAGAGATCCTGGAAGTCCATCGTCCCGCGGCGGTGGCCGATGGAAGCGACGTTGACGATGCGCGCCGGCGCGCTCGCGACGATCCGCTCGAGCAGCAGTTGGGTGAGCAGGAAATACCCCAGATGGTTCACGGCGAAGGTGGCCTCGATGCCGGCTTCTGTGAGCGTGCGGTT
>VBKO01000551.1 GCA_005888115.1 Deltaproteobacteria bacterium
AGTCGCAAAGCAGCGACGACACCTCCGCGCCAAGCGCGCTGGCCCGGACGTCGTCGAGGCAGCGAGCCGTCTTCGCGGTGTCGCGCCCGACCATCACTACCTTTGCGCCTTGCTTGGCGAGGCTGCGTGCAGCCTCCAGGCCGATGCCGCTCGTGGCCCCGGTCACAAGTACACGCTTGCCTCGGATGTCCCAGGTCATGGCGGGGGGAGCCATAACGCAGTCCCCGCAGCCACGCCAGGGTCTAGCAGAGCGCGAGCACCATCGGCGGGTCGACTACCCCGGCCCGCGCGCGCTCACGGCAGCCCGGAGATGATCCTGCGGTACTCCTCCTCGGTGAACGCGCGCGTCGTCTCGGTGCGCACGCTGCCTTGAGAGCCGCTGGCCAGCGCAAACTTCGCCACCACCTCGTCGTTCGGCGCCTCTGCGATGACGACGGCATCGAAGCGGCCTTGCACGAGGTAGAACGACTTCAGCTCGCCCCCGAGCGACTTCAAG
This sequence comes from Deltaproteobacteria bacterium, assembly GCA_005888115.1. GTDB lineage: Bacteria > Myxococcota > Myxococcia > Myxococcales > 40CM-4-68-19 > VBKO01. The sequence goes on from VBKO01000551.1 coordinate 497, forward strand.
AGCTGCCGGGCCTTCTCCAGCCGGCTGGGGCTCTCCTTGATCGACTTGATGCCTTGCTCCGTGTACTTGAGCAGCGTGATGTAGGTTGCCATGTTGCACTCCCTTCTTTGGTGCGGGCGCACCATACGCCCTTTGAGGGACACGGGGTAACGCGTCTACCCCAACTGTATCTCGGGAGGGACCTCGGGATTCATCAACGAGGCACCGCCATCCGCGTAAATCACCTGCCCCGTTATCCAGGCAGCCTGCTCCGAGCACATGAGCGCTACGACGTTGCCGACGTCTTCCGGCGTTCCCAGCCGCCCCATGGGCGTCCACCCGCGCACGTGCCAGTTCCGGATGAGGTCCTGGGCCTGAGGCGGCAGCGTGTTCAAGACGCTGTTCTCCGTCCACCCCGGGCTGATCGCGTTGACCGTGATTCCACGCCTGGCGAGTGCCACCGCGAAGTAACGCACCAGCGATTCGAGCGCCGCCTTTGCGGAGCCCATGCCCACCCACGGTTGCAGGCCACCTGTGCGGCTCCCTTCTGCGTACGTGAGGGCGACGATCCTCCCGCCGTTACCCATGAGTGGAATCGCCTCGCGCACCCCGACGAGGAACGCCTTCGGCTGGGAATCGAACGCCGTGTCCCATTGGTCCAGCGTGATCTGCAGGGGCGGCTGGAAGAAGGTGGGCACCTCGGGCCGCGCGTTGCTCACGAAGACGTCGAGCTTCTTGAATTGCGCCTGCACCTTGCGAAACATCTGCTTGATCTCTTCGGGGCGCGACACGTCGGCCTGCACGATGAATCCGTCAGAATCCCGCTTGCGGACCTCGGCAAGCGTATCGTTGGCGGCGCGCTCGTTCTTGTAATAGTGGATGGCGATCTTCACTCGCTGCTCCGCCAGCTTCAGCGCAATTCCTCGACCAATGCCACGAGAGCTTCCGGTGATCAGAGCGTGTTTCGCATCCGGCGGCATATGGACCTCCTCATCGATTTGCGCCTTACTCCCCACAAATTTGCACGTCAAGCACAGCCCGCGCGCTCGAGCGAGCGTCTCGGGATCAGCAGAGATGAGTCGTGACGATCTTGAAGCTGACGACGGCACTGCTCGACCGTCTCGCCGAGCACGCGACTGTCATGACGACCAAGGGCAAGAGCTACCGCATGCGCAAACGCGCTTCGTCCGACCCCAGCAAGACTAAAGCCCGAACCTCCCAGTCATCGTCACCGCCGCCGCGGAGCGTTGAGGAGAGCGGGGGCCTCCTCCAGCGCGCGCCGCCCGCGCAGTCTCCAGAGCATTCGCACCAAGACGGCCTCGCTGCCGGTCGGCGTGACCGCGCTAGTGTGGATGCGGCCGTATCCGTCAACGATCGCCGAATCGCGGTTGTACTCCGACTTCGCCAATACGGCGCCCGTCTCGAGGGCCCGGAAGACCGCGAACGTGTAGTGCTTGACGGCGATCGCCGGCCAGTCTGCCGACGGCACCGCGATGATCTTGGCGCCGCGACGCGCGAGCTGGCGCGCGGTGTCCGTGAAGTCCATGTCGTAGCAGATCATCGTGCCCATCCTGCCGAACGGCGCGTCCACCGTCGGGTATGTCCCGCGCCAGACGCTCGTCCCGCCGAGGAAGCCAACTGGGTGATCCTTGCCATAACGCCCGACGAATTCGCCGCTCGGAACGACCGTTACGGCCTCGTTGCGTAGCCCCGCAGGCGTGTAGATGCCGTAGCCCACGACAATGCTCAGGCCGGACGTGCGCGCAAGATCGGCGAGATCCCGCTCATACGCGATTGCTGGGTCCCGAGCGAGCGCCGCCTCGGGCCACACGACGAGTTGTGCGCCGCGGGAAGCCGCTACACGCGTTTGTGCAGTCAGCCGATCGAGCATCGCGCGGTCACGGACATCGGGCGTGCCTTCAACGTCGTTCCGACGAAGACCCGGCTGCAGCACGGCAACGCGCACCGTAGGATCGCTCGCATCGAGCGAATACAGTCCGACTGCGCACCAGACGCCGAGCGCCAAAAGGACGCCTCCGCACCAGAACGCGGCGTGCCGCGGGACGACCCGGACCGGCGCCGCGAAGACGCCGCGGCGGTCGAGGTGCGCGATGACGGCCGCGGCTATCGCATAGTTGGCGAGCACGATCAAAAGATCGAGTCCGAAGATCCCGACGACGCGAACGGGTTGGAGCAGCCACGCCTGGCGGTAGAGCGCGTACCCGAAAAAGCCCCAGGTCCCGAGCGCCGGCATGCGCGCGAATTCGATCACGACCCAGGTCGTCGCGGCGGCGATGGGCAAGAAGCGGTATCCGACGCGGTCCCGGCGTGCTCGTTCGCCACGGCTCGCGGCGAAGACGATGACGGTGACCAGGAGCGGCAGCGCCTTCATGTACCAGGCGGCGCGATCCGGAAAGAGGCCACCGAAGTAGCCCTCCATGAAGCCGCCAACGCCGATGGCGGGGGCCAGCGCCGACCACGCGGCGGGTAGAACGCGGTACTCCGCGACCACCATGGGGACCATGGCCAGCCACACGAGCCACCCCAGGTCATACGGCGGGAAGCTGAGCGTGAGGAGCAGCGCGCTCAGGGCCGACAGCGCGCAGCCGAGGAGGAGCCGGCGTCCGTTCACGACTCTCGCGTTTACGTCCCCCATCGCTTGCCCTCTCGCTACGTGTGTTTCTGGCCCCAAGCCTGGAGCGCGCGCATCGCGGGCCCCAACTCTCGGCCTTTGGGCGTGAGCAGATACTCCGCCCGCGGAGGATGCTCCTCGTAGAGCCGGCGCGTGAGGATGCCGTGCTCCTCGAGGTTCTTCAGGCGCGCGGAGAGCGTGTTGGGGCTGATCCCCCGCAAGGATGTCTCGAAGTCCTGGAAACGCCGGGCCTCATGCGTCAGCAGGTCTCGCAGAATCAGGATGGTCCACCGGTCCCCGATGATGTCGAGCGTGCGCGCGACGGGGCAGTGCTCTTTGGGCTTCTTCGTGCCGTCTGCCAGACTCAC
>VBKO01000339.1 GCA_005888115.1 Deltaproteobacteria bacterium
AGATCTTGTCCTGCACGTAGCGCGGGGAGATGCCCTCCATGCCCTCGCGCGCCGCCTCCTTGCGCAGCTCCTTGATGTTGTCCTCGGTGAAGCCGGGCAGCGTCTTGCCGTTGTAGAGCTTCAGCTTCTGGAGGAGCGTCAGGTTGTGCTTCTTCGGCTCCTCGAGGCGCGTCAAGACGCACCACATCGCCGCCATCTCCAGCGTGTGCGGCGCGATGTGCTTCCCGCGGATGCGGTGCGGGTTGTAGTCCTTCTCGTAGATCTTCACTTCCTCGTTGAGCTTGGTGATGTACGGGATGTCGATCTTCACGGTGCGATCCCGCAGCGCCTCCATGAACTCGTTGTTCTGGAGCTTGCGGTACTCGGGCTCGTTGGTGTGCCCGATGATCACCTCGTCGATATCCGTCTGCGGGAACTTCTTCGGCTTGATCTTGTGCTCCTGCGAGGCGCCGAGCAGATCGTAGAGGAAGGCCACGTCCAGCTTGAGGACCTCGACGAACTCGATGATGCCGCGATTGGCGATGTTGAACTCGCCGTCGAAGTTGAAGGCGCGCGGATCGGAGTCGGAGCCGTACTCGGCGATCTTGCGGTAGTTCACGTCGCCGGTCAGCTCGGTCGAGTCCTGGTTCTTCTCGTCCTTGGGCTGGAAGGTGCCGATGCCGATGCGGTCCTTCTCGCTGAGCAGCAGGCGCTTCACCCGCACGTGCGACATCACCTTGGAGAAGTCGCCCTTGTACTCGCTCATCAGGTCTTTGAAGATCAGCCGCGAGGCCGGGCAGAGGTCGCCGCGGGCCGGGATCTGGAAGCCCGCGTCGGGCGGGCAGAGGTCGGCGTAGACCTTCTCGCGCCAGTCCTCCGGAATGAGGAGTAGCGGATCCTCGTTCATCGGCGTGTTGTAGATTTCCTGACCCTTGCTGTCGGTCTTGCGGTCCAGCGCCCAGTAGAAGGTGTAGAGCGCGCCGTCCGGCGTGCGCGAGTACTCCTCCAGGCCCTTCTTCAAGAGCCGCACGATGGTCGACTTGGACGAACCGACCGGCCCGTGCAGGAGGATGACGCGCTTCTCGGTCCCGTAGCCCTGGGCGGCGCTCTTGAAGACGTTGACCAGCTTCATCAGCGGCACGTCGAGCCCGTAGACCGCGTCGCGCCCGCCGAAGTGCTCGTCGTGGAAGAAGTGGTACCGGATGAGCTTCTTCTTGTTGTCGATGTACTCCGTCTTCCCGTGCGAAAGAATCATGTCGTAGATGCGCTGGAAGGCGGTGCGCGTCACGCGCGGGTTGTCGCGGACGATTTTGAGATATTCCTCGAACGAGCCCTCCCAGTGGAGCTCCTTGAAGCTCGACTTGTCCTGCAGCGCGGCGATCCGTCCGACCAGGCCGCTCTCCGTCTCGCGGAAGTTCTGCATCTAGGTCTCCCCTCGAAGTCTGTCCCGCTCGGGGCGGGTGCTTTCAAACGTAGCTGGGCGGGTCCAGTGGAGCAACGCGTCGCGCACGGCATCCATTCTGGCGCTGAACAGCCCGCCAGGACAGCTTTCTTCCAAGCGGTCGGGAACTGAACTTCCCGGCACGCTCGCGGGGCCTTGTGCAGGGGCTACTGACTATGGTCGAAGCGCCGATGTCCCAACGTCGCCTTCTGTGGCTTGCCCTGGCTCTCGCCGCGGCAGCCCGGGTGCCGGCGCTCGTCCTGGGGATGGAGCATTACGGCGACGGCGCGGTCCGGGTGGAGATCGCCGAGCGCTGGGCCCGGGCGCCGCACCTGTGGCGCGGCTTCTCGGAAGCGTACCAGTTCGGCCCCCTGCATCTGAGCCTGTTGGGTGGAGTACTCGACCTCTGGCCGGACCGGCTCTGGGCGCCGCGCGTCTTCTCGCTGCTGTGCGGCATTCTCGGGGTGTGGCTGCTCTTCCGGATCACGGCGCGCCTCCTGGGCCGGGAGGCGGCCTTCGTCGCGGCGCTCGGCCTCGCGCTGTCGCCCTTGCACCTCCAGGCCAGCACCACCGCCGCGAGCGAGGCGCCGTTCCTCGCCCTGCTGCTCGGCGCCGTCGATCTGCTCCTGTCCGACCGCCTTGCCGCTTCCGCGGTCCTGCTCGCCGCGGCCGGCTTGGTGCGCTACGACGGGTGGCTCTACGTGCCGCTGTTCGCCGGATGGCTCCTCCTCCGCCGCGTCAAATTGACTCGGGTCGCCCTGTTTTGCGCGCTGGCGGTGCTGCCCGTCCCGCTCTGGCTGTGGCAGAACGCCCGTTCCAGCGGAGATTGGCTGGCGCCCATCCATTACATCGATCGCGACCACCGCGCGCTTGCCACCATGGCGATCGGATGGTTCGGGCAGCTCCGCTGGCGCGGGTACGGCCTGGTCTACTGGCCGGCCGCAGTGCTGCTCCTCTCCACTCCGGTGCTCGGCCTCTTCTCGCTCGTGGGCGCGGCGCGCGCGCTCTGGCGGCGATCAGCGGGTTGGGAGCTGGCCGCGATCGCCTGGATCCCGGCGGCATACTTCACCTTCCGCGCCGCGGTGCTGGCGGACTTCCGGCCTCTGTCCCGATTCGTGCTGGTCGCGGCCGCGCTCTCGCTGCCGTTCGCGTGGTCGGCGCTCGCCGCCCTGCCCTCGAGGCTACGAACTGCGGCTGCCGGGCTCGCCGGGCTCTTCCTCGTGGGCACGCCTGCGGCGCTGGCCATGGCGTCCTACGGCCGCAATGGCGCTCTTGCGGAATGGGCGCGTCCGATCTCGCCAATCTCGACCGTTCCTCCCGGGATTGCGCAGGCCTCCCGCTGGCTGCGCGTCCACGCGGGACGGGATGACGTGCTGCTCCTCGATAGCGCGTGGCACTACCTCGACATCCCGCTCGCCTTCGCCTCCGGGATGCCCGACGAGCGGATTGCGAGGCTGCGCTGGCCCGATTTCGAAGACCGGCTCGCGCGCAGCCCGCCCACCCTCGCCGTCTTGCTCTACCAGGGCAAGCTGCGCTGGGAGCACGGCGCCGAGGGCGCCAGCGAAGAGGCGGACGTGTTCGCCGTCCGCAACCTCCGCTTCTGCCTCGCGCAGCGGTTCGTCTACGCGACGGTCTATCGGCGTTGCGATGCGCCTTCGGCGGCCCGCTAGGGCTCACCCGCGCTTGCGGCGGAAGTACTCGATCTGGAACTTGCGCACGTTGCGCTCGTGGCAGGCGAAGTCGGGGCAGAACACGTGCGTGTGGTCGTTCCGCGAGACGAAGAACAGATCGTTGCACTGCTCGGGATTGAGCGCCGCCCGCAGCGAAGCCGCGCCGGGGTTCGCGATGGGCCCGGGCGGTAGCCCTTTCACGGAGTACGTGTTGTACGGGTGCGCGACCGTCAGGTCCGTCTTGTGCAGGTTCCCGTCCCACTTGAACCCATGCTCCAGCAGGATCGCGTAGATGACGGTGGGGTCGGTCTGCAGCTTCATGCCGCGCCGCAAGCGGTTGTGGAACACGCAGGAGATGCGAGGGCGCTCGGCGGGCTGCCCCGTCTCCTTCTCCACGATGGACGCGAGCGTCACCGCTTGCAGCTCGTCGAGCATCACCTGCGGGGCGCGCTGCGCCTGTGCCTTGTGCCACTCGTCGCGGAACCGACCCACCATCGCCTGCAGGATGCCGGCGCAGCCGGCGCTGCGCGGCACCGAGTAGGTATCGGGGAAGAGGAACCCCTCGAGCCCCTGCGCCGGGACGCTCAGCTTCTTCGCCACCGCGGGGTCGTGCGCCAGCTTGAGGAACTCGTCCGCGGAGCACACCGTCGTGGCGGCCACGATGGGGGCGATCTCGTCGGCGCGCAGGCCCTCGGGCAGGGTGAAGCGGTACGTCTTCACCTCGCCACGGACCAGCTTGCCGAGCACGTCGTCCGGAATCAGCGGCCCGTCGAACTCGTACTCGCCGGCGCGGGGAACGGCCTTGCGGCGGAAATAGTGGAGGTGCACGTAGAAGCGGCGCGCATCGGACACCACTCCCGCGCGCGCGAGCAGCTGGGAGAGCTGGCGTGGCCCGCTCCGTGGAGGAACCACCACTGTCCGCGAGCCCTCTCCGTAACGCGTCCCGGCGAACCGGCGCTCGTCGTAGAGGCGGAAGCCGGCGGCCCCGATCGCCCCGAGCACCACCAACGCGAACAGCCAGAGGACGGCACGCTTCATCGGCGCGAAGCGTATCATTCCTCGGAAAGGCGCGCCTCGGCCCGTTGCAGCTCTTCCTGCTGGCGTTCCCACCTCGCATACAGCTCTTCGAGGTCCCGCTGTGCGTCGCGGTACGCGGCCACCACCGATGTGCTGCGAGCGGGGTCCTTGAACACACCCGGGTCTGCCAGCTGCGCCTCGGACTCCTTCTTCCGCTGCTCGAGCCGCGCGATGCCTTCCTCGATGCGCGCGATCTCCTCGCGCAGCGGACCCAGCGCGCGCAGCCGCTTCTCCCGCTCCAGCGCCCGCTCCCGGCGCGCGTCCTTGCCTTGCCCGCCGCCGCGCTCCGGACGCGGCGCGGGCGCGGCCGTCTGCGCCGCCTCCGCGCGGCGGCGCTGCCAGTCATCGAGATCGCCGGGCTGCGCGTCGACGCCGTGGTCCTTCACCTCCCACACCTGGGTGGCGAGGCCGTTCACGAACGAGCGGTTGTGGGAGACGAACAGCAGCGTGCCCTCGTACCCCGTGAGCGCGTCGATGAGCGCCTCGGAGGAGTCCAGGTCCAGGTGGTTGGTGGGCTCGTCCATGAGCAGGAAGTTGGAGGGGACGACGAGCAGCCTGGCCAGGGCCACCCGGGCGCGCTCGCCTCCGGAGAGCACCGCGATGCGCTTGTCGACGTCGTCGCCGGAGAAGAGGAAGGCGCCCAGGACGCTGCGCACCCAGCTCTGCGGCTGGTCCGGGACGAGCCGCGCGACCTCCTCCAGGACGGTGCGCGAGGGGTCGAGCTGTTCCGTGTGGTGCTGCGCGAAGTAGCCGAGGCGCACGTTGTGGCCGAGCTGGACCGTGCCCCCGTCGGGCGCAAGCTCGCCCGCGAGCAGCCGCAAGAGCGTCGTCTTGCCCGCGCCGTTCAGACCGATGACCGCGATGCGCTCCCCTCTCAGCACCTGGGCGGAGAGGTCGCGGTAGACGGGCCGCTCGCCGTAGGACTTGGTCACGCGATCGAGCCGGGCGACCTCGCGGCCGCTGCGCGGCGCCGGGGGAAAGCGGAACCGGACGGTGGCGCGCTCTTCCCGCGCCTCGACCAGCTCTTCCTTCTCCAGCCGCTTGATGCGGCTCTGCACCTGCCGCGCCTTGGTCGCCTTGGCGCGGAACCGCTCGATGAAGGCGAGGGTCTGCGCGCGGCGCTTCTGCTGCCGCTCGGCACGCGCGGCGAGCTGCTCCTCCTCGGCTGCGCGCGCTCCGAGGTAGTCCTCGTAGTTTCCCGGATGCGTGCGCAGCCCCTCGGGCTCCAGCGCGAGCACCCGCGAGACGTGCCGGTCGAGGAACTCGCGGTCGTGCGAGACGAGCATCAGCGCCTTGCGCGAGCGGCGCAAGGTGTCGTCGAACCACTCCAGCGTGGGCACGTCGAGGTGGTTGGTCGGCTCGTCCAGGAGCAGGAGCTCGGGGTCCTGCAGCAGCAAAGCCGCGAGCGCAGCGCGCATGCGCCAGCCTCCCGACAGCTCGGCCGCGGGCCGCGAGAGCTGCGCGGGAGGAAATCCGAGGCCCGTCAGGATCTCCTCGGCGCGGTGCCGGCCGTAGCGTTCGTCGTGGTGCGCCAGCTCCTCGTGCAGCTCGGCCAGCTCGCCCCCGAGCTCGACCTGCTCCTCCTCGCTCCCAGCCGTCTCCAGCCCTCCCTGCGCCGCCTCGATGCGGGCCTCGAGCTGCGTCCTCCCCGGCACCGAGGCGAGCACTCCGTCGAGGATCGACCCGGGCGGCAGCTCTGCGAGCTCCTGCGGCAGGTAGCCGGCCCGCGACCTGCGCACCAGCTGGACCTCTCCGCCGTCGGGCTCCAGACGACCCGCCAGCACCTTGAGGAGCGACGACTTGCCGGATCCGTTCGGCCCGATGAGGCCGGCGCGATCGCGCGACCCGAGCACGAAGCTCGCGCCGTCGAGCAGCACCTTGTCTCCGAAGCGCAGCGAGAGGCCGCGCGCGATGAGGAGCGACACGGCGGCTACCCGGCGGGAAGGAGGTCGGCGAAGGCGAACCCGCCCCGCTCCTCGACCGCGCCGCGAGCGATCGGCACCGGAGCGCGGAACATCGGGCCGCCCCAGGCGAAGGTGTGGAACTCGCCGTTCTCGCCGCAGGGGTCGCACCCTTCGGGCAGGTCCGCGAGGAGGGCGGCGTCGAGGTCGCGTCCCGCGAAGCGGGCGGAGAGCTTGCGCAGGTCGACGCACACCACGGTCGCGCGCAGGCCCTGCGCAATCATCTGCGCCGCGAGGGCGGCGGTGTCCTTGCCCCAGAGCGGGAAGACGGGACGTACACCGGTCCCCGCGAGCAGCGACTCGCGGTACGCGCGGATCTCCGCCAGGAACAGGTCGCCGAAGACGACGGCTTCGATGCCTTCCTTCCGGGCGCGCTCGAGCACGGCCCGCATCGCGGATTCGTACTCCGCGTTCGGGCACGGCCACGGCAAGGGAACCGTCCACAGCGGCAGGCCGGCCGCCGCGGCCTGCGCCTCGACCAGCGCACCGCGCACTTCGTGCATCGCGACGCGACCCGCGGCCGTGGTGGTCAGCAGCGCCGCGACCTCGACGTCTTGCTGCCTGGCGAGGTGCAGCGCCCAGGCCGCGTCCTTCCCGCCGCTCCAGGCGACCAGTCCCTTCACCTGGGACACTCGAATCGACCGCTCTGCCCATCACAGCACCCTCTTCGATCCGGCGCCTTCGGCGCCTCTACAAGGGGGGAGCTCGCTCCCCCCTCGACCCCCCAAAAGACTACGGTCGATCGACGGGGCATCAGCCCACCACCGCCACGGTCAGCTTGCGGTTGCGAGGCCCGTCGAACTCGCAGAAGTAGATCGCCTGCCAGGTGCCGATGAGCAGCTTGCCGCCCTGCACCGGGACCGTTTCCGACGATCCGACCAGCGCCGCCTTGGCGTGCGCGTGCGCGTTGCCTTCCTCGTGCTTGTAGTACTTCCCTTTCTGCGGGACGGCGCGCTCCAGCGCATTGAGGATGTCGGTCTGCACGTCCGGATCGGTGTTCTCGTTGATGGTGATCGCGCCGGTGGTGTGCGGGGCGAAGATCGTGCAGAGGCCGTTCTGCACGCCGCTGTTCTTCACCTCGGCGCGGACGCGGGCGGTGATGTCCACCATCTGCTGCTTCTTCTGCGTAGGGAGCTCCACGGTGCCCAGGTAGAAGGCCATTCACTCCTCCACGGCGGAGAGGCACTGGTCGATCTGCCACAAACCGGCGAGGTCGTGCACGTCTTTGCGCAGCCGCGGTACGACGTACAGCGGCACGTCCGGCAGCGTGCGCAAGAGCTCCTGCACCTGGCGGCGGTCGAGGTCGGCCAGCGTGGACTGTTCCACGAGCGTCCGCGCGAGCCGCTGCGAGAGGGGCGGATCGCCGCCGTCCGGGATCTGGGCGAGCTGGAGCGCCTCGCGCAGCGCCGGAGCCGAGTCGGGGCCGCCGAACCGGTGCGGATCGCGCTGCACCCGGTTCACCACCAGCGCGGCGGTGGAGATGCCGTCGGCTTTCAGCGAACGATGGAAGAAGAGCGCGTCCTCGATGCTGAGCGGGCTCGGGGTGGTGACCAGCACGAACGCCGTCTCCGGCCCGGAGAGGAGCTTCTTCACCTGGCCGGCCCGCTGCTTGAACCCCTCGTACATCCCTTCGAAGGCGACCATGAACTGCGCCAGATCGCGCAGGAAGTCCTGGCCGGTGAACTTGGCCAGGGTGCGCAAGACCAGGCCGGTGGGCAGCGCGAACAGCTTGAGGCCGATGCGGCTCACCTTGAGCATGGGGCCGAGCAGGATGCGCATGGCGTCGTTGTCGAGCACGTCGAGGATGCGGTCGGGCGCGCGCAAGAAATCGAGCGCGTTGGCGGTGGGCGGCGTGTCGAGCACCACCACGTCGAAGCGGCCCGAGCTGCGCAGCTCGGACACTTTCTCCATCGCCATGTACTCGAGGCTGCCGGCCATCGCGGTGGAGAGCTTCTGGTAGAGCCGGTTGTCGAGGATCTGGCGCGCCCGCTCGGGAGAGGGGGCCTGGCGCTGGACCAGCTCGTCCCAGGTGAGCTTGAGGTCGAGCATCATGGCGTACATCTCGCCGCGCGGGTGCAGGCCGGCGGCCTGGAAGAGCGTGTCGTCGATGCGCGTCTCGCGGTTTCCCAGCGCCTTGAGCCCGAGGCTGTTCGCCAGCCGCCGCGCGGGGTCGATGGTCAAGACCAGGGAGCGCTTTCCGGCCATCGCGGCGCGGAGCGCGAGCGCCGCCGCGGTGGTGGTCTTCCCCACGCCGCCGGGTCCGACGCAGCACACCACGCGCCGGCGCGCGAGGACCTGGTCGAGCGCCGGCCGGCGCGCGATGGACCATCCCTCGAGCCGGCTCACAGGACGGCCTCGATGGCGGACGCGACCTTCTCGATCGACTGCAGCCCGAAGGAGCGGTCGAACAGGTACGGCACCGTGACCAGCGGCAGCGGCACCTCCGCGCGGAGCAGCTGCTGGTAGCGGACCGAGAGATCGGCGCGGGCCTCGTGCGATTCGGCCGCGTCGGCCGCCGCGGCCAGGAGCGGTCCCCCGCGCGCCACCAGCGTGCGTTCCTGCGGAGTGAAGCGAGGCACGAACACCCCGTTCAAGAAGAGCGCGCCTTGCGGCAGCCCGTGCCGATCGAGGGCGCCGTGCAGCTCGATGGCCTCGTTGGCCGGCATCTCCTCCGGGAGCGTGACGATGCAGGTGCGGCAGCGCGCCGGATCCTTGAGAAGCGATTGCATGTCGCGCATGTCGCGCGCGAGCGGCCCCTCGCTGACGATTCCGAGGAACACGTCGGGGACGGTGAGCAGCGTGAGCCCGTGTCCGGTCGCCGGCGCATCCAGCACCACCAGGTCCCAGCGCGGGCGGCCGCGCTCCATCTCGCGCGCCGCGTGCCAGTACACCTTGCCGAGCATGACGATCTCGGCCAGGGACGGAGCGGCGGTGAGGAAATAGCGGACGATCTTGTTCTCGAACACCAGGTTGTAGAGCGTCTCGTAGCGCAGGATCATCAACGCGTACTCGCGCATCGCCTCCGGGGGGCGGACGTGCACGGAGTACAGGTTGGGCAACAGCTCGTGGATCTGCGGCCCCGACGCGGGACGTCCCAAGAGCTCGCTGACGCGCTCGCGCGCCGTCACCTCGCAGACCAGGACGCGCTTGCCGCGCTTGGCGGCCGCCAGCGCCAGCGCCGCGGACAGCGTGCTCTTGCCCGTGCCGCCTTTCCCGGTGAACACGACCAGCCGCCGATCGAGCAGCCCGGCGCGCGCCTCTGGTCGCGGCTGTTGCACGGGAGCGCGGGACTGTAGTGGCCGCTCTGTAGAGTGTCAACGAACGGCGCCGGCCGTCGATCGCGGTCGAGTTCGAGGTCGAGGTCGGTTTCCGTTTGACGCATCCCGCGTCGTCCCGTTACGTTCGCGGTCGAGCTGCGCGGAAGCGCGGCGGGAGGCGACCCCGATGCTGCGCGACAACCCCATGCTGAAGAAGATGATCGAGACCGGCGAGCAGCGCGTCGGCAAGCTCGCCACCCAGCTCCTCTCCAACGAGATGTTGATGGGTGCGCTGCAGAAGACCGTGAGCGCCGCCCTGGAGGCGAAGGGCCGGGTCGAGCGCAACGTGCAGAACGTGCTCTCGACCATGCACATCCCGACGGCGGGCGACGTGCAGCGGCTGCAGGGCAAGATCGACGAGCTGGAGCGCGTCTTCGAGGGACTCTCCGCGAAGATCGCCGAGCTGCAGAAGAGGGAAGCGCCACTCCCTTCGGCGCAACCGCCGCCGAACTGAGCGCCCGCACGAAAGACCTGCCGCCGGGCGTCGGGCGCTGGGCGCGGCTACTCCAGGTCCAGCTCGAGCATGATGGTCACACCGCGGAAGCGCGGGTCCTCCTCGAGCTGCGCCCGCAGCTCGACCGCGCGATCGACGTTGCTCCCCATGTCGACCACCGCGCTCGCCGGCATGATTTCGGCCAGCAGGTTTCGCGTGCCTGAAAGCGTCCCGGCGAGGAGCACCGTGTACCCGTTGCGGAAGAGGCGGTCCCTCGTCCCGAGTCGACGTTCCGGACGCTCGTGCACGAGCAAGACGACGCAGCCTTGCGGGCGGTGGGTCGCGGCCACGCGGCGGTCCTCCGTGCGCCACGGTAGGCACTGAGCACCGGACGCGGGAGGGAGTGATTACGCGGAGGCGAGCGCGGGCAGCGCCTCAGGGACTCCGTCGACGAACTCGATGCGGGCGCCCGAGTGGGCCGGTACGCGCGCACCGGGGGTGAGGATGCCGACGAGGTTGAGAGGATCGGCCGAGGAGACCTGCACACGCTCCGTGCCGGCCGGCCGGGTGCGGCGGACCGACCGCAGCGCGTCGAGCGCCTCGGGCAGGGCGAACTGCTCGCCCGAGAAGGCTTGTGCGAAGCGCCCGCCGCGCAACTCGCCGCGCGCCTCCATCCGGCGGTAGAGCCGGGCCAGCTCCCGCCAGGGCGGACAGCGCGGCTCGCGCGCGAGGAGGTCTCGGAAGACCAGCCCGTAGCGGCGCAGGTACTGGCGCGCCAGGCTCTCCAACCAAGCCGGTGCGTCGCCGGACGTGCGCGGCTCGGCCGCCTCCTCGGACGGCGGGCGCAAGAGCGACCAACGCCCAGCGCCCGAGAGCGGGTGCCCGCTGGCCGGGGTCCGGCGATGCGGCGAGGTGAGGAACCGGACCGCGGCGAAGCCGTCCGACGACGCGAGACCCGCGGATACCAGCTCCCACAACCCGGCCTCCAACTCGGCCGCCGCGAGGCCGCTGCCGCGCGAGAGCTCGTGGAAGAACAGCGCGCCGCGCTGCTGGAGCAATGCGTGCAGGCGGCGCGCCCTCTCACCGAGCGGCTCTCCGGGCCCGCGAGTCGCCTCGAGCAGCCAGTGGAGGTCCTCCCGGCGCGCGAGCGTGATGGGCGTCAGGCGATTGGGTGCGGCGCGCCGGCGAGGCACGTCGGGGTCCATCGGCGTCGAGCAGAGCCTGCCCCACGCCGTCTCGCCCGAGACGCAGAGGCGATCGAGCAGCGAAGGCGCGTAACCCGCGACGCGGGCGGCGAGGATGTCGGCCTCCCAGGCGCCGGCCGCCGCCTGGAATCCTTGCAGCTGCCCGAGCGCTTCCGACAGGCCGGGCGCGCCGTGCACCTGCGTGCCCGGGTGGACGTGCTGCCAGCGGAAGAGGAACCGGAGCACGTCCGCCGTGGAGACTGGCTCGATTTCCCGGCGCAAGCGCCCCAGCGTCAGGCGGTGGATGCGGGCGAGCAGCGTGCGCTCGCACCACTCGAGCTCGCCCGCTCCCGGGGTGAATCGGCCGCGCAGCAGGAGGCCCTCCGATTCGAGCTGCGCCAGCTCCACTTCCGAGACCGGGAGGCGCAGGCGCCGGGCGAGGGACGCGGCGGTGAACGGCCCCAAGCAGGTCACCCACCCGCGCACCACCTCCACGAGGTCGGGCGAGGGGCGGTCGGCCGCGGCCCAGTGCTCCCCGCGCCGCACGGCGCGGCCGGCGGCGGCGAGCTGCGCGAGCGGGTCGCGCCAGCCGGGCGGCACCTCGGCGTCGGGGAGGAGGCCCAGGCACGAGAGCGCGTCGTGCAGGTCGCGCGCATCGCGCACTTCCGGCCAGGCCTGCGCCGCCACCTCGGCGATGGCGGCCGGATCGAGCGCCCCCAGGTCGCCATCTTTCTCGGGGAGGGTACGCCGCAGCGAGACGGCGCGCGACCGGCGCTCTTCGAGCGGCGCGTCGTCCAGGTACGCCCAAGGCGCGGAGTTCAGGACCTCGTGCGCGAGCGGGGAGGGCTCGGGCAGGTCGCGCGCGAGCAGCCGCACCTCACGTCCCACGACGCGGTGGAGCAACGCCCGGAGACCTTCACAGTCCATCGCTTCGTGGAGGCAGTCGCGCAGCGTCTCGTTGACCAGAGGGTGGTCCACCGGCTCGATGGGTCCGGTCCCGGCATTGTCCTGGCACGCGACCTGGGCCGGGAAAACCTGCGCGAGCAGGTCGTCCGAGCGCATGCGCAGGAGGTTGAACGGCACCTTGCGCCCGCCCGTGTGCCGCAAGAGCGCCAGCGAGCGGGTCGCGTTCCAGCGCCAGCGCACGCCGAACATGGGCGCCTGCAGCGCCGCCTGGGTGAGCACCTCGTCCAGCCGGGATGGATGGACGAAGTCGAAGATGCTCTCCAGCGGGAAGCTGTGCTGCGGCCCCAGCGAGAGCAGCACCGCATCGTCGGTAGCGGCCGCTTGCAGCTCGAAGTCGAACGTCCGGCAGAAGCTCTTCCGGAGCGCGAGCCCGAAGGCGCGGTTCTGCCGCGCTCCGAACGGGGCGTGCACGACCAGCTGCATGCCGCCGGAGTCGTCGAAGAAGCGCTCCGCGATGAGCACCTCCTGCGTGGGCAGGGCGCCGAGCGCCGCCTTTCCGGCGGCCAGATACGAGACGACCTGCTCGGCTCCTGCTTGCACGACACCACACTCGCGCACTGCCCAGTCCGTTGCTCCCGCACGATCGCCGAGCATCGGCTCCATCTCGGCGCGCAGCTCGGAAACGACGCGCGACAGCTCAGCGGTGCGCCCGGGCGCCTCGCCGTTCCAGAACGGAACGGTGGGAGGAGCGCCGTGCGCGTTCTCGACGCGGACGCGGCCCGCCTCCACCCGCCGGATGCGCCACGAGTCGTTGCCCAGAAGGAACACGTCACCGGCGAGGCTTTCGATGGCGAAGTCCTCGTCGAGCTGCCCGATCACGACGCCCTCGGGCTCGGCCACCACCTGGTACTGGGCGGTGTCGGGAATGGCGCCGCCGCTGGTCATCGCCGCCAGGCGGGAGCCCCGGCGCCCGGACACGGTGTGCGACACACCGTCGCGGTGGAGGCGCGCGCCGACCAGCCGGCCCGCCCTGCGCGCCACCCCCTCGGCGTGCATCTCCACGAGCGCGTCGAAGTCCTTGCGCGAAAGCTCCCGGTACGGCCAGGCGCGCCGCACCAAGGCGTAGAGCGCATCCTCGGCGATCTCCTCGCAGGCCGCGATGGCGACGATCTGCTGCGCCAGCACGTCCAGCGGATGCGCGGGGATGCGCGTCTCCTCCAGGCGCCCGGCCCGGACGCCGCGCACCAGCGCGGCGCACTCGACCAGCTGGTCGCGAGTGAGCGGAAAGAGCCGCGCCTTGGGGACGCCATGGCGCGTGTGCGCGGCGCGGCCGATGCGCTGCAGGGCGACCGAGAGCGACCGCGGCGAGTCGAGCTGGACGACCAACTCGACGGCGCCGATGTCGATGCCCAGCTCCAGGGAGGCGGTGGCCACCACCGCCTTCACTTCGGCCCGCTTCAGCTTCTCCTCGGCAGCGAGCCGCATCCCGCGCGAGAGGCTGCCGTGGTGCGCGCAGACCTGGTCCTCCCCCAACCGCTCGCCGAGGGCGTGGGCGATCCGCTCCACCTGGCGGCGGGTATTGACGAAGACCAGCGTCGTGCGGTGCTCGCGGATGAGCTGCGCCACGCGATCGCACACCTCGTCGCGCTGCTCCTTCGAGGCGACCGCGGACAGCTCCTGGTCCGGCACCTCGATGCGCACGTCGTAGGTCCGCTTGCGACCCACGTCGACCACGGCGCAGCGCGGTGACCCGTCGGGCCCCACTCGCGCGGTCCCGACCAGGAAACGCGCGATCTCCTCGACGGGCCGCTGCGTGGCGGAGAGCCCGATGCGGACCGGGCGCGTCTTGCAGAGCGCCTCGAGCCGCTCGAGCGACAACGCGAGGTGCGCGCCGCGCTTGTCGCGCGCCACGGCATGGATCTCGTCCACGATCGCCGTGCGCACGGTGGACAGCATGCGCCGGCCGCTCTCGGAAGTGAGCAGCACGTACAGCGACTCGGGCGTGGTCACCAGGACGTGCGGCGGCGCCTTGACCATCCGCTGGCGCTCGGCCTGCGCCGTATCGCCGGTGCGGACCGCGGTGCGGATGTCGGGGACCCCCGCCGCCCGCAGCTCGGCGAGGGGCTCGAGCAAATTCTTTCGCACATCGTTCGCGAGCGCCTTGAGAGGCGAGACGTACACCACCTGCGTCTCGCCGGGGAGCGAGTCGCCCTGCCGGATCATCGCGTCGAGGCAGGCGAGGAAGGCGGCGAGGGTCTTGCCCGAGCCGGTCGGGGCGGCGATGAGCGTGTCCTCGCCCGCCTGGATCCGCGGCCAACCCGCCGCCTGCGGTTCGGTAGGCGTGCCGAAGCGGCGCTGGAACCAGTCGGCGACGGTGGGATGGAAGCCTGGCAGCACGGCGGGAGTCTACTCCGGCCCCCTGACATAGCGTGTCAGGAGTCTTCGCGCTTTTGTCCGCCGATGACGACGCGGTCGAGAGGCGAGCGCTCGAGCCCGAAGGCGGCGAGGGCATCGCCGAGCGGACCGAACGCGGAGGGCGGGCAGGTGCCGAGGTCGAGCATGGCCACGACCTCCGCGCCCTCGATGCGCACCGCGGCCGAGTGCAGCCGGCCCGTCCAGCCGCCGCCCCCCGCTACTGCGTCCTCAGCGCTCGCCGCAAATCCACCGTTGGCGGCGAGCACCGCCCATCCGTGCAGCAGTTCAGCCAGCGCCGCGAGGTCCTCGTCAGCCGGAGTACCAGCGAACATGCAGCGCAGCGTCAGCTCCTCCCAGTTGCCCGGGTCCAGCACGAACCGCACCGCTCCCACGCGGACCTCGCGCTGGGCAGGATCGTCCGCGCGCGCGCCGTGCACCTCGAACGTCTCGCCGCTACGCGAGTCGGCCAGGTCGAAGCGCAAGAGGAAGCCGCTCTCGTGGCGGACGAGCGTGCGCGAATCGTCGCGAGCGGTCGGCTCGCGGAGGACGGCGCCGTCACCGATGCGGGAGGCCATCTCGTGGAGGCGGCGCAGGTACCCCCGGTAGAGCGGGAGCAGGGCCTGCGCCAGCGCCGTCACTTGCCGATCTGCTCGACCTTCTTCTCCAGTGCCTCGATCTTGCGCTGCAGCTTGTCGATCTCCTGCGCCATCGCGCCGCTCCCGAACGAGTCCAGGGCCTGCTTGACGCTCTGGTCCACCTTGGCCCGGAGCTCCTCGACCGCCGTCTGCCCGGCGGCCAGGACCTCCTTGACCGGGCTCGAGCCCTTGTCCTCCGCCCCGCGCAGGAGCGAGGTGACGCCCCGCACCTTCTGCTCGATGTTCTCGCGCAGCGCGTCGGTGCGGTTCTTCATCTCCTCGATCCGTTCGCTGAGCTTGCTGCCCAGCTTGTCCTGGTAGAAGACCGCGACCGCCTCCCCGCCATGGCGGATGATCTCCCGCAGGACACCAAGCGGCATCTGGGAGCGCTTCTTCTCCTCCTCGAAGATGATCTGCGCGAGCGTGACGGAGGTCAGATCCTCCTTGGTCCGGTTATCGAGCACCTTCACCTCGGCCCCGCCTTTGATCATCTGCGCGATCTCATCGAGCGTGACGTACCGGCTCTCGACGGTGTCGTACAGCTTGCGATTCGTGTACCGCTTGATGACCTTGGGCTCCTTGCGCCCTTCCGGCGTCTCGCTTCCGGCCTGGGGGGCCGCTGTCTGCTCCTGCTCGTTCATCTGGAAGCTCCAAAGGGCGCCTGTGACGCGAAGCGCCGGACGGGGATTCCCCCACAGGTGCCGGTGTGTGTCAAGGAGCGCCGGAGTGGGTTTTCCGCGTCTGCCGATTCCTTGTCACGGTCGCTTTCACGCTGCGAGAATGGAAGTGTGGTCGTCCAGTGCCCGAGCTGCCAGACCCGCTTCCGCGTCGCCGACGAGAAGGTGGGCGACCGCGGTGTCCGCGTACGTTGTAGCAGCTGCAAAGATGTGTTCTCGGTGAAGAAGTCGGGCGCCGCCGAGCTCGCTTCGTCGGCGACCTCGGGCAACACCATCGACCTGTCTTCACTGGATCCTCCGGTCGCTCCGTCGCGGCGCGGCGGAGCCGGGCCGATCGGCTCCTCGCCTGCCCCGGCCAAGCCGCCCCGCGGAGCCGCCCGCGCCTCGCAACCTCCATCTCCGGCCAAGGGGAGCGCCGGGACCCGGCTCGACGTGGACGATCTGTTCGGGATGTCGGAGCTGACCGGGGGGGCGGCGGCCCCCGGCTCGAAGCCCAAGTCGGGGATCGACTTCGGCTCGCTCGACCTCGACGACGAGCCGATCGCGCCCGTGAAGCCCAAGACGGGTCCGCTCGCGCCGGAACGGCCGGTCACCTCCAAGACGAAGACCGGACCGATGAAGCAGGAGCCGCCGGCCTCGCGCCCGAAGACCGGGCCCGTCGGAAACGAGACCTCGGCGCCCAGGCCGAAGACCGGCCCGGTCGGGGCGGGAGGCGCCAAGGTCAACACCGGTCCGCTCGACGCGAACGGACGTCCCAAGCCAAAGACCGGACCCGTCCGCGAGGCTGTCGATGCGTCGTCCGGCCTGGAGCTCGACGAGTCCGCCCTGGAGAAGAAGGGCAGTGGCGGCCTCGACTTCTCGCTCGATCCGTTCGAGGGAACGGGCGCCGATCGGCCTGCGCCGGCCGCCAGGCCCGACTCCAAGCCGATCGAGAAGCCCCGGACCGACAAGCAGGCGAAATCCGGCAAGCAGTACAAGTCCATCTTCCAGAAGCCGCCGGAGCCGCCCCCCTCGGCGAAGCGGGAGCTGATCTCCAGCGCGCTCACGGGGCTCGTCGGCGCGGCCCTCGCGGTGGTGGTGATGCTCGTCGCCGCCGTCTCCGACGAAGGATCGGCCGGCTGGCTAGGCACGACTGCCCGCGCGGACGTCGTCGCGACGCGCGTGGTCAGCGGATTGTACGACACGGCCTCGGGGAAGCCGGTCTTCTACGTGCGCGGCCGGGTAGAGAACCGGGGGCGCAAGCCGCATGGACCGGTGCGCGTCGTCGTCGAGCTCGTCGCGGGGGGCGAAACCGAGGGAAAGGCGGAGGCGATCGCCGGCGCCGAGCCGAGCCCCGAGGACGTCTACGCGCTGCGCGGCGCGGCGGATGCGGACAAGCTCCAGCTCACGCTCCTCGGCGCGGATGCGGAACGAAGGCTCGCCCCGGGGGCCAGCCTCCCCTTCTTCACCGTGATCGCCGATCCGCCCACCGATCTCCAGCGCCACCGCCTGCACCTCAAGCTCGAGCCGATCGACGCCTGGTCGCCGCCCCGGACGGCCGAGGCGACCAAGTAGCGCGGTGGACGTGGCAGAGCGCATCTCGCGCCTGCTCGGCGCCATCGACGACCTCGAGCTGCGCGCGCGGCGCGCAGCCGAGTTCCTCGCCGAGCTGCCCGCGGACGAGGCGGTCGAGGCGCTCGACGAGCTGCTCCGGCGCACGCACCGCCGCAGCGATCCGCACTCGGCGGCCCTGGAAGGCTTGCTCCGGGGCCTGCACGCTTTCGTGCCCGAAGAGCTGACCGCCAGTCTCCGGTCGGCGGCGGACGCCAAGGGCACCCAGGCGGTTGCCGCGCTCTTCACCCGCACCGGCGCGGTGAGGACCTTCGACCTGGACAAGGAAGGCTGGGTGGATCGCGAGATGCGCGCGCGCAGCCTGGGCGAGCGCAAGGCGCTGGCGCGGGGCCGGAACCGCGACCTGCTCGTGCGGCTGGCGCAGGACCAGGACCCGATGGTGGTGCGCAACTTGCTCGAGAACCCGCGCTGCACCGAGCGCGAGGCGCTGGTGGCGGCCTCGCGCAGGCCGGTCCGCGCGGCGGTGCTGCAGGAGGTATTCCGTTCCCGGCGCTGGGCGACCAACCGGCGGGTGCGCAAGGCGCTGGCGCAGAACCCGTACAGCCCGCCGTCGCTCGCCATCTCGGCCCTGGCGATCCTCACCACGCCGGACCTGCGCGAGATCGCCTCGGACGGGACGATCTCCTCCGAGGTCCGCGTCCAGGCGCGACTCCTGCTAGCGCACCGGAGGGGGGCGGCGGCGGAATGACTGGAAGGGCTGGCGGGAAAGACTACTTCTTCGGAGTGGTGGCGGCCTGGGCGGACTTGTCGGCGGCGGCCGGCGGCTGCTGCGAGCCCTCGTCGATCTTCTTGGGCGTGACGTCGATGGCGTCGTCGCCGCTCATCGACCGCTTGAAGTTGCGGATCCCGCGGCCCAACGCGTCGCCGAGCTGCGGAACCTTGCTCGCCCCGAAGACGAGCAGCACCACGAGGAAGATGAGGAGGAGCTCGCCGAACCCGAGATTTCCCATGTACCCTGCTCCTTCCAGGTGCGCGGGTGAACGCTAGCACGGGCCGGGCCTCGCCGCAGCAGTTCTCGCGGGCCGGGCGGCCGCTCGTCTGGGCGCACCGCGGCGCGTCGCGCGCGGCCCCGGAAAACACGCTGGCCGCCTTCCGGCTCGCGGCGGAGCTGGGCGCCGACGGTGTCGAGCTGGACGCGCAACGGTGCGCGACCGGAGAAGTGGTGGTGCTCCACGACGAGTCGCTGGGCCGGACCACGGGCCATGCGGCGCTCCTCTCGGAGACACCGTGGTCGACGGTCCGCACCCTCGATGCGGGCGCGCGGTTTTCCGAGAAGTTCCGCGGCGAGCGCGTGCCGCTGCTGGCCGAGGTGCTGGCGCAGACGCCACCTGCGCTGCTCGTCAACGTGGAGCTCAAGTGCGATCGCGCCGACGATCGGGGGCTCACCGCCGCCGCCGTCGCGGTGGTCCGGGAATCGGGGGCGGCAGGTCGCGTGCTGTTCTCGAGCTTCAATCCGTTCTGCCTGTGGCGGGCGCGCGCGCTCGCGCCGGAGGTGCCGCGCGCGCTGCTCTTCGAGCAGGACTCTTCCTTCGCGCTGCGGCACGCGCTCGCCGCGCCCGTCCTGGGCGCCTGCTCGCTCCATCCGGAGGACGTGCTCGCGACGCCAGCCTCGATCCGTTCCTGGCGCCGGCGCGGCTATCTCGTCGCGGCGTGGACGGTGGACGATCCGGAACGTGCCCAGGCGCTGCGCGAGGCCGGCGCGACCGGGATCATCACCAACGTCCCGGACGTCATGCTGGCGCGCTTCTCTTGATCTAGAACGCCGTGCCCAGGCGGGCGGACGCGGACCAGACGCGCGTGTACTGCGTCGAAACGCCGCCCGGCAAGCTGTCGTGCTGGACCGGGTTGGTGCCGAATGCCACGCCGCCTTCGAGCCCGAACAAGAGGGAGCCAGCGACCATGCGGACCCCCGCCACCACCCGGTGGTAGCGGTTCTCCCAGAACGCGATGCGGTGGAACGATCGGTCGTCCGCGGAGGGATCGCTCGCGCTCTCCGTTCCGGGGCTGAAGTCGACCGTGCCGCTGCTGGCGTCGACCAGCGTCATGCCGTACTGCGCGTACGGCTGCAGCCTCATGGTTCCCGCGACTCCGAAGCTCTTGGAGACGAGGATGTCGGCCCCGCCGAAGGTCAGGTTCAGCTCCTGCGCGCCGATCAGGCGGGTGGCCCAGGCGCGGATCGCGATGTCGGGCCATCCGTAGAGGCCTTCGATGGGCGCCCAGCGTACCTGCCCGCCTAGAGCCACCGTCTGCGAGCCGTAGAGCCACGACGCCGCCGCGCCCAGCTCGACGGAGCCACCCAGGCCTTTGCGCAGGGCCACCGTGGGAAGGAAGAGGGCCTGCGGCGGCGAACCGGTGCCCAGCGTCCCTTCGGAGGGCCACTCCTGCGGCGCGAGCTTGGGGAACGCCACCTGCACGCCGCCGCCCAGCTCGAACCCCGCCTGGCCGGTGGTCTGCGCCTGGTCCCCGAAAGCAGGGGCGAAGGCGAGCGCGAGCGTGGCCGTGAGGCGCGCGAAACGGAACTGCGCGGAGGGATCGCCCGCCACGGAGACGTCGTCGGTGCCGTTGCAGAGCGTGCACACCCGGATCGCGTCGGGGCTCCCCAACCGCCAGAGCTGGAGGTCGTTCGTCGCCGCGCGAGCGCCGGCGGAGCAGAGGAGCGAGAGGACGAGCGCAGTGCGCCGCACGCTTCGTGCGTAGCACGGGAACGGACGGGGTCAACTTTGCGCCCCGCGAACGAAACCCCAACCCCGACCGCGACCCTGCCGCGCTAGTTGATGTTCACCCGGCTCGCCTTGATTTTTAGATTTCCGTCCGCCTTGATGCTCGCGTCGCCGCCGATCTTGAGGTCGAAGTTGGAGGCCACGTCGAGCTTGGCGGTCTTGGAAGTCTTGATCTCCAGATCCTCGCAGTCGAGGACGATCTTCTTCTCGGCGTGCAGCTCGATGTCGCCTTCCTTCGCTTCGACGAGGAACTTCTTGGCCTTCACGTCGAAGGTGATGGTGCGGTTCCCGGACTTGTCGGCGATGACGATCTTCTCCTCGCCCGACTTGTCGCACAGCACGATCTTGTGCCCGGATTTGGTCTGGATCATCCGGGTGGTGTTGTCGTCGGCGTAGGCGCCGTCCATCGGCTTGTCCTTGCCGTTCCAGAGCGCGCCGAGCACGTACGGGCGGTTCGCCTGGCCCAGCTCGAACGCGATCAGCACCTCGTCGCCGACCTCGGGAAGCCAGTAGAACCCGCGCCCGGCACCCGCCGCGGGCTGCGCGACGCGCGCCCAGTCCGTCTCCGGCCCGCCGGGCAGGCGCGGCAGCTGGACCTTGATGCGGCCCAGCTTGTTCGGGTCCTGCACGTTGGTGACGATGCCGACCTCGACGCCGTAGCGGTTCGAGTCGTGCCCGGCGCCCGTCTCCTTCGACTTCTGCAGGATCTCGTAGAAGGTCTGCATCTGCGGTGTCCTCGAGGCGCGCGCTACAGGATCGGCGGCAGCGTGAGCACGGTGCCGGGCTTGACGTCCTTCGGATCGAGGATGCCGTTGGCGTCGGCGATGCGGCGCCACTCGGCGGCGTCGTCGTACTCCTCGTGGGCGATGAGCGCCAGCGTCTCGCCCATCTTCACCGTTCGGCGCTTGGTGTGATCGGGCGAGTTGCGCGGCTTCTTCTCCAGCTGCTCCTTCGCCGTCTCCGACTCCTTGATGTTGACGGTCGCCACCGCCCTGCAGGCCGTGCCGTCGTTGAGGAACATGGTGAAGCGCAGGTTCAGCGTCTCCACCACGCCCTTGAACTTGACCTGGCCCCACTGGAACATCACCACCGGCGGCCGGTGCTTGTCCGGGTCCACCAGCGCGTAGTTCTGCAGCTTGTCGGTGTGCTCGTGGACGCTCTTCTTCTCCTCGTAGGTATCGAAGAACAGCTCCACCGAGAGGACGCGCGGATTGCCGGAGGTGAATTCCTGCTCGGGAAGATCGAGCCCGGGCGCCTTGTGCGGCTCCCATTGCACGGTCTTCTGGATGGAGAACTCCTTGGGGTTGAAGAGGACGGTCAGGTCGTCGCCCGACTTGTCGAGATTGATGATCTTCGCCTTGACGAGCGGCATGAAGAAGCTTCCTTTCCGGAGGGCTAACCGCCGAAGCGCTCGCGATCGCTCGCGATGCGCCGCCGGATGCGGTGGTAGATGCGCTGCGCGATGGCGTCGACGGAGCCCTCGATCCTGGACTGGTTGGCCGCCTCCTCGCCCTTGGGGTCAGTGCCCGGCGCATGGCGATGCCGGGCGAGGACCTGCGGGTGGTCGGGAGCTGCTGCCGAGCCCATCGCATGGAGGGGCGGCGGGCTGGGCGGGATCGCGGCGACCACGCGCATCTCGACGGAGTGGGCGAGCGCATTTCCACGGCGAATCTGATCGCCCGTGGCGGGACCGGCCCGGCCCTGTTCGTCCATGGCCACGTAGATCGTCTCGGGTCCCCGCGCGCGCGCGCCGGAGGAAGCGACGGGCTGACCGCCGCCCACGAGGCCCAGCGCGACCAGGATATCCATCCGCTGCTCCACGGTGGACAGCCCTCGGGCGGGCTCGTCGTGGCCGCGGTCCATGCCGCCGCTGACATCGTCGGCCGAAGCGCTGCCGCTGAAGATCGATCGCCAGATGGCGGCGGCGGAGTTCGCCGACCGGTAACCGGAACGGAGGGCGCGCGAGGTGTAGGCCCGCCGTTCGCCGTCGTCTTCGCGGAGAGCGCTCGACCACCAGAGCGGGGCTGCCGCATACCGGAAGCGCATCCCGGCGGGAATCGATGAAACGCCCGGACGCGGCACGGCGGCGAGAGAGACGCCACCCACCGTCGCCGTCGCGGACCGCCGCGTCTCGTCCGAATAAGACCACGGGACGTAGCCGCCGGCGGCGCCAGGATGCGCGCCGCTCCAAGCGCCCGGCGGCAATCCTTCGATCCCAGCCGGCGCGTCGGGTGCCGCCGCGACCAGCGTACCGGCCGGCCCCCGCGCACGATTGACCACCGTTGGCCCGCCCAGGTCGCCTGCGGCCGCTCCGGCGAGGAGCGGAGCTGCCGGCCGCGGCGGCAGCGCGCGAACTTCCAGCTCGTGCGCGATGCGCATCGCGGAGCTCACGGCGCCCGCCATGGAACCCCTCGCCGGAGCTGGCGCAGGACCCTGCGCGGCGGCAGCCTTCGCCGTGGCCGGCAGCCTAGGCACCGCGCCGGCGGGGACCTGCTGGAGTGTCGCGCGGCGCGCCGCCACCGCCGCCGCATCGAGCGGCTCGCCGACGCGCATCCGCCCACGCGCCGCGATGACCGATCTCCCGTCGTCGAGTGGCACCTGGCCGAGGACGAGCTTGCCGCCCGCCCGGTCGGCGCGGGCGCCGCCGTGGGGCCGCGGGCGGAGGCGGATCGCCGTGGGCCCGGCCAGCTGGGCCATTTCCGGCGTGCCCGCGGGCGGCGCGAGGTCCGGATCCAGCAGGCGCAACCCAGCCGGCCTCACCACCGTGTACGTCCCGAGCGGCGGCGCATAGGAAGTGCGCGCAACCGGCGAGGCCATCACCTGATCGGTGAAGCTGGCCTGCCCGCGCCCCATCTGCGTCCACAGCGGCATGGGGATGACGATCTCGTCCTCGCCGGGGCCGAGCGGCCGCGTGGCCGGATTCGGTGCGGGCGGGGCAAGGACCAGCTCGGGCGGCTCGAACGGAGCGCCCAGCGCGAGCTGGCGGATCGGGGCCGGCATCGGCGCACCTGGCCCGGCGCGGAACTCGCCCGACGCGAGCACGGCCCGCTGCAAGAGCGGCGGGAGCGCCGGCGGCAACTCCACGCCGGCGGGAACTGCGGTCGCCGTCCCGAGCTCGGCCTGCGCGCGCCGCGCGTGCGCGACGGCCAGCGAATGGAGCGCTCCGGCGCGGGCGGTCTCGTGGTGGGCGACCGGCCCCGGCCGGATGGCTCCGGCCGGTGGCGCTGGAACGGGCAAGCGGCGCGTGGCGGGCACCACCGGCGCGGCGAGGTACGCGCTGAGCGCGTCGGAGAGATCGGTCCCCACGTGGATCTCGCCCGGATTCGGGAACGGCATCGAGAGCACGAGGCGAGCGACCTTGCCAGCCGGACTTCCGCCGCCCGATGCCCGCTCGCCGAGCGAAGCGGAATGGCGGTGCGGATCGTCCGCGGCGATCGGCACCGAGCGCCCGAGCTCGATGGCATGGGGCGCGGCGGCCAGCTGCGCGACCGGAACCTTGTATCCACCGGCGACCGCGGTCCGCTCGAGCCCGAGCCGCAGAGCGGCCAGCGCCGGAGCGGGCAGCGCGCCGGAGCGCGATGCGAGGCGGGTGACGCGCCGGCGGCGCGCGTCCGTCGCTCCCGACGGCGCCGCGTCCCCCAACGCGGCGCCGTCGGGCGACCCCCCCTCCCGGGACCTGTCGATCGCGGCGAGGCGGATGGGGCCAGCCGCGCCGTTCAGCAAGACGCTGCCGTCGGGCGCGCGGAACGCCACCACCGGCTCTCCGCGCAAGCGGATCTCGCTCGGGGCGCGGCGGCGCAGCGCTCGCGCAGCGAGTGGAGCGGCCTCGCCGGCTCCGGCGACCTGCAGGGCCCAGTCGGCCCACGGGTCGCCCGTGATCTGCCCGAGCTGCAGCGGCTGGCCGGACGCGACCATGCGAGGCTCGGCCGGAGCGTCGAGGCCCGCGGATGGATCGGTCCGCGCCACCAGCTCACGCTCATCCGCGGTGGGCAAGAAGACCGTCTCCGGCTGCATCCAGTACCGATCCCGCGTCCCCGCCGCCGTGGAGACCGGGGCAGTCCATCCGGCGACGATCCGCGCCGTGCCCGCAGCGACCGCCTGGGCCAGCTCGTCGTCGGCGAGGACGCGTACCGGGGCGAAGTCCGCCCGCGCCGCGACCAGGCCGTCGCCTCGCGCCGCGGCCGTCCCGCCCACCGCGCCCGGCCCGAGCCTCGGCTCGCCGCCGGTGAACACCGCCGTGACCTTTCCGGCTTCCAGCGTGAATCTCTGCGAGCCGGACACGGAGGCGGACGCGCCCGAGCTGGCCAGGAGACCCGCGCGCAGCGTCCAGTCGGAAATCATGCGGTGCCAGCGCGCCGCCGATCCCATCTCCGGCCGCGCGAGCGACCCGTCGGGCAGCAGCACGAACACGGCCGGCGCGGCGGTGCTCGGGCGAGCGCCGGCGATCGGTGGCTGGTCGAGTCCGCCCCGGCGCGGCGGCGGCGGGACCGGCAGCGACATGCGCGGGTCATTCTCGCGCAGCGCCCGCGCCTCGCTCCGCCGCGTCATGGGGCGCGGGCGCGGCCCGAAGGGAAGCAGCCGGATCGGCGGCCTCTCCACCGCCGGCGCGGACACCTGGCGCACCGGCAGGCGCGCGATGGCCGCGGCGAGCTTCTGCACGTCGAGGACGACCAGGTCTCCGTCCTGGCGCACGAGATACGCCCGAGGCTCGGACGAGGATCGGTCCACCGCGCGTCGCTCGAGGCCGCTGCGATCGCGCACCACGGCCGCCGCGATGGCCTGCTGCGCGGGCCGGTCGTTGGCGAGCGCGAACTGGCCGAAGTCGCTCACCACCACGACCTGCTCCTCCTCCTCGATCACGACGTAGTCGAGGTGGTCCAGGTCGAACTGGTAGACGTGCAGCCGCGACGCGGTGGAGCGGACGATCGCCTCCGCCATGTCCGCCTTGCGCGCGAGCTCGGGATTGCCTTCGATGAAGCGCTCGACGAACGCTTCCTCAGGCAGCTCGCCGCTGAACGCGCCCGCGATGTGGGAGGCGAATTCCTCCGCGTCGAGGACCGCCGGCTCTTCGGCGAACCGGTCCATCGCGCGCCAGAGGATGTCCTCCAGCGAGGGTCCGGCCAGCTCGGTCGCGCTCTCGGACATCGCCACCCCGGGATGGCGTTGAAGAACCTCCAGCGGGTGACCTCGTTCATCTTCGAGTCGTACTGGATGATCGAGCCGCTCTTGCGCACCTTCTCGCCGGAGTTCACCACCTGCTCGCGCCAGTCGGAGAGCGCGGCGGCGTTCACGAATCCCGAGGTGAGCACGATGTTGCTCGCGCGGGACTGCCCGATCAGCTTGCGGACCAGCGAGTTCTCCCCGCCTTCCTGCAGCTCGAAGACTTCGGTCTCCGTCTTCAGGCCGGAGCACTTGCTGAAGGCGGCGCCGTCGATCCCCTCGATCTCGACGTGGAAGAGTGCGACCAGCTCGGGATCCCTGCGCTCCCCTGTCTTGGCCATCGCGCGCGCGCCTCCGCGGCCCTGCGCCCCGGTGGATCCGAGGTCGGAACCCTGACGGTTCTTAGATTACCATGAAAGCGAGCACACGTCTACTCGCTCGTCGAGCAGCCGGGCGGGTATTCCCGGAACCGGTCAGGCGCCGGCGACTGCCGCCTGCGGCGCGGCGCTTTCGGTCCTGGCCTCGTCGGTGCGCTCGCGCGTGAACTGGTGGATGCGCACCACGATGAACTCGGCCGGCCGCACCGGCGCGATGCCGATCTCGCAGAGGAGCTGCCCGACGTCGCGCGCCTCGGGCGGATTCGTCTCCTCGTCGCACTTCACGTAGAACGCCTCGGTGGCGGTCGCGCCCAGGAGCGCGCCGTTGCGCCACATCCCGTCGAGGAACGCATCGATGGGGGTGATGAGCCGCTTCCACAGCGCCGGCTCGTTGGGCTCGAACACCACCCACTGCGCGAAGCGCTCGACGCTCTTGCGCACCAGGATGAAGGTGCGGCGCACGTTGATCTGGTTGAATGCCTGGTCCGACGACAGCGTGCGCGCGCCCCAGATGCGGATACCGCGGCCGGGGAACGTCACCAGCGTGTTGACGCGGTGGTCGAAGGCCCAGTCGCGGTCGCGCTTGCGGATGCGCTGGGCGACATCGACGAGCCCCTGCAACGGCTGATTCGCCGGCGCGCGGTGCACGCCTTCCTCCTCGTCGTTCCGCGCGATCGATCCGGCGATGTGCCCGGAGGGCGGCACCGGGGGCAGCACGTCTTCGCCGCGGCGGATCCGGATCCAGGGGAAGTAGAACGCGGCGTGGCTGGAATCGAAATGGCCACGCCACTCGACCGCGTCGCGCACGGTCATTGCCGGGAGCGCGTCGAGCAGCGCCATCCGGTCGTGCATGCGCTCGCAGTGGTCCACCATCGCGCGCTGCACCGCCAGCACGTGCTCCGGTTGGGTGAAGCCCATCGACTTGCCGTACTGCTGCATCAGATCGGGCGCGGCGAGCAGGTCGACGTCGTCGAGGCGCTCGAGCGCGCGCAGCCCGCGCCACTCGGCGCCCATTGCTCCGATGTAATCGTCCGGGGTCGGATCCAACCCGCCCTCCGGCTCGACGTTCACCACGTACGCGGTGCGGCCGCCGTTCTCGAAGAACCCGCGCACTCCGGCGGAGAAGAAACCCTGGTCGTCGCCGAAGACCTTCTCGAACTGCTCGAAGGAGCCGATGCGCACCGGCTGCTGCCGCGGCCCTTGCAGCGTCACGCCGAGGAAAGCCGTGACGCCCGTCTCCACCGCCTCGAGCCGGACGTACCGGTCGCCGGCCGATTCGATGTGGACGCCCGGTGACTTGTACAGGCTCGGCATTCATTCCTCCCGCGCTCGAGGCGGCTCAGGTCGCTCCGCCTTCGGAGGGGGTCTTCGAGGCTTCGTTGATCTTCTTGTTGATCTTGCTGATCTCCTCGATCCACATGTGCCGCTCGTCGTGCTCCATGTCGAGGATGTCGTCCATGTGCCAGTGGAAGTGATAGGCGATGTACGCTACCTCGCCGGCGAGCTTGTCCAGCGGGTAGCTTATGATTCCCCCAGCGCGGTCGCCCCGGTGCCGATGTCGACCTGGAACTCCTGGCCGCAGCCGGGGCACTTCGCGCTCACGTTCGCGGTGCCGCTCTCGTTGATCTGCCGGTAGAACTCCTGCAGGTACGAGAGGTCGGCGGAGAAGAGCGACTCGACCACGCCCGGATTGATCGACCCGGAATCGAGCTCGCCCAGCCTGGTGATCACCCGGGAGAGCAGGATGATCACGAGGTACGCCCGGTTGTTCTTCACCCGGAAGTCCTGCAGCGGGATGATCTCGTCCTTCGCGGTCGCCAGGCGCATCACGCCCTTGCGATGCAGGTTTCCCTTCTCGTCGACGTAGCCCTTGGGGAGGGTGAACTCGAACTCGGTCTTGAACGCCATCGCGCAGATGCCCTTTGCTCTCTAGTGACGGTGGTCCGCCCCGAGGGCCTCCGGCCATGCAGAGGACCCTCGGGGCCAGGTCGATTCCCCCGCCTCGAAGACTACTTCGCCATCGGGGTGTATTTCACCGTCTCGAACTTGATCTCCAGCTCCTCCTCGAGGTTGCCGGAGGTGTCCGAGCGCAGCTCGCCCAGCTTCCAGCGGATCGGCTGGACTTCCATCAGATCGAACCGGCCGGTGTCCTCGCCCGCCATGTTCTTCAGGATCACCGAAGCCGTCCCGCGCTTGGTGTCGCCCTTGAGGTGCGTCTGGTGGTACTGCACCCAGTCGTCGTCGCCCGCCGTGTAGTACCGCTTGACGACGAGGTTGCCCGACTTGTTGCGCGCGACGCGCGAACGCACCGTGGTGTCGTTCCCGTTGACGAAGTCGACCGTCTGCAGCGCGTTCTCGAGACCGGAAACCGAAGTCACGCCCTTCTGCTTGGTCCCCTCCAGCTCGAAATCGAAGTGGCTGCTGAGGTTGTGGTCGCCGCCTTTCTCACCGCTCTTCTCTGCCCTGCCCCATCCTGGCATCTTCCTTCTCCTCTTTGCCTGCTCCCTCGCGGGATTGGTTTGTGAAACCTGGGAGGCTCCTTGCGGGAGCCTCCCGCCCCCTCATCTCTACTTGGTCTGCCCCGCCATCTGGCCGATGCGGAAGATCACGAACTCGGCGGGCTTCACGGGCGCAATGCCGATCTCGCAGACCATCTGGCCGGCGTCGACGACCTCCGGCGGGTTGGTCTCCGCGTCGCACTTGACGAAGAACGCCTCCTCCGGCGTCTTGCCCATCAGCGCGCCGGAGTTGTAGACGCGCAGCAGCATCAGGAACAGGCGGCGGACGTTGATGTACCTCCACGACGGATCGCTGGAGACGGTGCGGGCGCCCCACACGCGGATGCCCCGGTCACCCATGTTGCGGATGCAGTTGATGCCGCGCGGGTTCATGAAGTCCTGCTCGGGCCGGCTGATGCTGTACCGCAGCCCCAGCGCTCCGCGGACGATCTCGTTCGCCGGCGCCTTGTGCACGCCGCGCTCTGCGTCGCTCCGCGCGTAGATCCCCGCCACGTGGCCCGACGGCGGCACGTAGACGTTGCCCTTCTCGGGGTCGTAGACCTGGATCCAGGGGAAGTAGTACGCCGCGTACTGCGAGTCGCGCGGCTTGGGCATCTTTGCGATGCCATCCTTGCCCAGCTCCTCAGCCGAGTCGAGGATCGCGAAGCGGTACTTGTTGTTCTCGCAGTGCGAGATGACCGCGTCCTGGATCGCCGGATCGCTCTGGCCGGGCGCGCAGACCAGCGAGATCTCGGGAATGTCGTTGAACACGTTCAGGCCGGTGCGACGGCCGGGGCCCTCGTCCTTGCCGATGAACAGCGCCGGGCTCGCCGCGGACGCGGTGGCCGGTGCGGCGGTGGCTGCCGGGGCGGCGGGCTTGCCCGACTCGGTAGCCTTCTTCGACTCGGCTTCCTTCTTCTCGGCGTCCTTCGCCGCCTGCTCGGCGCTGACGGTCTTGGGCGAGACGTTGCAGACGAACGCCTTGGTGCCGCCGTTGTTGAAGAAGCCGTAGACGGAGTGAGCGAGGAACGTGGAGTGCTGGAAGTCGCCGAAGGTCCGGGTGAATTGCGCCCAGTTGGTGACCAGCACCGCCTCGTTGGTGGGGCCGACGGAAGACTCGCCGATGAACGCGCAGGTCGAAGTCCCGACTGCTTCGATGGGCTTCGAACCGCGGTCGACCTCCTCGATATAGACGCCGGGGGACAGATACGACGTTGCCATGGACTGCTCTCCTTACCGTTCGGTGGTTGGAGTCCGCACTAGGGAGGCGGCCTCGCGTGGGTTGTCTTGCCTTTCTCGATGACCACAGGACGAACGCTTCTTCGCTTCTAGCCAGGGAGCGTCACTTCTTTCCGGGCGGAGCCACGATTCTCGGTGGCTTCGCCTCCACCCCCAGCTCCTTGGCGCTGACGCTTCCGGGGGGTGGACGGAGTGGATCGAAGACGTCGATGTGGCGCTCGCGGACGCGCCGGGTGCGGCCGACCTCGCGCCCGCTGTAGAGGCGCGAATCGACCTGGTAGCCGACGGCGAGTCGGGGACCTGCGCCCAGACCGCCCAGCACGGCGGTGCACGTCGCCAGCGTGAAGTCGGTGTCGTGGTAGACGGTCAGCGCATCGCCCTTGCCGAAGCTGTCGCCGGCGAGGTGCTCGCCCGAGATCTTCGGACGATCGAGGAATGCCTTCATGCCCAGCCCGAGCAGCTCGTGCTCGTCGCCCAGGTCGTCGGCGGCGGCGGTGAGCAGGTAGCGCAGGCGGAGGTCGAGCGGACGGCCGTACTTCACGATGTGCGCCTCGCCGCGCTCGTCGACGATCTCCTCCTCGAGCTCCCACTTCTCCTCGTGGGCGACGCGGATGGAGGGGCGCAGATCGTAGAGGAACAGGAGCAGGCAAGGCTGGTTCTTGCGGAGGAACTCGGCGGTCGGCGCGGCGAGATACGCCTTGCCCTTGGAGCGCGCCCCCGACAGCTCCGCCCGCAGCACGCCGAGAAGGCTGTGGCCGACGTCGCGAATGACCTGGTGCTTCGGCATGAGGACGTTCCGCTACCCTGTCAGGAGAAGGTTCTCCCGAAGGACGTGATGCTGATTCGAGGGGACTTGGTCATTTTGAAGAAAACGGCGCCGAAGTCAAGAGGGACCGGAGCCGTGGGGCGGCGGCGCTCCCGTCGTGCGTCGAGGCGATCGGTCGTGCTCGTCATGCAGAGTTCCCCAGGACGGTTCAGCTTCCGCCCTCGCTCCTGGGCGTGACCGCGCGACCAGCGCGCTCCGCGGCGTCGGTGGTCCCGTCCTTCGCCTCTTCGAGCGCGTTCTTCGTCGCCTCGGCCTGCGCCGCCCCTGGGACCGCCGAGGTGGCAGCGCCCTGCGCCTTGTC
>VBKO01000554.1 GCA_005888115.1 Deltaproteobacteria bacterium
ACCTGCACTGGGGGTTCCTCACCGGAGCGACGGTGGTGAAGAAGGACGTCTGGGATCGGATCCCGCCCGAGCTGCAGAAGAAGCTGCTCGAGATCGGCGAGGACTACGGCGAGCGGACGCGCAAGGACGTGCGCAAGCAGAACGACGACGCCATCCAGCAGATGAAGAAGCGCGGCCTCACGGTCAACCAGCCGGCCGACATCGAAGAGTGGCGCCAGGTGGCGGAGCGCGCCCACGAAGTCGTCCGCGGCAAGGTCGTCCCCGCCGCGATCTACGACGAGGTGGTCAGCCTCCGAGACGAATACCGCGCCCAGCACAAACGGTAGGCCAAAACGATCGCACCACGGAGCTCACGGAGCACACGGAGTTTTCGTTTTCACCAAATCTCCGTGAGCTCCGTGTGCTCCGTGGTGCAATTGGTTTGTCCTACCAGCGGGCGGTGTGGTCCTCGGTGACGCCCGGGAGCGAGTCCAATTCGAGGCGTTCGCCCGAGGTGTTGGTCACGTGGCCGGAGAAGACGCCGAACGGCTGCAGGTACTTCGAGATGACGAGCTTGAGGTCCAGGCTCTGCGCTCGGTAGCCTTCCGGCTGGAAGGTGAGATCGAGCGATCCGTCGGCGCTGCGGATCCGCCAGGGCGCCAGCGGCGCTGACGGCTCGAAGTCGAACCGGACCGGCCCGACCGAGCAGGGCGCGCCGTCGATCCACAGCGCATTTTCACCCGCTCCGGCATCCATGAAGCCTTCGCTCAGGTTGAACCCGATCAGCCGTCCAGCCTGGCGGGCGGACGCGAACGCCCAGCGCCAGGAAGTGTCGCGCGCGAGATAGCCGTGAGTGAAATCCAGGCCGGCTGGTTCGCCTCGTGCCTCGAATCGCGCGTTTCCGATGCGGATCTCGCCTTCGGCGGCGAGCCCGACCAGCTTCTGGGTGAAATTGAACCGTCCCGGACCCAGCCGGGATACCGCGGTCATCGCCGGCGGCCCCCGTCGGGCGTCCAGCGCGAGGTCGACCGCCGCGTTCCCCCACCGCGCCGTCGCCAGGATGCGCCCTCCGCTGCGCTCGATGCGCGCCCCGATCCGGGGACCGGTGAGGACGGCGCGCATTCCGTCGTTCGGCTCCTCGGCCACCCAGGCGAAGAGGGGCGGCAGCACCGGATTCGAGTCGATCAGCATGCGCCGGGCCCCGCGGTCGAAGACGGAGAGGATGCCGCTCGACAGGTAACCCGCGTCGACGATGGCGAGAGAAATCATGACCTGCGGGGTGGCAAGGAACAGCGCCTGCCAGCGCTTCTCGACCAGCCGCCGCCCGAGGAAACCGTGCGCGTACTCCCCGCTGAGGCCCCCGAACCCAGCCTCGCGCACCGCGCCGGCCCAGGTGCCCTCGACCGGCGCGCCGCTCACCACCACCCGATCCGGGGCGGGCGGCAGGGGCCGCGGGCACGCCGCCGGGTTCTCGCTGGCCTCCGCCATGGAGCGAGTGTTCCGCATCGGCGGTCGGTCGGCAACCCGCCACTGTGGCCACCTGTCGAGTTGCCTGCGCCCGGCCGCGCCGCCATGCTGCGCGGCGATGCGCATCCTGGTGAGCAACGACGACGGGGTGGAAGCCGCCGGCCTGCGCGCGCTGGCCGAGGCGCTCCAGCCGCTCGGCGAAGTGACCGTGGTCGCGCCGGACCGCGAGCAGAGCGCCGCAAGCCACAGCATCTCGCTGCATCGGCCGCTGCGCATAGAAGAGCTTTCGCCCTGGGGCGCCGTGCGCCGCTTCGCGGTCGACGGGACTCCGACGGACGCGGTCTACGTCGGAGTGAACCATCTGCTCCGCGACCGCCGGCCCGAGGTGGTGGCGAGCGGCATCAACCGCGGCGCGAACCTCGCCATGGACGTGCTCTACTCGGGCACGGTCGCGGCGGCGATGGAGGGGACGGTGATGGGCCTGCCCTCGTTCGCGATCAGCCTGGTGGGGAGGGGCGAGCCGCGGCCTCCCGCCCGGGACGCTGCTCAACGTGAACGTGCCGCCCGGCAGGCCGGGCGGAGCGCGCATCACTCGCATCGGCAAGCGCAGCTACTCGGCCGCGGTGGTCCAGAAATTGGACCCTCGCGGTCGCGCGTACTACTGGATTGGCGGTGACGAGCAGGCGCACGAGAACGTGCCCGGCAGCGACTGCGACGCGGTGTTCGATCGCGGGCTCATCTCGGTCACACCGTTGCACCTGGATCTCACGCTGCACGCCCTCGTCGAGGAGCTGAAGGAGTGGAAGCTCCCCGGTCTCGTGCCGTGAGCGCTTCGCGCGCGGCCGCCCGCATGCTGGGGATGGCGGCGCTTCTCGCTGCCTCGGCATGCATCTACCCGGGCCGCCTCGCGCCGATGCCGCAGCGCGGGCTGCCGCTGGTGACCGATGCGCTGGAGCCGGCCCGCAACCTCGAGGCGCCCACCGCTTCTCGCGGGTCGGGCGGCGTGCGGCACCTCGTGCAACCGGGCGAGACGCTCTGGCGGATTGCGCGCGCGTACTCGGTTCCCGTCGCCGATCTCCAGCGCGCCAACGGCCTCTCCGATCCGGCACAGCTCGAGGCCGGCACCCGGCTGCTCGTCCCGGGCGCCGATCGCGAGCGCGCGGTGCCTCCGGCCGACGCGCCGCAGGCGCGCATGGAACCACGCCCCGGCCACCGCGCATCCCCGGCGCAGATTCCTCGGGCAGGCGGGCACGCGCTGGATGCGGCCGCTGGCGGCGAGCCGCTCGCCTGGCCCGTGCGCGGGGTGCTGATCTCCGGGTTCGGAGTGCGCGACCGCGAGCACCACGACGGGATCGATCTCGCCTCTCCGGAGGGAGCGCCCGTGTTCGCGGCCGGCGCGGGAGAGGTGCTGTTTGCCGGCGAGCAGCGCGGCTACGGCAACCTGGTGCTGGTCGGGCACGCGCGAGGTGTAGTGACCGTGTACGCGCACAACCTGGAGAACCTGGTCGTGCAGGGCGACCGCGTCCTGCGGGGAGAGCCGATCGCGCGGGTGGGGCGCACCGGGAACGCCACCGGCCCGCACCTCCACTTCGAGGTGCGAGTGGGCAGCCGCCCGCGAGACCCGCTCGGCTTCCTCCGCTGAAACGTCCTTGAGGCATTTTCCCGAAGCGCCAGCATTCCCGGTGCGGCCGGACGTCGCTCCCGCCGTGGAAATCCTTGCGTGTCCAGAGCGGCGCTGCTACCAAACGCGCCGGGCTCGACGCGCGAGCGAAGGGTCCCGGCCGTCGGTCCCACCCCCCCCATGGGACCGGCGGCTGTTTTTTTTCCCCTGCCGTGTGCTAGGCGTCGCCCATGGCCTCCCTCGAGCAGGCGCGCGCTCTGATCCGCGACGTCCCCGACTTCCCGCAGCCCGGGATCCTCTTCAAGGACTTGACGCCCCTTTTGGGCGAGCCGGCGGCATTCCGCGCCGTCATC
>VBKO01000545.1 GCA_005888115.1 Deltaproteobacteria bacterium
TTCCTTGCGAACGAAGGCGTAGACGAACCAGTTGATCGAGGGCACCATCTCGCCGGCCAGGTCGAGCCTGCTGAGCTTCTGCTCTGCCGACCGTAGAAGATCGCCGGTACCCGCAGCCAAGGAGAGGGGGGGCTTCGTCGGGGGCAGCGGATCCGGGATGAATGCGGAGACGGTCTCGCCGGCTACCGCCGTCCGCTCGTACCTGCCGACGTCTCTCCGCACCCACGGCCTCCGGAAAGGATCCTTTACTAACGCTCGGACAAAGTAAAGAAGGCGTTACTTTCGAGGCCTCCTGGTGAATGAGCGTTGACCAGGCCGCGAGTATCCTTGCGCGAGCTCTTCGAGCCAATTGCATGCTACTTAGTAGCACACGGGACAGAGGCCCTCCGAAGAGCTGGAGCTCGTCGCCACACGGATTCCCGCAGCTGTCGCCAGGAAACTTGAGACGATGGCCGAGGCGGAAGGCCGCGCCACTTCGTCGCTCGCACGAGTGATCATCGAGAATTTCTTCTACGTCGGCCTGCCGCCGCAGATGCGGATGGCGCTCGAGGAGGATGAGAAGCGGCTCGGGCTCAACCGCCGCGACTACATCAACCATCTTCTCTTCGAGCGCATGCGGGCGATCGAGAAACGAGCACCGGTCAAGTCGAGAAAGTGAATCGACTACTCTGAGACTTCGCCGCTCACGAGAAGTGACCCGCACTCCTGCCGAGCTACCAGGACAAGTGGCGCCGGACCCGCGCCGTGGTGCATGAGGTGTCCAGCTCCATCCCCCCTCGCCGGCGCGACGTCGGCTGGCCGCTGCTGCGACTAGCGCCCTGACCGGCGGCGTGGCTTCCGCACGGCGCGGACCCGGCCGCTCTCGCCACCGCCGGCGTAGAAGAGGTCGCCCTGGTCCGACTCCAGCCCGCTCACCCGCGTCCCCGCGGGCATCGTCAGGCGGGTCAGCACCTCGCCTGTCTCGGGGTCGACCTGGCGGATGTCGGCGTCGTCGCCTTCCCAGGCCCCGTGCCAGAGCTCGCCGTCCACCCAGGTGACTCCGGTGACGAAGCGGTTCGACTCGATCGTGCGCAGGATCGCGCCAGTGTCGGGATCGATCTGGTGAATCTTCCGGTCGCGGTATTGCCCGACCCACAGCGTACCCTCGCCCCAGGCCAGCCCCGAGTCACGCCCGCCGCCGGGGGCGGGGATCGTCGACAGGACCTCGCCGGTCGTCGGATCGATCTTGTGGATGCGGTCGCCCGCGATCTGGAAGAGGTGCCGGCCGTCGAAGGCCGTCCCGGCATCGCAGGCGACGTCCAGGGCGCGCACGATCCTGCCGCTCGCCGGCTCGAAGGCCTGCAGCCTCTCGCCGCTGGCGAACCAGACCAGGCTGCCGTCGAAGCTGACGCCGTGCACGTGCGGTGCGCCGGGGAAGGGCCCGTACTCGCGCACGATCTCGGCGGGCTGATCCGTGTCGCTCTCCTTGCCCATCGCCTGCTCCTTTCTCTTTGAGCGGCCGCGGCCCAGCGCGCGCACCTGGCCGGCCTCCTCGAGGGCGACCAGGGCCCGCTGTACCGTACGCTGGCTGGACCCCAGGGCCAGAGCCAGCGCCGAGGTCGACCAGGCCTCGCCGTCGGCGAGCAGCGCCAGGACCGCTGCGTCGGGGCTCTCGATCGGCGGCGCCAGCAGCCGTACCGTGGCCGCCCCTCGGGCCACCAGGCTGAAGCCACCGGCGGTGGCCCGGATCTCCGCGAGCGGCCGCAACTCGCGGCGCAGGCGTCCCATCCCGACCCGCAGGCGCGCGCGGTGGGATGGGTTCGTCCGACGCGCGCCGAACGCGCGCTCGATCAGGTCCTCGCGCGCCGCCTGGCCGGGCCACGCCTCCGCCAGACCGTACAGCAGCGCGAACAGCGCCGGCCGGCGCGCGAGCCGCACGACCCGGTCTCCCCGGCGAGCCGCCCGCCGGCAGCCGTCGACGACCAGGTCCGGTGAGGCGAGCACCGCCTCGACCTCGGCCAGGGTCAGGGACCGCGCCTCGCCCGCGGTGACCAGGCGCGCCGCCGGCAGGACGAGGGTCCGCCCCGCCTGCTCGACCTCCGCGCACAGCGCCCCGATCCCCGACCGCGCCGCCGCCTCCCGCGCGCTGGCGAGGGCCTCGCGCGCCTGCTCGGCTCGCCCCCGGCGGACCGCGATCTCGAAGGTGACCAGGGCGGCGACGGCCGCAAGCCGGGCGGGCCCGCCGCCGAGCTCGAGCGTGGCGCACGCGCCGTCCGCCTCGTCGACCCGGCCGAGCAGCAAGAGGCGCCGGATCTGCAGCAGGCGGGTGTGGGCCGCGTTCTCCCGATCGCCGCGAGCGGTGAACGTGCGCAGGGCTTCGGTCAGCGCCCGCGGCGGCCAGGCGAGATCGCGCGCCGCCAGCGCCACCTCCGCCTCCGCCGTCAGACAGCGCGCCCGCGCCAGCGTCTCCCGCGGCCCGAAGCCCCGCGCCGCGCGTCGCAGCAGCTCCCGCGCCCGCCCCAGGTCCTCGAGCTGGGCCATCGCGATCCCGCGCAGAGCGAGGGCCGCCGGGTCGTCCCGCAGGGCGACGCGCTTGAGCGCGCCGAGCGGATCCCCCGCGCGCAGCGCGCGCCCTGCCGCCGTGATCGAGGAATCCATCGTCCGATCTTAACCCCGTCGCCGTTGTTACTCCCGCTCCGCTTCGGCGGGCTTTATTCCTGGTCCTGCGCAGGGCTGAGACCTGCCGAACACAAGAAAGGAAGAGACGATGAACGCACGGAGAATCGAAGGAGCGGTCGCCCTGGTGACGGGCGCCAACCGCGGCATCGGGCGCGCACTGACGGAAGCGCTCCTGACCCGGGGCGTGAGGAAGGTCTACGCCACGTCGCGCAATCCAGAGGCGCTGCGCGCCCTGCGTGACGAGCGGCTCGTTCCGCTGCGTCTCGACGTGACCGACGTGGACCAGATCCGCGCGGCCGGAGAAGCGGCTTCGGACGTCGAGCTCGTCTTCAACAACGCCGGAGTGGCGCTTGCCAGAGGAATCATGGATTCGACGGTCCTCGACCAAGCCCGGCGCGAGATGGAGGTGAACTACTTCGGGCCTCTGCAGCTGCTCCACCGCCTCGCGCCGACGCTGGCCAGGAACGGCGGGGGGGCGATCGTCAACATCGGCTCGGCAGCCGGCCTGACCAACGTCCCCTTTTTTCCGACCTACAGCGCCTCGAAGGCCGCGCTCCATTCGCTCACCCAGGCCGCGCGTATCCTCCTCGGGGCGCAGGGCACCTCCGTCTTCGGCGTCTACGCGGGCCCCGTCGACACGGACATGGCCCGTGAGCTTGCGCTGCCGAAGACTTCGCCGCGGGACGTGGCGATCGCGATCCTCGACGGC
>VBKO01000065.1 GCA_005888115.1 Deltaproteobacteria bacterium
TCCGCTCTTCGTCGCCGAGCTGGCGCGCCACCCGAGCCCCGACCGCGTCACGCTGGAGGAGATGCTGCTCGCCCGCGTCGCGCAGCTTCCCCCGACCGCGCGACGCCTGCTCGAAGTGATCGCGGTCGCCGGCAAGCCGATCGAGGCCGCCTCCGCGCTCGAAGCGATCTCCCGGCCCGGCGATGGACTGGTCGCGCTGTCGATGCTGCGCGCCGCTCGTCTGGTGCGCGCCGGTAGCTCGGGTGAGCAGATCGAGACGTACCACGACCGGGTGCGCGAGACGGTGACGTCGGACCTCGATGCCGGGCGTCTCCGCGACTGCCATGCCGCTCTCGCGCGGGTGCTCGAGGCCCGAGGCGGCGCCGATCCCGAGGTGCTCGCGGTCCATCTGCACGGTGCAGGGCAGACGGCGCGCGCCGGCGCCTATGCGGCGGCCGCCGCCCGCGCCGCGACCGACGCGCTCGCCTTCGATCGCGCCGCGCGCCTCTACCGGCTCGCGCTCGAGCTGATTCCCGCGGACGACTCCTCGCGCCCGCCGCTCCACGTCGCGCTCGCCACGGCCATCGCCAACGCCGGTCGGGGAGCCGAGGCCGCCGCGGAGTTCCTCGCCGCCGCGGAGCAAGCTGGTCCCGTCGAGGCGGTCGATCTACGGAGGCGCGCCGCGGAGCAATACCTGACCAGCGGCCACGTCTCGCAGGGCATCGCCACCCTGCGAGCAGTGCTCGAAGGCATGGACATGCGCATGGCCGCCACGCCGCGGGGCGCGCTGACTCGCCTGTTGTTCGGACGGGCGCGGATCCGGCTCCGGGGCCTCTCCTTCCGTGAGCGCGATCCGCGCGCGATCGACCCCGCGGAGCTCGTCCGGATCGATGCGTGCCGATCCGCTGCCATCGGCCTGAGCATGATCGATACCATCCAGGGGGCGGACTTCCAGGCTCGCCACACCCTGCTGGCGCTCCGGGCAGGCGAACCGGGGCGGATTGCCACGGCCTTGACCCTGGAAGCGGGGCACGTCGCCTCGATCGGCGGCACGATCGGCCAGCGCAGAGGCGATCGGATCATGCGCACGGCGGAGGCGCTGGCGCGGCGGATCGACCAGCCGTACGCGTTGGCGTTCGCGGAGCTCGTCCGCGGGATCGGTGACTTCCTCAACGGACGGTTCCGGCCGGCCGTCGAACGCGCGGAACGCGCCGCGACCCTGTTCCACGATCGCTGCGCCGGCACCACCTGGGAGTGCGACACGGCGGCCTGGTTCGCGGTGACCGCGCGCTTCTACCTGGGTCGGTACGGCGAGCTGGCGCGGCAGCTGACGCGGCTCCTCGACGACGCCCACGTCCGGGGCGACTTGTACGCGAGCACGCTGTTCAGCACGCTGCTCGCGCAGAGCGTCTTCATCGGCAACGACGAGCTGGAGCGCGCACGCGAGACGCTCGATCGGGCGCGCCGGCAATGGCCCGCCGAAGGGTTCCACATCCAGCACTACTGGCTTCTGCTCGGCGACGCGTTCGTCGACATCTACCGGGGAGAGGGACGCCGCGCCTGGGATCGCGTTCGTGCGAGCTGGCCGGCATTCGTCGGCTCGCAGCTCCCCCGCATCGCGATGGTGCATGCGCAGATGTTGCACCTGCGCGGCGCGAGCGCGCTCGCCGCGGCGACGGACTCGGCGAATGCGCGGGAGCGCTCGGAGCTCCTCGAAGTCGCCGAGCGCGCCGCCGGAAATCTGGTGCGGGGCCGGATCGTGCTGATGCATCCGATGGGACTGCTGCTCAGGGCCGGCACCGCCGCCGCCCGCGGGAAGAGGGAGCGCGCCACGCCGCTCCTGGAACGGGCGGCCCAAGGATTCGACGCGGCGGAGATGGCCCTCTACGGTGCCGCGGCGCGGCGGCATCAAGCCCGGCTCACCGGAGGCGAGACTGGCCGGGCCCGCGTGCGCGCCGCGGACGAGATCATGGCGGCGGAGGGGATCTGCGATCCGGAGCGGATGACGGCGATGCTGGCGCCGGGCTTCGGCCCGCGCGCAGGTTAGGCTTCACTCGTCAGTAGATGGCCAGCAGGCGCACGCGGGAGTGCGCCAGCTTCTGGAGCGGGTGCCAGCAGTCC
Source organism: Deltaproteobacteria bacterium (assembly GCA_005888115.1). Classification (GTDB taxonomy): domain Bacteria; phylum Myxococcota; class Myxococcia; order Myxococcales; family 40CM-4-68-19; genus VBKO01. The sequence continues at coordinate 2,101 of VBKO01000065.1, forward strand.
CTCGGGATGAAATCGTCGAGCGCGCAGCCCGCGATCGGCAGCGGCGGGATCTGGGAGAACTCGGTCTCGAAGGCCCAGAGGGTCGCGAGCCCTTGCCGCGGAGGCCCGAGTTGGAGCTGTCCGAGCGAGCGCGCCTGCCGCAGCACCAACCGGTCGTAAGCGGCGTTTCCGCTCGTTCCGAGCAGCTCGATCGCGAACAGCGAGCCGTCCTCGCGCTGGCTGATACGCACCGAAGCGACCAGCCTGTAGTGCCAGATCTGGCCGGAGGCGGTGGCGGATGCGCTCAGCATGCCGAGGTGGAGCATTCTTCCGAGGCTCACGCTTCCGAGCCCCCGATCCTCGTTGGCGAGCTCGAGGAACTCCGTCGTGAGAGGCTTGCGCGCGCCCGGCGCGTCGGACAGCCCGGCGAAGGGGTTGCCCGATCTGCCGTACGCGGCGGCCTGCTTCTTCCAGGTCTCGACGAGAGCGCCCAAGGTCGAGCTTGGCGTCTTCCGAGGACCTTGTTCCAGCACGTCCCATCCGGGTTCGAACCCGCGATGGAGCGCATCCTCGACCACCTGCCAGTAGTCGTCGCGGGTCTGCGCGCGTTCCTTCGCCTTGACGTCCGAGACCCAGCCCTCGATCCGGCGCTCCACGGCCGTCTTTTCTTCAGCAAGCTTCTCGTCTCGCGACTTCTCGCGGACGGGACCTGGGAGGACATCCGCTTGCTGTCCGGTGCCGGGGCTCAGGGCGTCCTCAGGACGATCGAGCCGCAGCGACGCGCCACCGCCGGGACGGTCGATGCCCTCGGCGACGCGCCAGCCGTGCGACCAGCGCTCCGACTCCGGCGCATCCTCCTCTCCGGAGATCGGCGCCTCGGCAGGGGTCGCACCCCGGCTGGCGGGCGCGGCAGGCTTGTACGAGGCCACGGGCTTGGGCGCGGCTTTGTCTTCGCGCGCTGGCGGTCCGCCGTCCCTGGATATCTTGCGCAGCTCCACGCGAAGCCGCTTCGACGCGTGGGGCGCGACGTCCTTCGCGCGGGGCAGAAGCATCAGCGCGAGCAGCACCAAGGCGTGGAATGCGAAGGCTCCGGCTAACGCTGCCCGGAGCCGCTGGTTCCTGCGGTCCATCGATTATTGGTTGACCGTGGGCTTGCCGTCCGGCCCGAGGTTGGTTCCCTTGCAGGCGCAGACTTCGCAGCCGCGCTGCTTGTCGAGAGCGCAGGTCTGCGCCCCGAGGCAGCGCTGCCCGCGGTATTCAGGACAGATGGTGCGGTCGTCCTTGCCGTGCGCGCAAGCGCAGAGCAGCAAGGCGGCGGCGAGCAAGGCGCGCATCCGAGCACCCCCTCCCGGCAGGTTATGGCGGGAAGACCCGAGGCACAATCTCCCAGCTTCGGAGCGCCGCTCGAATCGTTCGCTTACATCTGCTCTACGGCAGCCCGGATTCGCTGTAGCGCCTCGGTGAGCACCTCCGGCGCGCTGACGTAGGAGATGCGGAGGTGCCCGTCGCCGACCGGGCCGAAGGCGGTGCCCGAGAGCGTCGCTACGCCGTGCTCCTCGAGGAGGCGGGACGCCAGGTCGTTCGCGGAGACCGGCACCCCGCGTACGTCCGGGAACGCATAGAACGCGCCGCGCGGGATGGCGCAGCGGACGCCCGGGATCTTGCCCAGCGCGGAGACGACCAGGTCCCGTCTGCGGCGGAACTCCGCGACCATGCGGTCCACCGCGTCCTGCGGGCCGCGCAACGCCGCCACGCCGGCCAGCTGCACGAAGGCGGCGGTGCAGGAGTTCGAGTTGATGACCAGTCTCGTCAGCGGCTCGGCCAGGCGGCGGGGGACCACGCCGAAACCGAGGCGCCAGCCGGTCATTGCGTACGCCTTGGAGAAGCCGTCGGAGAGGATGACGCGCTCGCGCATGCCCGGCAACGCGGCGATGGAGCGGTGCGGCTCCTCGTAGGAGATGCGCGCGTAGATCTCGTCCGAGATCACCCAGAGGTCGTGCCGCTCGGCGAGCGCCGCGATGCGCTCCAGATCGCGCGGCGTGGTCGCCCCGCCGGTCGGATTCGCCGGACTGTTGAAGATGAGCATCCGCGTCCGCGGTGTGATCAGGCGCTCCGCGGCATCCACGTCGAACGAGAAGCCGCTTTCCTCGCGCACGGGTACCGGCACCACCCGCGCGCCGGCAAAGCGCACCACGGACTCGTAGATGGGAAAGCCCGGATCCGGCACCAGCACCTCGTCGCCGGGGCCGACGGTCGCCAGGAGGGCAAGGAACAGGATGGGCTTGGCGCCGGGCGTCACCACCACCTCGTCGGGGGTCGACCGCACGCCTCGCTCTTCGAGCATGCGCTCGCAGATCGCCTCGCGCAGCGCCGGTAGCCCGGGCGGGGGGCCGTATTTGGTGTGGCCGTCGCGCAGCGCGCGGACGCCCGCTTCGACCACGTGCGGCGGAGTCGGGAAGTCGGGCTCGCCGATCTCGAGGTGCAGCACGCGGCGCCCTTGCGCCTCGATGGCGCGGGCGCGGGCGAGCACGTCGAACGCCGTTTCGGTGCCCAGGTCGGCCATCCGGGATGCCAGGTCGCGCATGGCCGCAGTGTACCGCGCTCCCTCTTACTGCGAACGTCGTACCCCTGCTAGAGTACGCCGCCGCTGTATCTGCCGCGCCTGGCGACCCCGCCCCGAGGAACAAAGATGGCGCTGCTCGAGATCGCCCATCTCTCGCTCCGCTTCGGCGGCGTGTCCGCGCTGAACGACGTCAGCTTCTCGGTCGAGCCCGGCGCGCTGTCGGCGATCATCGGCCCCAACGGCGCGGGCAAGACGAGCCTGCTCAATTGCATCAGCGGCGTCTACCGTCCGCAGAAGGGCACCGTCCGATTCGACGGCGCCGACGTGACCCACCTGCGGCCCGCCGCACGCACCCGGCTGGGCATCGCGCGCACCTTCCAGAACATCGCGCTGTTCAAGGGGATGACGGTGCTCGACAACCTGCTCATCGGCCGGCACTGCCACCAGAAGACCGGCGTGCTGGGCGGCGGCCTCTACTACGGGCTGGGCGAGCGCGAGGAAATCCGGGACCGGGCGCGGATCGAGGAGATCATCGACTTCCTCGAGATCGAGCCGGTGCGCAAGCAGGTGGTGCACACGCTCGCATACGGCTTGCAGAAGCGGGTCGAGCTGGCGCGCGCGCTCGCGCTCGAGCCGCGGCTGCTGCTCCTCGACGAGCCGATGGCTGGCATGAACGCCGAGGAGAAGGAGGACATGGCCCGCTTCATCCTCGACATCAACGAGGAGCGCGGAACCACCATCGTCATGATCGAGCACGACATGGGGGTGGTGATGGACCTCTCCCACCGGGTGGTGGTGCTCAACTTCGGCCAGAAGATCGCCGACGGAACTCCCGAGGAGGTGCAGCGAAGCCGCGAGGTCCAGCTCGCCTACCTCGGCGGGGAGGCCGCCGCGTGAGCGACGCGCTCGGCGGAGCCGATACGTTCCCCAAGCTGCTGGGGCGCAACGCCGAGCGGCTGGGCGGACGCGCCGCGCTGCGCGAGAAGGACCTTGGCATCTGGCGCGAGACGAGCTGGCGCGCCTACCAGGACCGCGTGCGCGATTTCTCGCTGGGCCTCGTGTCGCTGGGGCTCGCGCGCGGCGGCAAGGTGGCCGTCATCGGCGACAACCGGCCCGAGTGGGTGATCGCGGAGCTGGCCGCGCAGGCCGCGGGCGGCGCCTCGGTCGGCATCTACCAGGACTCGAACCTGACCGAAGTGGGGTTCGTCATCGATCACTCCGACGCGCGGTTCGTCGTCGCCGAGGACCAGGAGCAGGTCGACAAGATCCTGGGAATGATCGACCAGCTGCCCAAGGTGACGTACGTCATCTATTCCGACCCGCGGGGGCTGAGGCGGTACCGGCACGACAAGCTCCTCTCCTTCGGCGAGGTCGAGGAGCGCGGGCGCGCGCTCGCCAAGGAGAAGCCGCATCTCTACCAGGAGAACGTGGCGCAGGGCCGCGGCGGCGACCTGGCGATGATCTGCTACACCTCGGGCACCACCGGGCAGCCGAAGGGAGCGATGCTCTCGTTCCACAACCTGCTCACCATGGCGCTCAGCCTGCACCAGGTGGACCCGCGCAAGCCGACGGACGAGTTCGTCTCCTTCCTCCCGCTCGCCTGGATCGGCGAGCAGATGATGTCCGTGGCCACCGCCCTGGCCATCGGCTTCACCATCAACTTCCCCGAGGAGCCCGAGACCGCGCTGCACGACATCCGCGAGGTCGGCCCGCACGTGCTGTTCGCGCCGCCGCGGATCTGGGAGGGGCTGAACTCGACCGTGCAGGTGAAGATCATGGACACGACGCCGCTCAAGCGCTTCCTGTACGAGCGCCTGATGCCGGTGGGCTACAAGGTCGCGGACCTGCGGCTGAAGCACGGCCGCGTGCCGCTCCTCTGGCGCGGCCTGTACTTCCTCGCCGATCTGCTCCTGTTCCGCGCGCTCAAGGACCGGCTGGGTCTCTTGCGCCTGCGCAGCGGCACCACCGGCGGTGCCGCACTGGGCCCCGACGTGTTCCGCTTCTTCCACGCGATGGGCGTGCGGCTCAAGCAGATCTACGGGCAGACGGAGATCAGCGGGATCTCCTGCATCCACCCGGACGACGCCATCAAGTTCCACACCGTGGGAAAGCCCATCCCGGGGACCGAGGTACGCATCAGCGAGGGAGGCGAGATCCTCTCGCGGAGCCCGTCGGTGTTCCTCGGTTACTACAAGAACGACGAGGCGACGCGCGAGACGCTGACCGGCGGCTGGCTCCACTCGGGCGACGCGGGCTACCTGGAAGACGACGGCCAGCTGGTCGTGATCGACCGCCTCAAGGACGTCCTCCGGCTCGCCGACGGGACGCAGTTCTCGCCCCAGTACATCGAGAACCGGCTCAAGTTCTCGCCCTACGTGAAGGAAGCCGTGGTCATGGGCCAGGACCGTCCCTACCTGACGGCGCTCCTCTGCATCGACTCGGCGGTGGTGGGGAAGTGGGCCGAGAAGCAGAAGATCTCGCACACCACCTACACCGATCTCTCGGCCAAGCCGCAGGTCTACGACCTGTTGCAGAAGGAGATCGACCGGGTCAACGAGACGCTGCCGAGCGCCGCGCGCATCCGCAAGTTCGTGCTGCTCTACAAGGAGCTGGACGCCGACGACGAGGAGCTGACCCGCACCCGCAAGGTGCGGCGCGCCTTCGTGGAGGAGCGCTACCGCGGGATCATCGCGGCGCTCTACGGCGACCAGGAGCGCATCGCCATCGACACCACCATCCGCTTCCAGGACGGGAAGACCGCGCGCATCCAGGCCAACCTCTCGGTGCGACGGCTCGCGGCGGGAGGAGCGTGATGGAGTTCTTCCTCCAGCTCCTCTTGAACGGCCTGGTGGTCGGCAGCATCTACTCGCTGGTGGCGCTCGGCTTCGTCATCATCTTCAAGTCGAGCGGGATCCTGAACTTCGCGCAGGGCGAGTTCCTGCTGCTCGGCGCGTACGTCTTCCTCGCCGTCGCCAGCGCGCATGCGCCGATCGGCGCTGCGCTGCTGCTCACCTTCGCCTTTTCGGCCGTCCTGGGAATCGTGCTGGAGCGCCTCGTGCTGCGGCCGCTCATCGGCGAGCCGATCATCTCCGTGATCATGGTGACGCTCGGCCTCTCGAGCGTGCTCCGCGCCATCGTGCAGGGCATCTGGGGAACGGACACCCGCCCGTTGCCGTCCGTCTTCTCGCTCGACCCGATCCAGCTGGGGCCGCTGCCGATCGCGCGCGGATACCTGTACAGCGCAGGATGCGTGGCGGTCCTGCTGGTAGTGCTCACGCTGTTCTTCAAGTACGCGCGCCCTGGCATTGCCATGCGCGCCACCGCCGAC
>VBKO01000546.1 GCA_005888115.1 Deltaproteobacteria bacterium
TGCTATTCCCACGCCGGTTCGCGTAACGCGCTTCCTCTTCTTGCAGGTGTCCGCTGTCGGGAAGGAGCAACCAGGCCAGGTCGCGCGTCCCTTCGGTGCACAGCGCGCGCCGCACGAGACCCTGCGCGCACAGCCGAGGCAGGAAGCCCGTGTGATCGATGTGGGCGTGCGTGAGGACCACCGCGTCGAGCTTGCCGCTGGTCCAGGGCGCCCAGTTCCGCAGCCGCAGCTCCTTTCGCCCCTGGAAGAGGCCGGCGTCGATCAGGACCCGGTTGCCCGACGCTGTGGTGAGGAGATGGCGCGAACCGGTGACGGTCTGTGCGGCGCCGAGGAAGGTGAGCGAGGCCACCGCGGCACAGTGCCATATCGGCCGCCACGTTGCTTCGCGATCGTTTCCGCGCACGCGCGGCGGGCGCCGAAGGGCCGGCCACCGCGATTTAATAAAAAGGGAGACATTGCAGGAGCTATTGCCGAAACGCATCCTCAAGTCGATGCGGCTGTCGGTCAGCTGACCGATATCGAGTTTGGTGATGATTGCCTGGCCATTCCCGTTGGCTGGCTCCTCCGGGTCGGCTGGCGAGGTGCGCGCCGGGCGCCCGAGTGGCTCGCAGATTGGTCCTTCTTACCCAGCGGAACGGAAGCGTAGTGAAGCTCCTCGAGGCTGAGTTAGGAACCGGAATGCTCCTGGTCCAGTGCATCGAGTTCGTTGGCGAGGCGGAGAAGTGCTCTGGCGATGTCTCGAGCCTCGTGGGGTGTCAGTTCGATCGGATCGCCGCGCGGGGACACTGCCTTCAGGTGAATCGTTGGCTATTGGTCTGCTAGAAGCCTCGTCCGCGCAGCTCGAGGAGCAGCTCCTCGTAGAAGGAGACCGCGTCGAATCCGCGCCCCCAGCCGATCTGCGCCCAGTGGTCCGCCTCGATCTCGCGCAGCACCTCGCCGTGCGCTTGCGAAGTCGTCGGAACCACGCCGTCGTTGGGCCCGGAGCATTCGGCGAGATAGAGGTGGGAGGGCCAGAGCAGCGGATTGGTCTTCAGCCGCCCGCTGCGTCCCACCACGCTAGCGTATGCCACGCCTTGCGCGTCCGGCACCTCGAGGTTGAACTTCGCCATCCCTTCGGTCGTCAGGTCGCCGAACCCGGTGAGGTCGACGAGCTTGCGCAGCAGCCGCGTGATGCGCCCGAACACGGCATGCCCCGCGTCCGCGAGCGGGGTGCCGAGATGTGGCGTGCCGATGGTGACGAGCGAGGCGACTTTGTCTGCCAGCCCAAGCCGCGAGATCGCGAAGCGCGCGTCGAGACCGCCCATGCTGTGGGCGACGATGTTCACGCGCGGCTCCGGCAAGGCCCGGATCAGGTCGGCAAGCCGCGCGGCGCGGGCGGAGACCGAGGAAGCCGGCGGCACTCTTGGGCAGTAGAGCTGCGCACCCGCTCGTTCGAGTTGCTCGCCGATGCCGCGGAAGTAGAGGTGCTTGCGGTTGCCGAGCCCGATCTCGTCGAATCCGAGGAATCCGTGCGCGAGGACGACGGGGAGCCGCGGCGCCGTCGGCTTGCGCGCCCGCCGGAGCTTTCGCGACTGCTTCCAGTGCTGCAGCGCGACCGCGACGATAATTGTCGCGGCGAGGGCGAGGAGCAGCCAGGAGAGCATGCGCTAGCCTAGAGCGCGTTTCCGACCGCCCGCAAGGATGTTTCCGCCTTCGCGGAAACGATTTTAAAATGCGCAGGCACTACCCCGCCTGCGGCCGGCATGCCCTGAGGGGCACCTCAACATCGTACAGTCCAAGAATATAGCCGCATAGCCGCACTTCGTGCGGCAGCGGCTAGGGGCTGGTTCCGGTTTCCACCGGCGACACGGCGGCAGCCTGCACACACCTGCCGCCAGAGGGACTCGTACAGCTTGTCGAAGTGCTCGCGCACGTCCCCTTCCAGCGCTTGCGCCGGCGCATCAGTCGACTGCCCGTCGACCGGCACGACGATGAAATCGAGGGTCCCGAAGCCGTTCGCTCCACGGTCGACCAGCGCCATCGTCTCGCGGGAGGAGAGCGGATAGTCATCGTCGAGGATGGAGAAGCGGATGGTCTGCGGATCGGTCATCGCCACCACCACGGAACGTCCACCGAAAGGAAACGTGAGGCTGCGCGTCGTCTCGGCGAGGAGCTGCTTCACCAGGCGATCGCGATCCTGCGCGGTGATCTCATTGTGCGCTCCGGCGGGATCGCGCTTCGGCACCTTCAGGGTCTCGAGCTCTTCGCGCAGCTGATCGACGGCGACCACCGCGTTCAGCGCCGCCGCGTCGGTGTAGCCGGCGTGATAGATGCCGACCAGCTCCGGCTCCGAGGTGCGGCAGGAGATCGCGAACACCGGGCTCCCGCTATTTCCCGAGGCGAGCAGCGCGTCGATCATGAAGTCGGCATGGTTCCAGCCGCGCTCGATGTCATGGGTCAGCGGGTTGAGCACCTTGCCGGTGTTCAGGGCCGCAAAGGCGCCGAGCGGAAAGCCGCGCACCTGGACCAGGTTGCCCGCCCGCAGCGCGCCAGATCGGCCCACGCGGTACGGCATCACCGGCAGCACTTTGCGCGCCTTCAGCACCGCGATGTCCGCCTGCGGATCGACCAGCAGCTTGGTCAACAGCACATGGCCCGGCTCGTAGTCGTCGGTCTCGTCCCGCACGATCTTCAGTTGCTCCCGCACCTTCTTCGAGCCCGTCGGCACGCCGTCGACCGGGTGGTCCTCATCCGTCACTTCGGGCTGGCTGGCGACATGCTCGTTGGTGACCAGGTGCGTCTCGCCGTTGAGCATGCGGTAAGCGAACCCGGTCCCGTGCACGATCGAGCGCAGGTAGGCGCGGCGCAGCTTTCCGTCGCGGCCGTAGTAGATGCGCTCGTAGGTCGCCGTGTTGCGGATGGCGAAGACGAACGACTCGCGCGCCGAGTCCAGGATCGCCGACGCCTTCTCGGGAGGAAGAGCGTCCGCGTAATCTCCGGAGCAGAGCACCGGATGGGCTACCGGCGCCGCAGCAGGTTTCGGCTGAGTTTTCGGCGGCTTGTTCTTGCCCTTCGCCAGGGCCGGAAGGGCCAGGGCGAGCACCAGGGCGGTGAACAGACCACGCATGGGAATCTCCGTTCCCAAGGTTAAGCGACCGCCCCCGGTGTGCAACTAACCTCGCGCATGCCTTGCCGCGTGCTCCACCCGGGTCTATCGTCGGTTCTCATGCCACATCGGATCCGTGTCGTCGCCGCCATGATCGAGAGGGACGGCAAGTACCTCATCACTCAGCGCCGCCCCACGGCAACCCTGCCCCTGCTGTGGGAATTCCCCGGCGGCCGCGTGGAGGAGGGCGAATCCGACGAGGCGGCGCTCGCCCGCGAGCTGAAGGAGGAGATGGAGATCGACGTCGAT
>VBKO01000066.1 GCA_005888115.1 Deltaproteobacteria bacterium
CAGGCGCAGCAACGAGGGCAGCGAGGACGGCGCAGAGGGCGGGAAGTGGCATGGCGGCGCATCCTACTCGGCCGCCATCGTTCGCGCAGGCCTTTTCAGCCGGGCTCGGGACCGGTCGCCACGCTCGCAGCAGGCTGGCTGCTCCAGTCGCTCCAGGATCCGACGTACAGCTTGCCTGCGGGGAAACCCGCCAGCTCCAGCGCCAGCAAGGTGTGGCAGGCGGTCACGCCGCTGCCGCAGGAGGCCACTACCTCCGCGGCTTGGGCCGCTCCGAGCCGCTCGTACAGAGCGCGCAGCTCCTCGGGCGGGCGGAACCGGCCTTCCTTCAGGTTTCCACTGAACGGCGCATTGACCGCCCCGGGAATGTGGCCGGCGCGCTTGTCGACGGGCTCGGTCTCGCCGCGGTAGCGCTCCGCGGCGCGGGCGTCCATGACCAGCGCCCGCCGCCCTCCCCGCTCCTTGCGACCGGCGAGCAGCTCCGTGACGCGCGCCCGGTCGACGAGGCGCGAGGTGTCGAGCCTCAGCGCCGGCGGGGGCACGGGCGTGATCGCCGGCTCCTCTTTCGTCACCGGTAGGCCGGCTTTCACCCAGGCCGCGTAACCGCCGTCCAGGAGCGAGGCGCGCTCGTGGCCGTGCACGCGCAGCATGAACCACAGCCGCGCGGCCACCGAGCCGTTGCCGTCGTCGTACACCACGACGTGCGTGCCGGGCAGGACGCCGATGCGTCCCAGGGTGCGGGCGAAGTCCTCCGGGGCGGGAAACGGGTGCCGGCCCGGTCCGCCGGGACGCGACAGGTCGTGCTCCATGTCGACGTACACGGCGCCCGGGATGTGCCCGGCCCGGTACTTCTCCAGCGCGCCGGGCCCCGAGAGCGCCCAACGCAGATCGACGATGCGGACCGACCCGGGCGGCTGCCGCGCGAGCCAGGCCGCCTCCACGAGCGGCGTCGTGTCGGACATGCGCCTTCCTCCTGCTCCCTGCCGAGTCTTGACTCCTACCCGTCCGGCCGGGGGAAGCAAACAAGCTGGCCCGGCCGTCTGAAACATGCCAGAACCGCGGTCCCGGGGTTGGGTGTTCATGTCGGAAGACGGGGTGTCGATGCGGTCGGAGGTCGAGCGGCTCCTCGTCGTCGACGACGAGGGCCCCATCCTGCACGCGCTGCAGAGGACCTTCGAAGCGGCCGGCTACGAGGTGACCGCCTGCCTGGATCCGGCGGAAGCGCTCGACCGTCTCAAGGAGAAGGAGTTCCAGGTCCTCTCCGCCGACTACATGATGCCCGGCATGACCGGCGCGGAGTTCCTTGCCCGCGCCCGAGCACTGCAGCCGGAGACGATCCGCATCCTCATCACCGCCGCCCACGACTTCTCCGCGGCGGTGGACGCCATCAACAACGGCGAGATTTTCCGCATCCTGGCCAAGCCTTGGAATCGCGTCGAGCTGCTGGGCACCGTCCGGCAAGCCTTCGACACGTACGCGCTGCGCGAGAAGAACCGGCAGCTGACCGACCTGGTCAAGAAGCAGAACGGCGAGCTGGCCGACCTGAACCGGGGGCTCGAGAAGCTCGTGCAGGAGCGCACCACCAACCTGCTCGACGGCATGGTGGCCGTACTCGACTACCGCGACACCGAGACCCAGTGGCACTCGCGGCGCGTCTCGCGCTTCACGCGGCGGATCGCGGAGCAGCTGGGCGTCTGCGACGAGCGCGACCTGCGCACCATCGAGATGGGATCGCTGCTGCACGACATCGGCAAGATCGGCGTCCGCGACGCGGTGCTGCTCAAGCCCGGGCCGCTCGACCAGGAGGAATGGGTCGAGATGCGCGAGCACCCGCGGCTGGGCTGGGCGCTCTTGCAGCGGATCGAGTTCCTGCGGGAAGCGAGCGAGATCGTGCTGCAGCACCAGGAGCGGTACGACGGCTCGGGCTATCCCGCGGGGCTCAAGGGCGAGGCCATCGTGCTGGGCGCGCGCCTCTTCGCGGTGGCCGACACCTACGACGCCATCACCTCCGATCGGCCGTACCGCCGGGCGCAGCCCCACGCAGCTGCGGTCACGGAGATCCAGCGCGTCTCGGGCACCCAGCTCGATCCGCGCGTGGTGCATGCCTTCTGCGCGGTGCCGGAAACGGATTGGGTACGCATCCGCGGCGAGGTGGAGCAGATCTCCTTGCTCGAGGCGCAGTGGGGCTGGACGCCGCCGCGCCGGGTATTCGATCTGATCCGCGACGCCGCCGACCAGAAGGCGATCCGCGCCGATGGACCTCTCCCGCTCGATCTGGCCATCGTCAAGGCCTGACGGTCAGGGCGCGAGGAGGACCCAGCACTTGAGGTAGTCGGTCTCCGGGACGCCCACCAAGGACGGGTGATCGCGGGCGGCGCCGCGGCGTTCCAGGAGCTGCAAGGGGCGCTTCGCTTCCTGCGAGGCCCACTCGATCACCTCGCCGAACATCTGCGGAGTCACCTTGCCGGAGCAGGAGCAGGTGATGAGCACGCCACCTGCGGCGAGGAGCCGCACACCGCGGTAGTTGATCTCCTTGTAGGCGCGCAGCGCGCCCGCGACGCCCTCGCGCCGCTTGGCGAACGCGGGCGGATCCAGCACCACCACGTCGAACTTGCGGCCGTCCTTGTCCAGCGCGCGCAGCTGCTCGACCGCGTTGGCGGCCCGGACCTCCACGTTGGTGAGACCGTTGCGGGCGGCATTCTCGCGCGTGCGCGCGACCGCCGCGGCGTCCTGATCGATGGCGAGCACGCGGGTGGCGCATCGGGCGAGCTGCAGCGCGAAGCCGCCGTGGTAGCAGAACGCGTCCAGCGCCTCGCCCCGGGCCAGCTCGCCGGCGCGGAGGTGGTTCTCGCGCTGGTCCAGGTAACCGCCGGTCTTGTGGTCCTCGAGTAGATCGACCTGCAGCAGGAGCTCGCCTTCATGGTACGAGGCCGTCATCGGTCCCGAGCCGAGCAGCACCTCGGTGCGGCGCGGGAGCAGCTCGAAGTCCCGCGAGCTGCCGTCGTCGCGCGCAACCACCCCGCGAGCGCCGCAGGCTTCCGCCGCCATCCTGGCGAGGACGTCGCGGCGCACCTCGGCCCATTCGGCGAGGTGCTGGACGGCGAGCAGGTCGCCGTAGCGGTCGACGAAATACCCGGGGAGGAGGTCCGCTTCGCCATGCACGGCTCGGAACGCGTCGGCCTGCGGGAAAAGCCACCGGCGCCGCGCAACGGCGGTCTCGACGCGCGCGCGCAGGAACCCCTCGTCGAGCGGCTCGTCGCGCCTGCTCAGGATGCGCAGCGCGATCGGCGACCGCTCCGCCCAGAAGGCCCTGGCGATGAAGTTGCCGCGCGCGTCGGCGAGCCGCACCTCGGCGCCCGAGGGGAGCCCGGGCGGAGCGGATTCGACGTCGGCACGGAAGATCCACGGATGTCCCGCCCGAGCCCGCCCCGCGCCGCGCGCGGAGAGGGTTACACCTTGGACCTGGGCACCCACGGCGGCGCACTCTCGCACACCTCCGAAGCAAGCCAAGCCTCGCGGCCCCGGGTTAATCTGCTCCGCGTGACTTCTCCGGACGGTTCGTCGCCGCTGAAGGCCCTCCCGGGAGGGGAAGATCGGGATCGCGCCTCGCCGCTCGGGCCGGCCGAAGCGGCCCGGCTGGCCAAGGCACTGGAAGCGAACGTCGCGCGCGCGCTGCGGGGAAAGCAGGACGTCATCGAGCTGTCGCTCGCCGCGCTGGCGGCGTCGGGCCACTTGCTGCTCGAGGACGTGCCCGGCGTGGGCAAGACCACGCTCGCCCATGCGCTGGCGCGGTCGCTCGACTTGTCGTTCTCACGCATCCAGTTCACCAGCGATCTATTGCCCGGCGACATCACCGGAGTCTCCGTGTTCGATCAACGGACCGGGCAGTTCGTGTTCAAGCCCGGCCCGCTGTTCGCGCACCTGGTTCTCGCCGACGAGATCAACCGCACCACGCCGCGCACGCAGAGCTGCCTCTTGGAGGCGATGGCGGAAGGGCAGGTGTCGGTGGACGGCGGCGCGCGCGTCTTGCCTTCGCCGTTCCTGGTGCTCGCCACGCAGAACCCGCACGAGCACGCCGGGACCTATCCCCTGCCCGAGTCGCAGCTGGATCGCTTCCTGCTCCGGTTGCCGCTCGGATATCCGGCGCCGGACGTCGAGCGCGAGCTGCTGCTCGGCGGAGGAACGCAGGACGAGCTGCAAGAGCTCCGGCCGGTCGCTTCGGCGCACGAGGTGCGCAGGCTGCAGCTCGGGGTCGAGCAGGTGAAGGTGGCGGGCGAAGTCGCCGACTACGTGCTGGCGCTGGTGGCGGCGACCCGCTCCTCTCCGCTGCTCTCGCTGGGCGTCTCCCCCAGAGGCGCGCTGTCGCTCTTGCGCGTCGCCCAGGCTCGGGCGCTCCTGCGCGGCCGCGGGTACGTGGAGCCGGACGACGTGAAGGAGCTGTGCGTGCCGTGCCTCGCGCACCGGGTGGTGCTGGCCGGCCGCGCGGCCCCTGCCGGCGAGCTTGCGCGCCAGGCGGCGGAGCGGGTCATCCGGGACCTGGCGGAGCAGGTCCCGGCGCCCGAGTGAATCCCGCCGCGCCCGCCGCCCTGCCGGCCCGGGCGGTGCCCGCCTGGAGGCGTCGCCTCACCTTCACGCGCCTGGGGCGCTGGTACGTCGCGCTGACCATCGGCATCGGGCTCGCCGCGATCAATACCGGCAACAACCTCCTCTTCCTGGTCCTCGGGCTCCTGCTCTCCAGCATCGTAGTGTCCGGGCTACTCTCGGAGACCTCGCTGCGCGGCGTGCGGGTTACGCGCAGGTTGCCCGCTTCCGCGTCGGTTGGCGCGCCGGCGCTGGTGGGCCTGGTCGCACGCAACGGGAAGGCGCGCTCGCCATCGGTGGGCCTCGAGCTGCGCGAGAAGGGTGGCGACGTCGCCGGGCACGGCCTCGTGCTGCTGCTCGGCGCGGGCCAGACCGAGGAGGTCTCGTACCGGTTCACCGCGGAGCGGCGGGGGCTGCACAGGTTCGAGCAGCTGGAGGTTGCGACCCGCGCGCCGTTCGGTCTGTTCGAGAAGTCACGGCCGCTGCCGTTGCCGGCCGAGCTGGTCGTGTTTCCGCGCCGCGTCGCGGCGCCGGCGCAGCAGCCCCGGCAGCTTGCGCGCGAAGGAGAGCGCGCGACAGGCCGGGCGGGCCACGGCCTGGAAGTACACGCGCTGCGCGATCACCGCTCCGGCGAAGACGCGCGCAGCATCCACTGGCGCTCCTCGGCGCGCGCCGGGAAGCTCATCGGGATCGATCGCGAGCAGGAGCGCAGGCGTCAGGTGTGCGTCGTGCTCGACCAGCGGCGCGCCTCCGGACCTCTCCTGGAGGCCGCCGTGGAGCAGGCGGCGGCGCTGTTCGAACGCGAGCTGGACGCTGGCGCCGACGTCTCCCTCGCGGTCTGCGGAGATCGGCTCGCGCCGGGGTCCGGCGAGCGGCACCGGCTCGCCGGCTTGACGCTGCTGGCGCTGCTCGAGGGCGCGGCGGATGCCCCGGCGCCGGTGCCCGACTCCGGCGCTTCGGTCCTGGAGGTGATCCCTTGATCGCGCGGGCGCTGCGCGGCACCACGCTGATGACTGCGCAGCGCTGGGCCGGGTCGCTCGCGCTGGGCGCGGCCTTCGCCGCCTGCGCGGTCAGTGGCGAGCTGGGGAGCGCGCTGCTCTTCTTGTTTCCCGCCGCCCTGGTGGCGGCGCCACTGCTGCAGCGGCGGATCGCCGGCCGGTATCAGTGGGCCTGGACCGGGCTGCTCGGCCTCGCAATGATCGTGCAGGGAGCGCAGGTCGTCGCGGGCCGCCTCGACATCGTGCTGGCGGCGACGCAGTTCGCCGTGCTGCTCGCGGTCCACCGACTCTGGCACCGGAGCTCGCGGCGGGACGAGTGGTTCTTGTTGCTGCTTTCGCTCCTGCTCATCTGCGCCGGCGCGGCGCTCTCGGCGGAGCTGCTCTTCGGCCTCTGCTTCCTGCTGTATTCCGTGGCGGCGACCTGGGCGCTGGCCCTCACCTGGCTGCGCTTCGAGATCGAGGCGGCGCGCAGCCCCGAGCAGGCGGCGGCGCTCCTCCAGGGGCGCAGGCTGGTCACGCCGGCCGTGCTCTTTGCGCTCGCCGCCCTGGCGCTGGTTGGCCTCCTCGGGTCCGCGGCCATCTTCGTCGCATTCCCGCGCGTCACCCTGGGCGGACTCCGGCGCGCGTCGTCGGCGATCCCGATCGCGGGCCTGGGGGATCAGATCGACCTGTCGCGCCACGGCGTCATCGCCGACGACCCCCGCGTCGTGCTCCGCGTGCGCCTCGATCCGCCTCCGGCGCCCGCCGCGGAGCTGCCCATGCGCTGGCGCGCCCGCGCGCTCGAGGTTTGGACCGGGCGCGGCTGGCGCGCGCGTCCGGAAGGGTGGGGCGGAGGAACCTGGCTTCCGCCCTTGCCGCGCCTCCGCTTGGCGGCCGCCCGCCGCCACGCCGCGCCGCTGGTCGCGGACATCGAGGCGGTCAGCGGCTTCTCCGACGGAGTGGTGCTCACGCCCGAAGGATGGCCCACGGGCATCACGTTCCAGCGCCCGCTCGCCGCCCGGGCCAGCGCCACGCGGCTGCTGCGCGCCGCGAACGGGGACTTGTTCTATACGCCCGTCGACGTGGGAGATCTCCACTACGTCGTGCGCACCGAGCGGGCGCTGCCGGAGCCAGATGAGCTGCGCGGACGGGGAACGCGGTACCCGCCGGAGGTCGCCGCCTCGCTGGAAGTGCCGGCCGACGTCGACCCGCGCGTCCGCTCCCTGTCGCAGCGCTTGACCGAGGGCAAGGATCCGGTGGACGCAGCCGCCGCCGTGGAGCGGTGGCTCATCCAGTCTCTCGCGTACACCCGCGAGCTGCCCGGTGAGCAGAAGGACCCGATTGCCCATTTCCTCTTCGAGTCGCGGCGCGGCCACTGTGAGCTGTTCTCCAGTGCGATGGTGGTCCTGCTGCGCGTGGCAAGCATCCCCGCCCGGAACGTGACCGGATACTACGGAGGCGTGCGCAGCTCGGCCGGGTACTGGGCGGTGCGCGCCGGCGACGCCCACTCCTGGGTGGAGGTCTATCTCCCCGGAGCCGGGTTCGTGCCCTTCGACCCGACCCCGCCGTCGGGGAGGGGCGGTGTGGACAGAGGGGTATGGTCCGCCGTGGTGCTGGCCTGGGACGGGCTGGCGCAGCGCTGGCGCGCGCTCGTCGTCGACTACGACCTGGTGTCGCAGCAGCGGACGCTGCAGCAGATCGGCCGGACCTTGGGCGAGGCGGGCCGCCGCCTCACGGCCGCGCGGCCGGGCGCACCGGAGTTCCGTGCGGCAGCCGCGCGGGCCGGCGCGGGCGCGCTGTCGATCGCGCTGCTCGTGGTCCTCCTGCGCCGGGCCAGGCGGCGCGCACGGCCCAAGGTGGCGCGACTCGATCCCGATCAGCGGCGCGCGCAAGCGCTGTGGCGGCGCGCGCGCGATCGGCTGGAGCGCGGCGGGGTGAGCTTGACCGCGGCGGTCTCGCCACGGGAGGCGATCCGGCGGACGGTCCAGCGCCGACCCGATGCGGCGCCCGCCGTCGAGCAGCTTGCGTTCGCCGTGCTCGCGGCGCGCTGGGGCGGCGAGCGGTTGCCGGCGGCCCGAGCCCGCGCGCTGTTGCGGGAGCTGCGCCGCGACCTCCACTGAGGGCCGCCGGCGTGGCCGCGAGCAAGGCCTTGCGCATCGCAAGGGCGAGGCCGCACACTGCGGCGCCGTGCCGGAGCTCCCCGAAGTCGAGATCGCCTCGCGCCAGCTGCGTGCCTGGGCGAAGGGGCGCCGCATCGTGTCGGCCAAGGCCGAGCGCTCGCGCGTCATCCGCGGGCAGTCGCCGCAGCGCTTTGCCCAGCTCGCGGGGCACCGCCTGGAGGAGGTGGAGCGCTCCGGCAAATGGATGCTGCTGCGCCTCGACGGCGGCGAAGGCCTGCTCTCGCACCTCGGGATGACCGGCAAGTGGATTCGCCGCTCTCGCGACGCGGCCCCGCCGAGCCACGTGCGCGCCACGTTGGAGCTGGAGGACGGGCACGTCCT
>VBKO01000067.1 GCA_005888115.1 Deltaproteobacteria bacterium
TCCCGAACCAGGGCGTCGAGTACCGCTCGTACGGGTACGCGCGGAATCCGGCGTACGGCTCGAACCAGCTCGAGGTCCACTCCCACACCTGCCCGCAGCCGGGCAGCCCGGCGCGGCGCGCTGCCTCCCACTCGGCCTCGGTGGGCAGCCGTGCCCCGCGCCAGCGCGCGAACGCGTCGGCCTCGAACCAGGAGATGCAGCTCACGGGGTGGTCGGGCGGAGGTTCGGGCCATCCCAGCGGAGCTTCGACCGCGTTCGACGTGCGCCAGCGCCACCCCTCCGGCGTCCAGAAGCGCTCATCGCGATAGCCGCCCGCATCGATGAAGGCGCCGAACTGACGCACGGTGACCGGAGACGCGTCGATCCAGAACGGCGCGAGCCGCACCCGATGCGCGGGCCGTTCGTTGTCGTAGGCCTCGGCGGCATCGTCGCTCCCGACCGAGACGGTCGCTCCGCTGGGGAACTCCAGCCGCGCGGGCTCGCGCACCTCGGCGAGCACCGCGCCGCGGTGGAGGCGGCCGTCGCAAAGCGCCGCGATCACCTGCACGTGTTCGGCGTGCTGCAGCTCGTGTTGTGCGACGTGCCGGACGAGGAACTCCGCCGGCAGCCCGCCGATCGTCGGCGCGGGCCTTGCCCCCAGCCGCTCGCGGACGCGTTCCAGGACGTCCGCGAGCCATGCGCGCAGCTCGACCGCCCCCGGCACCTCGGTGCGCGCGGCCTTCACGGTCTGCTCGGGGTCGAAGAACCCTCCGAATCGCTCGCCGGCCGTGTCTCCCGGCAATAGCCAGCGGGCCTGTGCCGCCGCGACATGGCCCAGGTGCCACGCAACGGGGCTGTATGCGGGCGACGGGCGCTCGGCCCACCGCTCGTCCGGCAGGCGGGCGCACGCCTTGAGCAGGAACGCCCGTGCCTGGACGAGTTGCGCGACCGGGCCCTCGCCCTTCGCGCCCTGCGGGACTCTCACGGAAGCGCCTCCACGCGCGGCTCGCTGCCCCGCCGCGCCACGGCGATGTGTCCCGCGGGAATCTCCCGGAACCGGGTGATCCCCTGCTCGTCGGGCCAGAGAGGTTCCGATGCCATGAACCAACCTAGCTCGCGTGCGCCGGCTGGACCACCCGCGCAGTACAGGCTGGCGGGCGCCAGGCCGATCGCCTGTCGCGCTCCGACGAGCACTTCTCCGTCGCTCACCAGCAGCGTCGCCACGGCCGTCGAGTTCGTTTGCGAACAGACGCGCCGCAGCGTGGCCAGGGCGGATCGGACCGCTTCGGGAAGCGAAGCGGCGCCGCGGTCGAGCGCGTCGAGCACCAGCGCGAACAGACCTTCCGAGTCGCTCCCGCCCTGCACCGCCTGGTAGGCCGCATCCCCGAGGCCCTCGCGGAGCAGGCGGGCCGGCCCGCGCTGCCAGCCGGTGACGAAGCCGTTGTGCAGGAAGGCGACCGGTCCGCGCACGAAAGGCTGTACGCAGGCGAGCTCGTAAGCGATGCCCGGCGTCGCGCTGCGCACCGCGGCGAGCGCGGCCGTCGCGGAGAGGCGATCGCAGACGAGGGACAGGTTCGGATCCGCCCAGATGGGTTGTGCGCTGCGGTACAGCGCGGGCTCGGACCGCCGATCGTCGAGCCACAGGGCGGCGCCCCAGCCGTCGGCGTTCACCACGCCGCTGGTCATCTCGCGCGGCTTGTAGCTCTGCACGTAGAGGGAGTGCGGCGGTCTTTGCACCAGCTCCGCCGGCGCGAGCGGCGGACCGATGTATCCCACCATTCGGCACATGACTGAAGGCTGCCCTGGGTCGAGGGCGCGCGCAAGTCAACCGGGCGGTGCCGGCCTGAGCCAGGAGGCGGCGATGGCCACCACCAGGATGGCCGCGATGACCGCGAGCGAGGTGCCGGTGGGCAGGTGAACCCAGCGGTAGAGCACCATTTTCAGACCGACAAACAAGAGGATAGCGGCGAGGCCTGGCTTCAGGTAGCGCAGCCGGACGAGCGCGCCGCGCACCACGAAATACAGCGCGCGGAGGCCCAGGAGCGCGCAGACGTTGCTGGAGAAGACGAGGAAGGAGTCGTCGGTGACGGCGAACACGGCCGGGATCGAGTCGAGCGCGAAGACCAGATCCGCGGTCTCCGCGGCGACCAGCGCGAGGAGCAGCGGCGTCGCGTAGAGCCGCCCATTCTTGCGAACGAAGAAGTGCGGTCCCTCGATGGTGTCGACCATCGGCAAGTGGTTGCGCACGAATCGGACCACCGGGTTGTCCGCCGGGGCGCGCTCCTCCTCGTCGCGGTGGAGCGCGATCTTCACCGCGGTGTAGACGAGGATGGCGCCGAAGATCGCGATCACCCAGCGGAAGCGGTGGACGAGCGCCACTCCAGCGAGAATCAGCGTACCCCGCAGGACCAGCGCGCCCAGCACCCCCCAGAACAGCACCCGGTGCTGGTGCTCGGGCGGGATGGCGAAGCTGCGGAAGAGCAACACGAAGACGAACAGGTTGTCGACGGAGAGTGACTTCTCCAGCAGGTAGCCGGCGAAGAACTCCAGGCCCGGCTCGCCGCCGTACCGCCTCCACAGCCACGAGCCGAAGACGAGCGACAGGGCGATCCAGAAGATGCTCCACCCGATCGCCTCGCGGAAGCGTTCGCCGTGGCCGCGTCGCGCGGAGAGGTAGAGATCGAAGCCGAGCACCAGCAGGACGCCGGCGAGAAAGCCGATCCACAGCTCGGGCGAGTTGATGTTCCGCGCTCCCACGTCGACATGCTGGGGACTCACGCGCGCTCACCCCGCCCGCGAGGAGTGGAGCGGCTCTTCTGGCGCAGCATGAGACGGACGGGGACCTGCAGCTGGAACCGGTCTCGGAGCCGATTCACCAGGAAGCGTCGATACGCCTCGTCCACCGCCTGCGGGCGGTTGCACTGGATGGCGATGCTGATCGGCCGCACGCCGACCTGGTTCGCGTAGGAGAAGCGGACGGGGTAGCCGCGCCACAGCGGCGCGGGGTGCTCTTCCTGCGTGCGCTGCACCCAGTCGTTCAGCTCGGGGGTCTTGAGGCGCGTCGCTGCCTGGTCGTGCAGCTCGGCCGCGAGATCGAGGAGGCGCTGCACCCGCGTTCCTTCCAGCGCGCTGACGAAGACCAGCGGCGCGTACCCGACGTGCTGGAGGTGCCGGGCGGCTTCCTCGCGCAGCCGCTTCGCCTCCCCCTCTTTGTCGCGCACCAGGTCCCACTTGTTCACCGCGAGGATGACCGCGCGGCCGCGCTCCTCCGCCTGCGCAGCGATGCGCGCGTCCTGCTCCACGCCGAGCTGGGTGGCGTCGGTCAGCACCACCACCACGTCCGCGCGCTCCACCGCGCGCAGCGCGCGCTGGGCGCTGAAGACCTCCACCTTGTCGATGACGTGCCGCTTCTTGCGCAGGCCGGCCGTGTCCACGAGCACGAAGGTCCGGCCGTTGTGCTCGGTCGATTCCTCGACTGCGTCACGCGTGGTCCCCGGCATCGCCGACGCGACGAAACGCTCCTCGCCGAGCAGCCGGTTGAGCAGCGTGGATTTGCCCACGTTGGGCCGCCCGACGACGGCCAGGCGCACCGGGCCGCCGGGCCGCGTTTGCGGCTCCTCCGCGAGCGGGGCCTCTTCCTCCCCGACGCGAGGCGGCAGGTTCTCCACTGCCGCGTCGAGCAGCTCGGAGACTCCGCGCCCGTGCTCGGCGCTGACCGGGAACACCTCGAAGCCGAGGGAGTGCAGCTCGCCCAGGTCCATCGCCTCCGCCCGCCGGGTCGAATCGATCTTGTTGGCCGCGAGCAGCACGGGCTTGCCGCCCTTGCGGAGGAGGGCGGCGAGCTCCCGGTCCGCGCCGGCCAGCCCCTGCTCGGCGTCGACGACCAGCACCAGCACGTCGGCCTCGCGGATCGCCGCGTCGGCCTGCTCGCGGACTGCACGGACCAGCTGCTCCTCCGCCCGCGGCGTGAACCCGCCGGTATCCACCGCGCGGAACCGGCGGCCAGCGTGGTCGGCCTCGGCGTATTGCCGATCGCGCGTCACTCCCGGCGTGTCCTCCACGATGGCGAGCCGCCGGCCCACGATGCGGTTGAACAGCGTCGATTTGCCCACGTTGGGCCGTCCCACCAGGGCGACGAGCGGGAGCATCCGCTTACGCGCTCACCACCGCGAGCCGCGTGCGCGGCGCCGGCGGCGCCCGGTGCGCGGTGGCGTCGATCACCTCAAACTCGGCTCCCACCAGTGCGACCAGGCCGGCGCGCTCGACGCGCACGCGGACCAGATCGCCGACCGCGCAGGCGCCGGCGAAATGGACGGTCCAGTTCTCCCGCGACCGGCCGAAGCGCTCTCCCGCGAGTCCGGGCGGGGTGCGCGCGCTCTCCACCAGGACCTCGACCTCGCCGCCGGCGCGCGACCGGTGCCGCGCCACCGTCCGCGCCTGCTGCAGGCGCTGGACCTCCTCCAGGCGCCGGGTGGCGACGGCGCGCGGGATTTCCAGCCACTGCGGGCTGCGCTCCCGGGCGGCGCGCTCCTTCGACAGGCGCAGGGCGGCCGCCGTGTGCGGGCGCTCGCTGAACACGAAGCTGAACAGGTTGTCGTACGGGACGCGGCGCAGCAGCGCGAGCGTGAGCGCGTGCTCCTCCTCCGTCTCCCCCGGGAAGCCGCAGATGATGTCGCTGGTCAGCGCCACCCCGGGGCAGGCGGCGAAGAGGCGCGCCACGCGCTCCTCGTACTCCGCAATCGTATACCGTCGCCGCATGCGCTCGAGCACGGTGTCGGCCCCGTGCTGCACGGGCAGGTGGAAGTGCGGCATCAGCTGCGGCACGTCGCGGAAGCAGTCGACCAGCTCCGGCGAGAGATCCATGGGGTGGCTGGTGGTGAACCGGATGCGCCGCACGCCTGGAACGGCGGCCACTCGCCGGATGAGCTGTGCGAAGCTGCATCCGCCCGCGTATGAATTCACGTTCTGTCCGATGAGCGTGATCTCGCGGACCCCCACTTCCACGAGCGACGCGACCTCGCGCGCGATCTCGGCATAGGGCCGGGAAACCTCGCGGCCGCGCGTGTGCGGCACCACGCAGAAGCTGCAGACGTTGTCGCAGCCCTTCATCGCGGTGACGAACGCGGTCGCCTTGCCGCGCGCGCTCTCGGGGTCGGCCCGGGGGAACACGTATTCCTCCGACGGGACCCAGCCGGTCTCCACTCCGCCCTCCTCCGCCAGGTCCGCGATGCGCGCGATCTGGTCGGGGCCGAGCAGGAAGTCCACGTACGGCGCCCGCTCGAGGAGCCCCTCCTTCTCTTGCTGCGCGACGCATCCAGCCACGCCGATGCGCGCGCCGCGCTGCGCCTTCAGCATCCGGTAGCGCCCGAGCGCCGAGTAGAGCTTGTCCTCCGCTTTCTCGCGGATGGCGCAGGTGTTGAGCAGAACCAGATCCGCGCGTTCCGGCGCCTCCGCCGCGACCCACCCGGCCCGGAGGAGGGACTCGCCCATCCGGGCGGAATCGTGCTCGTTCATCTGGCAGCCGAAGGTGTGGATGAAGTAGCGCTTCTGCATCGGCCGGAGGGGTATGTCAGAGGCACCGTGGCCCGTCAATTCAATCGGCCGGCGGTTGACGCCGCGCCGCTTCCCGGGGCAGGCTGCGCTCCCGCTGGACTGAAAGGCCCGCCCGCCCGGAGACATTTCCATGCGCCGGATCCTCGCCGCCACCGCTTTCATCGCGCTCGCCGCGCGCGCCGAAGGCATCGATCGCGACAGCCTGCTCAGCGAGGCGCCCGCGGTGCCCAGCAAAGGGACCGTGCGCATCAGCGGGGTGACGACGGGATCGAGCGATGAGGGCGGTGTGAACGGCACCCAAGGGCAAGCGAACATCACCGGCAGCATCCTGTGGACGCCGGTCGAAAACCTTGCCGGGGACGTCGGGATGTACTGGCAGGTCGGAGCGAACGGTCCTTCTGCTCGGGTCCGTTACCAGATCCTCTCGCAGTCGCGCACGGGCCTCGACCTGTCCGCGGGAGCGCGGTTCAAGACCGTCGGTTTCCATCCCGATCAGGGCGAGGTCGAATTCCTCCTGCTGGCGGGCCGTCGGTTCGGCAACGTCGAGCTGGTGCTCAACGGCGTCTTCGGCTTCGAGACGGGCGGCGAAAACGGCAAGGACGTCGAGGCGAAAGCGTTCGCGGGATACCGCTTCAGCGAGGATCTGCGCACCGGCCTCGACGGAAGGATCCAGGCCGAAGTCGGCGAAGAGGGGACGCTGCGTCCTGGCGAGCCGCCCAAGACGGGACGCGACTACGACCTCACCGCGGGGCCGGCAGTGTCCTGGATCGTCGCACGGAACCTTGGCGCCCTGTTCCACAACTTCCAGGTGCAGGGCCTGATCGGCGTCGCGCAACCGAAGCGCACCGACATGACCGCCGCGGTCGGAATCGTGTCCGCCAGCATCGACTTCTGATCAGCGATTCTGGCCGGCGGCGGGTCCGGGGTGGGTCCGTCGCGATTATGGCCGGCGGCGGGTCCGGGGTGGGTCCGTCGCTCATGCACGCGCCCGCTGGGCGCCCGAGGCGTTCGTTGCTCCGAGGCCGGGACGACGTGAAATCGCGCCGGCCCCACCCCGGACCCACCCCCGATGCGTCCGGCGTAAATCTGTCGCCGCGGCATGACGCCGCTCAACCGGGAAGTCTGGATCTGCTGCATTTCAGGTTTTTTCCTCTGCACTGTCTGGAGCAGGCGAAGGGGACCGCATACCTGCCCATAGGCGACGGGTGTCCGGGGGGACGGGCGAGCCGATTTCACGCGCCGGATCTCGGGCATGGGCACGACTCGGACCGCAGAGGCGCGTGCATGAGGCGCGCCCGGCCCCCCGGGCGCCCGGCGCCGGTTCGCAGTAGGCGCGGGAATCGTCAGCCCGGATCGGTTCATGTCACTTTGCTGACAAAGGCATGGCAGTGTAGAGGTGCCCGCGCATTGCCGATGAAGGTCGGGAAACGAAGCCTTCGTAGGGGCTTCCTACAGGAGAGGTCGGCGTGAAGCTCACCGCGCCCCA
>VBKO01000068.1 GCA_005888115.1 Deltaproteobacteria bacterium
GTTCAGCTTCCGCAGCGCAGAGGTCGCCTCCCGGAATCCGCGGTGCGCCATCTCGTACGGCGAAAGGGTCTCCGCGAAGAATTCTCCCGCGCGCACGATCTGCTGGGAAAGAGGGACCGATCCGCCATCGCGCTTGGAGAGTGTTGCGAGCGCCTCGTGGTGCATGGCCACGAGCTCCAGGATCCCCAGGCCCTGCGCGAAACCCTGGCGGCCGATTTCGTACGCGCGCTGGAGCGCGCCCTCGCTCCTCTCGGCCAGGTTGGCTCGCAGAGCGTCGGCGTAGAGCGCCGCCAGATCGCGGTGGCCAGACGAATCGGTAGCGCTCCCTACCAATACGTCCCGCGCCACGACTTCATTCATCGAGTGCCCTTTTGGGCCTCTGGACGAGCCCCGCAACCCGTCAGGTACCACTGAATCGTTAGTCTACGAATGGAAAACCCTGGTTGGAAGTCCCTCTACGGAGGTACGGACGGACCGGGGTCATCGGAGCAGCGTTGCCGGCAGGCCGCTCGGGAGCTTGCTTGTTCAAAACAGGTACACGGAGAATTGAATCAATCAAGGTCACATTCAAATGCGCGGGACCACGCATAGCGCGATACGAGCGGCTAACGCGCCTCGGCAGGCACCGTCCACCCCGTCACCGCCAGCTACTGCCGGGTGGCGGGATCGACGCGCACCACGAAAGAACCGACGGCGCCGACTGCTCGAGCGCGGCGACGAGCGACGCGCGCGTCGGATGATTCCCGGCGACCTTCATCGCTTCGACGAAAACGCGAGCCGCTCCGTAGGCGACGCTCTGCAGCGCTACGTTCTGGATCTTGGCGCCGGCGGTTCGCATCGCCGCGCCGAAAGCGCCGAACTCGCTGCGATCCATCTGGCGCGCCAGGTCCTCGATCTCCGCCGCGCTGCCGAACGCGAACACGTAGGCCGGGCGCGCGCGGGAGACCTGCTCCGCGGCGGCCGCGGCGGAGAAATGACCGGCGCGGTAACCGTGCTCGGCCGCGCGTCGCGCCGGCCTCGCCGCGCGATTCCTCGACGACCAGCTCGATCGCGCGTCCGTAGACGCCGCCCTGCCGTTTGACTTCGTCGAACACGGCGGCCAGCGCCGCGCGCACGTCCCGGCCCGCTTCTGGGAGCGGACCGGTGAGAGGCAGCGCCGCGCCGACCCGCACCCCATCAGGAGCCGCGGCCGCGCTCCGTGGCGGTGGCGCGCGCCGGCTTCTTCGCCGCCGCCTCGGTCAGGGCCTCGATGATCGGCGGCGCCAAACTTCTCCGCATGGGCCTTGAGCCGCGCCGGAACGTCTGTGGTGGGATCCACGCTGATCGAGATCAGGGCCACGTCGCGTCCGGCGCGGTCGCCCAGCCTGCGCTGTACACCTGAACGTCGCCGAGCCCGGTGAGCGGCCGGCGCGTGACCGGATCGGTGACGAGAAACGCAAGAGTCGCCGGCTCGCCTGGCGTGAACTTCCGGCCGGCGAAGCGGGGCTTCACCGCGGTCGCGATCCGGTGCGCGCTCTTCGTCTCCGGCGATTGGTTCACGTCGAGCTGGAAGCAGGTCATCGTGCGCGGCTGATCGACCAGCACGGGAACGTCGAAGCGCCCCGCGGAAGGGAGCCGGATGGGCGTCGTGTACGCGCCCGGCGAAGTCTCCGAAAGGCTCCGGTCCAGGACTAGCAGCCCGCGGGGCCGCCGCTTGTAATTGCTGAAGTTGCCGACCGGGGCCATCTCCCTCCCCGAACGGCGAGGGTGTTGTGCAAAAGACGTACCACCGCATGTTGTACCCTGTCTGTTGTAGTCCAGATTGACGATGTGAATTCGATGCTATGCGCGTGGGTCTGCTACTCGCGCACGCGCAATTCGACAGGTGCCGCAATCTAACGCGGTAGAAAATGTTACCGGCGGCGCGGCGACACGTGGCGCTGCAGCTGCGCAGAAGGCCCCAGGCTGCCGTGGAGGTGACGGCCGGTCGTGGAACGGGTGGGCGGGCGGAGCGTCCCGTCAGCCTTGCTGGCCCCGCAGCCACGCGGCGACAGCCTCCGTCCGGCTGCGCAGGCCATGCTCGCGCAGCAGCCGGTCGACGTGCGTGCGCACCGTGCGATGCGCGAGGCCCAGGCGCTCCGCGACTTCCTTGTCGGAGAGCCCGGAGGCGATCAGCGCGAGGACCTGGGACTGTCGCGGCGTCAGCCTGAGGCGACTCACCGACGCTTCCAGCCGCCGGTAGGCGCCTGACGCGTGCGCCGCCAGGTCCGCGATCACCTCTCCGTTTCCGGAGAAGGCGTCGGGACGGAACGATCCGAGGTACGTCAATCCGACGACACGCCCTTCGGTGGCGAGCGGGACATAGATTGACGAGCGCAATGGAGAAGGAATGGGTATGCGCACTTCCTCATCTTCGCGCTGCGCCTGGCCGGAGACGATTCGGAACAGAGCCAGGGCGCGCTCCCGGACGAGCTCCAACGTCGAGCTGGAGCAATCGGAGGTCGCGTGGACGTCGACCAGCGGCTCGCTGCCGGGCCGGGCAATGACGGCTGCGCCGACGTCGAAGTTGACGCTGCGCTCGAGCGCGCGCGGCAGCATCCCCGTCAGGTGCGCATATGACCTGGGCTCGGCGGCCAGCTCCACTGCCGATCGCCCGCCGTCGGGCTGCTCTGACGCGGCCTCGCTTCGTTGGGCTTGCGGCACCACCTGGTCGAGCAGCGTGCGGATCGCGGCGGCGTATCCCTCGGTCCCCACCGTGACGGGGAGAATCACTGCGGGGTCATCGCGGAATTCCGCAAGGAGTCTCGGCACATCGGACTCGGGCGCGGCGATCACCGCGGGCAGTCCGGCCGCAGCGTCGGTCGCCTCCTGCGGGGTCGATACGGCAGTGATCCGTGAGGACGACCCGAGCCGCTGCCGGAGCCCGGTCGCAACCAGCGGATCGTCGGTGACCGCGAGCACGTTGGGAGCCGTGGAGCTTTCGCTGACCGCACGCGGTCCAGGTGCCGCCAGACCCTCGGCTGCCTGCACGAGCTCGTCGAGCGCAGCGAGGAAACGCCGGACCGCCAGTTTCCCCGGCCCGTTGCCTGGCGTCGTGCCGCTTGCTTCCCAGCTGCGAAGGATGCGCTCCACGCGGCCGCGGATCAATGCCGCCAGCGGTGATTCCACGAGATCGATGCCCGTCGCATCCATCAGTACCACACTATAGCCATCCCCCTGGTTACGCCGGAGGAGAAGGCATTGGAAAGCACCGAAGAGTTGGATTCTATGCTCGCCTTGCGCGATGTGCGCGGAAGCGGGGCCTACCGCGACCTCGAGCGCATCGCCCGGGCGCTGGAGGTCGCGTCCGAGGGAGACTTTCGCGCCCGAGCCCAGGTCGACGATGCCGGGGTCTTGGGGCGCATCGCGGCCGCCGCCAACCGCCTCATCGCCCGGAACGCCACTCTCGCCCGGGAGATGAGCCGGATCACACGTCGCGTCGGAATCGAGGGAGCGCTGCACGAACGGGCCTCGCCGTCGCTCCTGCCGGGCGGCTACGGCGACGGCCTCTCGGCGCTGAACGAGGTGCTGGACCGGCTTACCTGGCATGCGAAGGAGACCGCCGTCGTGGCCAGGGCGCTCGAGCAGGGTGAGCTGGCGCACATGATGCCGCTGGAATCGCCGGACGGGACGCCGCTGCGCGGCCACCCCCTGCGCATCGCGCGGAGCATGAACGCCCTGGTGACGAGATTGCGGGCCATCCGTTCCGAGGTGATCCGGATCGCCGGCGAGGTCGGCACCGCTGGCCGGCTGGGCGGGCAGGCGGAAGTCCGCGGGGCGGCGGGGGCGTGGAAGGACCTGGTGTCCGCGGTGAACCTGCTCGCGGCCAATCTCACCTCGCAGGTGCGCAACATCGCCGCAGTCACCACCGCCGTGGCGCGAGGCGATCTGTCGCGCAAGATCACCGTCCCCGCGCAAGGGGAGATCCAGGAGCTCAAGGATACGGTCAACGAGATGGTCGATCAGCTGCGCGCGTTCGCCGCCGAGGTCACGCGCGTCGCGCACGAGGTCGGCACCGAGGGGAAGCTGGGCGGCCAGGCCGACGTGAAGGGCGTCTCGGGCGTCTGGAAGGACCTGACCGACAACGTGAACTCCATGGCGTCGAACTTGACCGCGCAGGTGCGCGGCATCGTCCGCGTGGTGACCGCAGTGGCGAGTGGCGACCTTTCCGAGCGGATCACCGTCGACGTGAGCGGCGAGGTGCTGGCGCTGAAGAACACCATCAACACGATGGTGGACCAGCTGCGCAGCTTCGCCTCAGAAGTGACCCGCGTCGCCAAGCAGGTGGGCACCGAGGGCAGGCTCGGAGCGCAGGCCGAAGTACCGGGCGTCGCCGGGGTCTGGAAGGACTTGACCGACAACGTCAACGTCCTGGCCGGAAACCTCACCGATCAGGTCCGCAACATCGCAGCGGTGACGACCGCGGTCGCGCGGGGAGACCTCTCGCGCAAGATCACGGTTCCGGCGAAGGGCGAGATCCTCGAGCTGAAGGAGACCGTCAACGAGATGGTCGATCAGCTGCGCGCCTTCGCGTCGGAGGTGACGCGCGTGGCGCGGGAAGTGGGAGCCGAAGGGAAGCTGGGCGGCCAGGCGCAGGTGCCGGGAGTCGCGGGCACCTGGAAGGACCTGACCGAGAGCGTGAACATGCTGGCGGGCAATCTCACCTCGCAGGTGCGGAACATCGCCCTGGTCACCACCGCGGTTGCGAACGGGCAGCTGTCGCGCAAGATCACCGTGCCGGCGCAGGGCGAGATCCGCGACCTGAAGGCCACCGTGAACGCGATGGTCGATCAGCTGCGCGCCTTCACCGCCGAGGTGATCCGCGTCACCCGGGAGGTCGGCGCACAGGGCAAGCTGGGGGGCCAGGCCCGCGTTCCCGGGGTGGCGGGCACCTGGAAGGACCTCACGGACAGCATCAACGAGATGATCGTCGACCTGCGCGAGAGCACGCAGGCCAACGTGGAGCAGGATTGGCTGAACACGAATCTCGCCCGCCTCTCCGGGCTGCTGCAGGGAAGGCGCAGCCTGGAGGAGCTGGGCCGCATCGTCCTGGGCGAGCTCGCGCCGGAGATCCCGGCGCAGTACGGCGCGCTGTTCGTCGCCGAGCCCCACAGCGAGCGCGCGTCGCTGCGCCGCCTCAGCACCTACGGCCACCCAGGCGACGGCTCCCGCGAATGGTTCGGGCCGGGCGAGGGCCTGGTCGGCCAATGCGCGGTGGAGAAGCGCATCGTGACGGTGGATGAGCTCCCGTCCGACTACGTGACGATCCGGTCGGGCACGGGCCATGCCCGGCCGCGCAGCCTGATCGTGGTCCCGGTGCTCTTCGAGGGCGAGGTGAAGGGGGTCATCGAGCTGGCCAGCGTGCAGCGCTTCAAGCCCATCCACCGCGTCCTGCTCGAGAAGCTCGCCGCGGGCGTGGGAGTGGTCCTCAACACGGTCGCGACCACTTCCCGGACCGAGCACCTGCTCGAGGAGCTGAAGGCCTCCAACGCGGAGCTTGCCAGGCGCACCAGCGACCTGGAGGACAAGGCACGACAGCTCGCGCGCGTGTCCACCTACAAGACCGAGTTCCTCGCCAACATGTCGCACGAGCTGCGCACGCCGCTGAACAGCCTGCTCATCCTCGCCCGGCTGCTCGCCGACAACGCCAAGGGACACCTCGACACGGAGGAGGTGGAGTACGCCTACACGGTGCACTCCAGCGGGCAGGACCTATTGGCGCTCATCAACCAGATCCTCGACCTGTCGAAGATCGAATCGGGGAAGCTGCAGGTGGAGGTGCGGCCGGTGGCGCTGCGCGACGTCGCCGCAGCGCTGGAGCGGATGTTCCGGCCCACGCTCGCCGAGGGAATCGGGTTCTCGGTCTCCATCTCGCCGGCCGTGCCCGGCACCGTGCTCACCGATCCGCAGCGCCTGCAGCAGGTGCTGAAGAACCTCCTCTCGAACGCGTTCAAGTTCACCCGCAGCGGCCGGGTCGAGCTGTCGGCCACCCTGGAAGCAGGCGGGAGCGGGTTCGGCTCCTCCGCGCTGCGAGGCTCACCCCAGGTGCTCGCCTTCGCCGTTTCGGATACCGGCATCGGCATCCCGCGCGAGAAGCACGAGCTCGTCTTCGAGGCGTTCCAGCAGGCGGACAACTCGACCAGCCGGACTTTCGGCGGCACCGGGTTGGGGCTGACCATCAGCCGCGAGCTGGCCCGCCTCCTGGGTGGCGAGATCCGGCTGCGCAGCGCGCCCGGGCAGGGGAGCACCTTCACCCTCTACCTGCCCCTCCTGCTCCCCGCCGCGGTGGAACCCGAGCCGCACGAGCGGAGTACAGCGCCGGAGATACGGCTCGCCCCCGACAGGGCGGGCGAGCTGCGCGGGCGCAAGGTGCTGGTGGTCGACGACGACGGGCACAACTTGTTCGCGGTCACCAGCCTGCTGGAGCGGTTCGGGGTCCGCGTCCTTCCCGCCCAGGGCGCCCGCGAGTGCTTCGAGCTGCTCGATTCGGAGGACGGCATCGACCTCCTCTTCATGGACGTGATGATGCCGGAGATTGACGGACTCGAAGCGACGCGGCAGATTCGGCGCCGTCCGGGCCTGTCCGACTTGCCGATCGTCGCCTTGACCGCCAAGGCGCTGCCCGGCGACCGCGAGCGGTGTCTCGAGGCAGGTTGCTCCGATTTCGCCACCAAACCCATCGGTCCGGAGGCGCTGGTGGCGCTGTTGCTAAAATGGATGCGGAGATGAGGTGACCGTGGAGAATTCGGAAGACCCGCTGGTGCCGAGCGTCCTTCTGGTGGACGACCGGCCCGAGAACCTCCTGGCGCTGGAGGGGACGCTCAAACCGCTGAAGATCCGCGTCGTCAAGGCGCGCTCCGGCGAGGAGGCCCTCCTGCACCTCTTGCGCCAGACCTTCGCGGTGATCCTGCTCGACGTGCAGATGCCGCGCCTCGACGGGCTGCAGACCGCGGAGCTGATCAAGCAGCGCGAACAGACGCGTCACATCCCCATCATCTTCATCACCGCCTTGAGCCGCGAAACCGCATACGTCTTCAAGGGATACGCGCACGGAGCCGTCGACTACCTGCTGAAGCCGATCGATCCGGAGATCCTGCGCGCCAAGGTGCGCGTGTTCTGCGACCTGTTCGTGCGCGGAGAGAGGATCCGCAAGCAGGCGCTCCAGAGCGAGGTCAAGGACGTCTTCCTCTCCTCGGTGGTGCACGAGCTGCAGACGCCGCTCGCCGCCGCCAAGGCGCAGGCCCAGCTCGCGCTGCACCAGCTGGGGGAGCAGGAGGCGGAGGCGGGCACCGGCCGCGCCCTCCGGTTGATCTCGCGGCAAATCGACCGGCTCGCGCGGCTGGTCGGCGATCTCCTCGACATCAACCGGCTGGAGACCGGTCAGCTCGAGCTGAACCCCTCCGAGTTCGATCTGGTCGGGCTGGTCGACGAGGTGCGCGGCCGCATGGAAGCGCCCGGCAACCGGCACCCGATCCGCATCCGGGGGCCAGACCGGCTGCAGATGATGGCGGACCGGGACCGGGTCGACCAGGTGCTGGTGAACCTCCTTTCGAACGCGATCCGCTACTCCCCCGAAGGAGGGCAGATCGAGGTCACCATCGAACCGAGCGAGGATAGCGTCGAGATCGCGGTGGTCGACCACGGGCTGGGCGTTCCCCGCGAGCACCAGCAGACGATCTTCGAGAGGTTCGGGCGCGCGCACGGGCCTGCGTTCGGAGGCCTGGGACTCGGCCTCGCCATCAGCCGTGGCATCATCGAGCAGCACGGGGGGTCCATCCAGGTGCAGTCGACCGGCAAGCCGGGAGAAGGGAGCACGTTCCGCGTGCGGCTTCCGCGCGCGCCGTCCCGTCCCGCTGAGGCGCGAACGCTCGAGCAGTGAGGGTTCACATACCGGTCGGGTACGTCTCCGGCAGCTCGCCGCGGACCCAACCCGCGGTCCGTTCCAGCGGCTCGACCGCCCGGGTCTCGTCGAAGTGCATCACCACGTCGAACTGCGCCGGCAGACGCGACTGGAAGTAGTGGCTGACGCGTTCGGTCTGCGGCAGGTAGATGACGCCGATCGCGCGTTCCAGGCGCGGCTCGCGCAGCCCGCCCGCGGCCTCGCCGAGGTCCCTCAGGCTCAAGAGGAACTTCGCCGCGCCGGTGCGGTGGAACAACGCCTCGTAGCTGTCCCGCAGCGCCGGACGGACCCGCTTGCGCTCCGCGGGGCCGCCCCACTCGGAGGCGGCGGTGACCGTTCCGGTGAAGGTGCTGAAGCCGACCAGCAGCGCCTGCCCCGGGTACTTCTGACGCGCGAGCTGCCCGATGTTGATCTCGCCGGCCTCGCCCATCTGCGTCGCCCGCGCATCGCCGACGTGCGAGTTGTGCGCCCAGACGACGACCTTGGAGCGGCCGCCCTTCCGGCCGAGGTGCGCGAGAAGCGCGTCGAGGGTTTCCGCCATGTGCGTGTCGCGCAGGTTCCAGGACGAGACGCGTCCCTCGAACATCGAGCGGTAGTATTCCTCCGCGGCCTTGACCAGGCGGGCGTTCTGCTCGGCCGCGAAGAGCTCGTCCTCGTCGTCCCCGCCGCGCGCCAGGACTCCCTGTCGCCGGCGCTGCATCTCGACCAGCTGGTTCACGACTTCCCGCTCGCAGTCGGGCGAGAGGCCGAAGGAAGTCGCGTATCCATAGCTCTGCGGGTCCTCGCCGAAGTGCTCGAAGCAGGCGTACCTGTACCGGGCTCGCTTGGCTGCCTCCGGGTCCGTCTCGTCGAGGTAATCGAGGACCGCGGCGATGGAGGTGTGCAGGCTGTAGAGGTCGAGGCCGTAGAAACCGGCCCGCGCGGCCGGATCCGCGATGCGGTCGTTGCGCTCGCGGAGCCAGCCGACGAAATCGAGCACGTTGGCGTTGCGCCACATCCAGGAGGGGAAGCGCTTGAAGTCGGACAGCGCCTCCGCGGCCCCGGTGTCGCTCCCCGTCCCTCGCACGAAGCGGTTGACGCGCCAGGCGTCGGGGAAGTCGGCCTCGGCGGCGACGCCGCGGAAGCCCAAGTCGACGATGAGCCGCTTGGTCAGCTCGGCTCGCCGCTCGTAGAACTCGTCGGTGCCGTGCGAGGCCTCGCCGATGAGCACGACGCGGGCGTTGCCCGCGAGCTCGAGGATGGGATCGAAGTCGTCCACTGCCCCTGCCATCGGCCGTGCCGTCTCCGCGATCGCGCCGATCAGGGTCTCGTCTGAAGTCACCATGGGCCGTCTCCGGCCCGAGGTTAGGTCCGGCGCGGCGCGAGCACCAGGAAGTACTGGTACGGAAGGAAGGGGTGCTCTTCGACGAGCGCGAGGCCGGCCGCGTCCGCCAGGGCGAGGAACTCCTCCCGGGTGAGCTTGTGCTCCGGCGGGGGACCGACCGGGAGCTCGCGCTTGTGGAAATCGATGTTCACCAACCGCCCGCCCGGGCGGAGCGAGCGTGCCAGACGGCGCAGGTACGCCGGCCCGTCGGGGAAGTGGTGGTACGTGTCGACGACCAGGATCAGATCGCACGACGCGGTCGGCACGAGCGGGTCGTCTTCGAGCGCGAGCACCGGCGTCACGTTGCGGAGCCTGGATTTCCGCAGGCGTTTGCGGAGGGCCTCCAGGATGCGCGGCTCGACGTCCACGGCGTAGACGTGGCCGGCCTCGCCGACCGCCCGGGCGACGGGAAAGGTGAAGTAGCCCGGGCCGGCGCCGATGTCGCAGACGACCTGCCCGCGGCGCGGCGCGAGCACCCGCAGCACCTCGTCGGGCTTCTGCCATTCCGCCCGGGAAGGGTCCTCCATCTTCGCGACGTAGGAATCCAGGTCCTCGGGATTGCCGTGGTGTCGGTGCATCGGTACCGAACCTAGTAGCGCAATCGCGGCGGGCGCGGCCAGCATCGGGCGCGTCATAGCAAGAGCCACGAGTCGCCGAACTCGTGCGAGAGGTAGCCGTTCCGTTCCGAGTGAGCGTGCGCGCGGGCCAGGACCTCGGCGGGAGCGAAGGCGTGCAGCAGCGCGAAATGGCTCGCGGTCGACTCGTGCACGCCGGTCAGCAGACCGTCCACCACGGTCGGGCGGTAACCGGGACCGACGACGAGGTCCGTTTCACCCGCCGACGCGACGAGATGACCTCCGTATTGCAGGGCGGCGCCCTCCAGGGCCCGCACGACGGTCGTCCCTACCGCTACGACCCGTCCGCCGCCCGCGCGGGCTCGCGCGACCGCCTCGGCGGTGGCCTGCGACACTTCGAATTGCTCGGGCAAGGGCAGCGCGGCGTCGAGGGCCGCATCGCCGGTGGAAGACAGCCCCGCGGCATGCGTCACGGAAGCTACGTCGACTCCTCGCTGCCGCAGACCGAGCAGGACTTCCCAGCGAAGCGGCCGGCCGGCGGAGGGCATCTCTGCTGCCCGGGGTCGCGACGCGTACGGCACCTGGACATGCCAGGCTTCGAGCGGCGCGCTGGCGTACGAGTACTGGACCGGGCGGCCGAGCCGGTAGAGCAGGGGCCAGAGCTGTTCGCGAGATCGGTCGAATCGCAGCTCGACGAGTCGCGGCGAGAGCGCCGAGATGCGCTCCACCGTCGCCGACAGCTCATCGAACGAGAGCCGCTCTCCCTCGCGCAATGGTGCGGGCGGCGCGCGGTGCTCCGTCGGCGTCCGCCAGTCGCCCGGGCCGAAGAGCACTGCGCGGAACGCGCCATCCGGCAGCTCAGCGACGAGCCGAACTTCGATGGGCGATCCCCCGGGCGCGCGACCCTGCAGGGATGCGGGCAGCGTGGCAGCATCGTTCACCACCAGCAGGTCGCCGGCGCGAAGCAGCCGCGGCAGATCGGCGATGCGCGCGTCCTGCAGGGTCCCGGCGCGAGGATCGACGTGGAGCAGCCTCTCCTGCAGCGCGTCCTCGCGGGGCCAGCGAGCCGGCTTCATGGCCCGTCCACCACGAGCCGCGTCCCGCTCTCGATCCGTCCGGCGTCCGCGACGAGGCGAGCGATGCGCCGCGCCACCTGCTCGGGGCGGGCCAGCGCGCCGCGATCTGCTTCGGGCATCGCCGCAGCATGCATCTCGGTGTCCATCTCCCCCGGGTCGACGGACAGGAATCGCACTCCGGTCGGCAAAAGCTCCGCTGCCCAGAGCCGGTTCAGATGGTCGAGCGCCGCCTTGGTGACGGAATAAGCGCCCCAGCGCGGATAGGCCGCCACTGCTGCGTCCGAGCTGACGTGCACC
>VBKO01000069.1 GCA_005888115.1 Deltaproteobacteria bacterium
TGCCCAGCGCCAGCTCGCGGATCTGCTGCTCGTATGCCGGGAGCAGCGCCGCCTCGTTCTGCTTCCCCGCGAAGACGTTGAAGTGGTTGAACCAGAATTCGGCCATCACTTCGTGCAGCTGGCGCTCCGATCCGATCGCGCGCACCAGCTTGGCCTGCGCGAGCTGCGCGACCATGTCGAAGGCGGGTCCCCTTCCCGCCTTCCCGAGCTGCTTGCGCAAGTCTCGTTGTCCCGCCCTGGGCAACGCAGCCGCAGGAAGGTTCGGGTCCGGCGCTTCAGCGACCGGGTCGGCGTCCATCGTCGCGCTCGGCATCGCCGTCGCAGTCGCTCGCGCCTTGTCCTCCTTCTTCTGCTTCCGATACCGGGCGAGCTCCTGCGCCAGCTCGGCGGAGCTGCGCCGCAGCACCGGAAACCTCGCCACCTGTTCCTCCACCGCGCCGTCCGCGATCTGCTCCGGGTGGAGCTGCTCCTCGAGGAACGCCGCGACGCCGATGCGCGACACGCGCTCCTTGTCGGCCGGCCGGGCTCCGAAGGTGACCCGCGAGAGCGCGTGCTCGATCTGCTCCTGCGCCGAGAGCGGCGGTCCCGCTTCCGGGTCCTGCTCGGCAGCCGCGCCGGCCGCAGCCTGCGGCGCGTCGGCCGCCAGCGGCGGAGTGACGTCCTTGCGGGCCTGCCTCGCGCACGCGGCGGCCAGCACGGCACCGAGGATCCAGGGAATCCCGTGACGCACACGCCCTCCGATCCCCAAGGACACGCCTTGGACCACGGAGGTGAAGGTGAGATTCTGTTTCAGCGGCGCAACATCCTGCGGGCGCGCTGCACCGCGGCTGAGGCTTCCGGCACGTCGAGCGCGAGCGCCAGCAGCAGGTAGACGGCGCCAAAACAGCCGAACACCGCAGCCGCCTTGACCACAGCGGCCAGGCGGGTGGCAGGAAGGCCCGCGAACAGGAAACGAACGCCCATCCCCGCCGCACCCGCTCCGACGGCTGCCGCCCACAGCCGGACGAGCAGTCCCGCGGGCACGTCGGCCTTTCCGACGCGCCGCGCGATGCCACGCCGGAGCAGCGCGAACTCGACCCACCCGGCCACTCCCGCCGACGCGGTCAGTCCCACCGCGCCGAGCTTGGGATCCAGGTGCAGCGCGCGCGGGAGCCAGAGGCCGCACACGACGCCGAGAGCGGCGGTGAGCAGCACTCGCAAGGAGGCGTACTTGAGCGGGGTGCGCGTGTCCCGCAGCGCATAGAACGTGCTCGAATAGAGCCGCGCGAGCGTGGCGGCCAGGAGCCCCACCGTCGATCCCGCCAGGATGAGCCACACGTCGCGCACGTCCTGGGGAGTGAACCGCCCTCCGCGGAAGAGCGCCGCCACGGCCACGTCTCCGAAGGCGAGGAACGCGATCACGCTGGGCACCACCGGAAAGGCGATCGCGCGCAGCCCGGAGGCGAGCTGCTCGCGCAGCTTCTCGCTCGTGCCCTGCGCCGCGGACATCGACGGCAGCGCCGCCGCCGAGATCGACATGCCGAACAGCGAGACCGGAAGCGTGTACAGCGTCTGCGCGTACGCCAGAGCGGCCACCATGCCGCTCGGCAGCCAGGAGGCGATCACGTTGTCGATGTATGCCGAGAGTTGCACCACGCCGCGACCGGCGACGACGGGCAGGAAGCTGCGCACCACCTCCCGGACGTGAGCGCTCGCGCGACCGAGGGACAGCCGCAGCCGCCCTCCCAGGAGCGCCAGCACGGCGGGGACCTGCACGAATACTTGAAGAAACGCGCCAGCTACTGCGCCCCAGGCGGTCACCACTGCCAGGTCCGCGGGACCGAGCCGCCAGCCGCGCCCGCCCAGGATCAGCGCCGCGACCTGCGCGGCGCTCCACACCACCGGGGCGGCGTAGCTCAAGAAGAACCTGTGGTGGCTGTTCAGCACGCCGAGGCAGAACGCGCTGAGCACGAGGAGCGCGGTGCCCGGGAAGAAGATGCGGACCAGCAGGATGGTCAGCTCGCGCTTCTCTCCGGTGAAGCCGGGAGCGATGGCGGCGATCAGCCAGGGCGTGGCGAGCACGCCGAGCAGCGTGAAGATCGTGGTGACGAGCGAGACGAGTCCCGCCACCGCCCCCGCAACCTTGCGCGCTTCGTCTTCCCGCCCCTCGGCGCGCAGCGCCGCGTACACCGGGATGAACGAGGCGCTGAGAACGCCCTCGCCGAGCAGGTTCTGCAGGAAGTTGGGGATCTTGAACGCCGCGTTGTAGGCGTCGGCCGCGTCGGAGGTGCCGAGGAAGTGCCCGAAGACGCTCTGCCGGACGAGCCCGGCCAGGCGGCTGAGCAGGATCCCGGCGGCCACCAGCGCCGCCCCGCCCCCGCGGCCACGCCCGCCGACCGGCGCCGCTGGAGTCGCCGCCACCGGCGGCGCGGTCTGCTCGCTCACGCCGGCGAAGATAGCAGCCGATCCGTCCGTAACGCGGCTTTTCTGACTAAAAGATCTTACAGGGAGCGCGGGAGTTTTGGGAGGGTGGGCGGATACTCGACGACTTTGCTCGGAGTCGGAAGCCTCACCAAGCCTCCCGCGCTCCCCAATCTCCCGCGCTCCCTGTTCGCCTTGAGGCTGGTTCGGCTATCCGATCGGGGAGCACTTCACGGGCGCGCTCGAGGCGCTGTTGTTCTCGAAATGGCAGTCGCCCACTTTCTGGTTCGGATCGACGACGGCGCGCACCGGCGCGGAGGCGTTCTGCGGCGGCGCGGACCACGGCACCGTGACCTTCTCGCTCGAGCCGGGCTGCAAGGTGGTCTTGGTCATGCCGCTCCCGATCAGCACGCTCCCGCCCGAAAGGTCGGCGAAGAAGTCCACCTGCACGCCGGGCCGGGCCGGAATCGCCCCGCCGTTGTAGACGGTCGCGCTCACCGACGCTCCGCCCGTCATGCAGTTGGTCAGGTCGGAGTCCACTTCGCAGAGGGAGAGGTCGGGCGAGCTGAAGACGCCTTGCCCCTGCACGTTCTGCCGGTAGCTGTTCGACTGGCCGGGGTCCCACGAGTTCGGCTCGGGGAACGGAAGCGTCCCGTCCAGGTTCACGTTGGTCACGTGGTAGGCGTGCTGGTTCCAGATGCTGCGGGTATTGACCCACTTGTCGCTGGGCGAGCGCAGCGCCTTGAGGCCGTAGTACGGCGAGCTGTCGATCTTGACCCGTCCTCCCGGCCAGTCGCACTGGTACGAGCAGATGTTGTTGCTCGGCACCAGCACCTTCGCGCGCCCACTGCCGTCGATGTCCGCCACGATGGGCGTCTCGTAGGCGGTGCAGCTCGCGTTCTTCTCCTGCACCAGCGTGGCGCCGGTCTTTCCGTCGTAGACGCGGAAGTAGCACTGGTCGCTGTAGACGACGCTCGCGCTCCCCTTGCCTTCGAAGTCGAACACCGAGCTGCCTGTCGCCGACGAGCAGTCGAACGTCTGCGACTGCCAGATGTATCCCGCTCCGGGCTTCCAGACCACGTAGCCGCCTTGCGCGGCGATGCCGACCTCCGGCAGGCCGTCGCCGTCGAAGTCCGCGATGGTCGGCGCGCCACCCATGTTCGTCTCGTTGGCGCAGTCCGGGTTCGTGCTGGCCGGCAGCGGAATCGGATTCAGCAAGATTCCACCCGTCCAGTCGTGGATGCGCAGGAACCCCCGGCTGGCGACCACGATCTGCGGGTGCTTGTCCTCGGGCTTGATTCCCATCGGCATGCCGTAGCCGGCGAAGTTCGCCAGCGCCGGGAAGCCGTCCGGGCAGAAGTCCTCGAAACCGCCCGGGCAGAGGCAGACCTGCTGCCCCGTGACGGTGCTCTTCGTGCTGCCGTAGGGGCAATTCGGCGGCTTGCTCGCGATCCGGACGCCCAGGCCGAAGAGGGCGCGGCAGGTGTAGCCCGTGGGCGAAGTCGCGTCCTTCTCCAGCTTGTAGGCGTTGTTGCCGGTGACGATCTCGGGCACGCCGTCCAGGTCGATGTCAGCGATGGCGCTCAGCGCGCCAACGCCGTTCCCGCTGATCTGATCGACGTTCTTCGGCGCGATGCCCTGCGGGCAGAGCGTCTTGCCGGTGGCCGCGTCGTAGACGCCGTTTCCCACCACCACCTGCGCGCTCTTCGAGTCGGGCAGCAGTCGCGCGATGGCGGGGCCGCCCCACCACACCGAAGGCGCGGGCTCGCCGGTCTGCGGATTGCCGCGGTTCACCCAGAGGAAGTTGCCATTCTCGTCGAAGGCGATCAGCCCGCCGTGCTGGTGCGACAGGGCCGTATTGCGCTGGTTCACGTCGGCTGCGTCCCAGCCGCCGGTCACGAAGCAGACGTGCCCATCTCCTTTGCAGTCGCCGGCCGCGATGGAGGCGTTCCCGTCCACGGCGCCGATGACGTTGATGGCGTTCCAGAAGTCTTTCGGCGCGCTCCAAAGCGGCGAGCCGTCGGACCCGCGGATGGCGCGCATCACCCCGCGCGTCTCCAAGACGCCCCCGCTGCCCTCGGGCGCGAAGGAATTGAAGACCACGGCAGGCTCGGTGTCGCCCGGGTGGAGGCGGATGACGACCGGGGTGGACATCACCTCGTTGAAATCCGGGTACTCGAGGTCCGGGCGGGCCGAGGTGATCTTCGGGTCGTCGGGCCCGAGCGGCGAGATGAATGGCCACCACCAGGCGTGCTCGGGCGGCTCGAACGCGCCGTGTGGGACGAAGATGCAGGCCGGGTCGGCGGGCTTGCACTGCGGCACCGCCGGCAGGCACTTGCCGTTGGCGCAGAAGAAGTTCGCCGGGCAAGTCACGTTCTGGCACTGGCTCGCGATGGGCACCGAGATGGGAATGCTGCAGGTCCCGTCCGTCTGGCAGACGCTGCCGCTCCCGCCGCAATCGGAGTCGCGCTGGCAGGGTGCCCGGCCCGCGGCGCTGCAGTTCCCGCCCGGGCAGTTCTCGCCCCGTCCGTCACCGCATCCGGCCAGCGCTGCCGCGAAGAGCAGCCCGAGGATCCCCCTCGCCATCCCGCACCCTCCGCCCGCCCGTCCGGCCGGCGTCCAAGAGGTGGGGATGGGCAGCCCGGGCGGCAACCGCCCGGACGCAGGGGCGCGTCTTGCAGCGGACACCAGAGAAATCGGTCGTTTATGACCGAGCAGTCAGAAAGGCCTTGACCATTTCTGACCGGCCGGTTAGTTAGCGCGAACGGTTTGTGACCCTTCGGTCAACCACCGCGAGAACCCATGGCCCGTCCGGCAGACCCGAACGCGAAGGAAGCACTGATGGCGGCGGCTCGGGCCGAATTCGCCAGGCGCGGACTGCGCGGCGCGCGCATCGAGGACATCACCGCCGCGTGCGGCCTCTCCAAGGGCGCCTTCTACCTCCACTTCGAATCGAAGGAGGCGCTCTTCGGCGAGCTGGTGCGCGCGTTCGTCGAGACGGTCGGCGCGCTGCAGGAAAAGCGCGAGCGCGCCATGCAGCAGTTCATCGAGAAGCACGGCGACCTGAACGAGCGCGACGTCGAGCTGCGCACCGCGCGCTACCAGGAGCTGATCGAGCTCGACACCTGCTCCGACCTCGACACGCTCGAGGCGATGTGGACGTACCGCGACGTCGTCGGCGTGCTGGTGCGGGGCTGCCAGGGCACGCCGTTCGAAGGGACCATCTGGGAGCTGGCTGACACCGAAGTGTCGGGACGTACCTGCTGCTCGCGGTCCGCATGAGCCGCCTGCAAGAAAAGCCGGACCTGCGCGAGTGGGCGCGCTCGCTGCACACGCTCGTCCACGAGGGCAGCCAGCCCAGCGCGCAGACGAACTTCCAGAACCCCGACTCGCCCGAGAGGAGCAAGCCGTGACGATCTCCCGCCGCACCCTGGTCCTCTCCGGAATCTGCGCCGGCGTCGTCGCCGCGCTCATCGCCGCCGTCAGCGCACAGGCGAAGTCGACGGCGGCGCAACCTGCCGCTACCGCCGCGGGCGATCCCGCCGTCCAGACCGTGGAGGCGAGGCAGGTGCAGAGCCTCAACCGCGAGGAGATCACCGGCACGCTGCAGCCAGCGCGCCAGCTGCAGCTCGGCTTCGAGGTCCCCGGACGCCTGGCCAGGCTGAACGTGACGAAGGGCGCGCAGGTGCGCGAGGGCCAGGCGATCGCGCAGCTCGATCCCGAGATGGCCGATGCGCAGGTGCTGCAGGCAGAGGCCGCGGTGAAGGCCGCCGAAGCGCAGTCCGCGCAGGCCGCCGATACCGCGCGACGCCAGTCCGAGCTGCAGCAGAAGGGCAGCGTGAGCGACTGGCAGAGCAAGAGCTCGAGCTCGCAGGCGGCCGCTGCCGCCGCGCAGCTGCAGGCCGCGCGCGCGCAGCTCGCGCAGGCGCGGGCCTCGCGGCGGCGGCACGACCTCGCCGCGCCGTTCGCGGGCACGTTGATCGAGCAGCCCGATCAGGTCGGCGCCACGGTCGCCACAGGGAAGGAGCTGTTCACGCTCGAGCAGCTCGACCCGCTGGTGCTCAAGCTGACCGTTCCCGAGACCTTCCGCGGGTCGCTCCGCATCGGCGCCAAGGTGCACGTCGAGGCGGTCGGGGGCGGAGCGCAGACTGACGATGCGATCGTGCGCGCCGTGATCCCCTCCGCGGACGCAGCCACGCGGCGCATCCCGGTCGAGATCGTGGTGCCGAACGCCCAGGCGCGCTTCACGGCGCACACGCTGGCGCGCGCCACACTGCCGCTCGGCGAGCCCGAGCCCGCGCTGGAGCTGCCCGCCAGCGCGCTCGCCTCGACGGGCGGCGACCACGTCTATGCCGTCGCCGGCTCCGGTGAAGTGAAGCGCATCCCGGTGCAGGTGGTCGACCGCGGCGCGCAAAAGGTGGTGGTGAAGTCCTCGGAGCCTTTCTCGCGGATCGTCGACTATCCGGCCACCGACCTCGTCGACGGCACCAAGGTCTCCGTCCGCTGAAAAAACCGCGAGCCGCAAGCCGCGAAAGAAGGTCCTTCCATGTCTCTCTCCGACGTCGCCATCAAGCGCCCCGTCTTCACCGGCATGATGTCCCTGTGCCTGCTGGTGCTCGGCGTCATGGGCCTGAAGCGCCTGGGCACCGATCTGTTCCCCGACGTGAGCTTCCCGGTGGTGACGGTCACGACCGTCTATCGCGGCGCCGGTCCGGGCGAGATCGAGAACCAGGTCGTCAAGCCAATCGAGGACGCGGTGGCGGGGATCAGCGGGATCGACAAGATCCACAGCTTCTCGCGCGAGAACGCCGGCGTCGTGCTCGTCCAGTTCAAGCTGTCCGAGAACCTCGACCGCGCCGTGCAGGAAGTGCGCGACAAGGTGGCGTCGGTCACCAACAAGCTGCCCAAGGACGCAGACGCGCCGCTCATCAGCCGCGTGGACATCGGCGCCTCGCCGATCCTCACCTACGCGATGTCCTCGTCGCTCGACTCGCAACGCACCCGCAAGATGATCGAGGACCGGCTCCAGCCCGCGCTGCAGCAGCTCGGCGGCGTGGCCGAGGTGCGCGTGACCGGCGGCGACGTGCGCGAGATCCGCGTCGACATCGATCTGGACAAGGCGAAGGCGGCGGGGACGAGCCCCTTCGAGATCGCGCAGCGGATCGGCGCCGAGAACCTGAACCTCCCCGCCGGGCGGCTGTCGCTCGGCCCGACCGAATTGACCGTCCGCACGCTGGGCGAGTTCCGCAACGTGGACGAGATCCGCGACATGCCCGTCGCGGTGGGCAAGACCGGCACGCAGGTCAGGCTCGGCGAAGTCGCCGCCGTCACCGACGGGGTGACCGAGCGCCGCACCGTGGCGCGCCTCAACGGACAGGACGCGATCATCGTCGAGGTGGTGAAGCAGCCCGGCTCGAACACGGTGGACGTCGCCGATCAGACCAAGGCGAAGCTCGCGGGGACGAGCCCCTTCGAGATCGCGCAGCGGATCGGCGCCGAGAACCTGAACCTCCCCGCCGGGCGGCTGTCGCTCGGCCCGACCGAATTGACCGTCCGCACGCTGGGCGAGTTCCGCAACGTGGACGAGATCCGCGACATGCCCGTCGCGGTGGGCAAGACCGGCACGCAGGTCAGGCTCGGCGAAGTCGCCGCCGTCACCGACGGGGTGACCGAGCGCCGCACCGTGGCGCGCCTCAACGGACAGGACGCGATCATCGTCGAGGTGGTGAAGCAGCCCGGCTCGAACACGGTGGACGTCGCCGATCAGACCAAGGCGAAGCTCGCCGAGATGGGCCTCGCGCTCGGCCACGACTTCAAGACCACCCTGCTCATCGACCAGAGCGAGCTGATCCGGGCGAACGCGGAGGAGGTGTACGTCGCCCTCTTCTTCGGCGGCGCGATGGCGGTCCTCATCATCCTCCTCTTCCTGCTCGATCCGCGCGGCACCTTCATCAGCTCGCTGGCGCTGCCCACCTCGGTGATCGGCACCTTCTTCGTCATGTTCCTGCTCGGCTACACGCTGAACCAGATGACGCTTCTCGCGCTGTCCCTGGCGAT
Organism: Deltaproteobacteria bacterium; assembly: GCA_005888115.1. Classification (GTDB taxonomy): domain Bacteria; phylum Myxococcota; class Myxococcia; order Myxococcales; family 40CM-4-68-19; genus VBKO01. The sequence continues at coordinate 8,458 of VBKO01000069.1, forward strand.
CGGGCTCCTCATCGACGACGCGGTGGTGGTGCGCGAAGCGATCACGCACCGGCTCGACAAGGGAGAGGAGCCGGCGGTCGCCGCCTCGCGCGGCACGAAGGATGTGGGCCTGGCGGTCCTCGCGACCACGCTCTCCCTGGTCGCGGTGTTCGTGCCGGTGGCGTTCATGCCCGGCATCGTCGGACAGTTCTTCAAGCAGTTCGGCATCACCATCAGCGCCGCGGTGCTCATCTCGCTGTTCATCTCCTTCACGCTGGACCCGATGCTCTCGGCTCGCCTGGCCAAGGCGCGCAGGCCGGGCGAGGTGAAGAAGGAAGCAAAGGTCGCCCGCGTCCTGCGCGAGGCGTTCGAGGCCACGGAGCGCGGGTACGAGCGCATCCTGCGCACCGTGCTGAAACACAAGTGGATCTCCTTCGGCGCCGCGATCGCCGTAACGGTGGTCAGCTTCGCCGCAACCAGCGGGCTCCGCAGCGAGTTCCTCTCGGTCGAGGACCGCTCGCAGTTCATCGTCGACCTGCAGCTGCCCGACTCCGCCTCGCTCGATCTCACCGCGCAGCGCTCGGCGGAGGCGGAGAAGCTCCTCCGCGCCATGCCGGAAGTGAAGGACGTCTACGCAATCGTCGGGCTCAACGGCGAGGCGAACAAGGTGAAGATGCGCGCGCTCACCGTGCCGAAGAAGGCGCGCAAGCGAGGCATTCTCGCGCTCAAGGACGCGGCGCGCGGCGCGCTCTCGCGGCTTCCCGCCACCAAGGTGAGCATCAGCGATCCGCCCGCGATCGAGGGTCTGGGAGACTTCTTCCCCATCATGGTCCGCATCACCGGGCCCGACCTCAAGGTGCTCAACGAGCAGGGCAAGTGGATCGCCGAGACCCTGCGGCAGATCCCGGGCACCGTCGACATCAAGATCGAGTCGAACCCACCCAAGCCCGAGCTGGCCATCGCGGTGGACCGTACCCGCGCCGCCGATCTCGGTCTCTCCGCCGGCCAGATCGCCACCCAGCTCCGCCTGGCCATCGATGGCGAGGTGCCCGCCAAGCTGCGCGAGGGGAAGGACGAGACGGACATCCGCGTGCGTCTGTCCGAGCGGGACCGCAAGGACCCGGATCGCGTGCGCGGCATGGACCTCTTCTCCCCGCGCGGCGCTCGCCAGGTGGCGGACGTCGCGCAGGTCTCGCTGCAGGACGGCCCCAGCGTGATCGAGCACGAGAACCGCGAGCGGCAGATCGCCGTGTTCAGCCAGCTGGGAACCGGCGCGGCGCTCGGCGAGGTGGCGCAGAAGCTCAAGGCGGCCGTCGCCAGGCACCCGCTCCCCGCGGGCTACTCGGTCATCTATGACGGGCAGATGAAGACGTTCAACGAGCAGAACGAGGCGTTCTCGGCGGCGTTCGGCCTCGCCTTCATCTTCATCTTCATGGTGCTCGCTTCGCAGTTCGAGTCGCTCAAGCACCCGTTCACCATCATGGTCTCCTTGCCCCTGGCGCTCATCGGGGCGCGGCTCGCCCTGCTGCTCGCGGGGAAGAACCTGTCGCTCGGAGCGATGATCGGCGTCATCCTGCTGATGGGCCTGGTGACCAAGAATGCCATCCTCCTGGTGGACGGCGCCCTGCAGCACATCCGCGAGGGCGATCCGGTCGACCTGGCGCTGCTCAAGGCGGGACCGCGGCGGCTGCGACCCATCCTCATGACCAGCTTCGCCATGGCCATCGGCATGGTGCCGACCGCCATCGGAACCGGCACCGGCAGCGAGTTCCGCTCGCCCATGGCGATCGCGGTCATCGGCGGCGTCATCACCTCGACGGCCCTGACCCTGCTGGTGGTGCCGGTCATCTTCGCCGGCATCGAGAAGATGCAGCTTCGCGGGATCGTCGCGCGCCTGCGCGGCCGCGCAGTCGCCCCCGTCCCTCTCCATTCCACCGTCGCCGAGCACGTCCCGGCGAAGGCAGCCAACGGGTAGAGAGCATGCACCTGCGTCGCCTGGCACGGGCATCGTTCGTCCTCGTTTCGACCGCGGCCGCCGCCCAGGCCCCGCGCAAGCCGATCCCGCTCCGCGAAGCGCTACAGCTCGCTGCGAGGCAAGGGCCCGACGTGGCCGCGGCGCGCGCGCAGGCGGCCATCACGCGCGTCGGCGTGGAGCGCGCCTACACCGCCTGGAAACCGGACCTGAGCGCGACGGGCACCTTCGATCACACCAGCGCGCCGCAGCAGTTCGACCCGGGCGTGTTCGGCCTGTCGGGCCCCAAGTTGACCATCGTGGCGCCGAACTCGCGCTACGGCACGCTGCAGCTGAGCCAGCCGCTGCTGACGCCGCAGGGCCTGTTCCTTCCCGGCATCGCGAGCAGCTTCGCCGAGGCGGCTGACCGCGGCGCTGACGAGGCGCGCGAGCAGGTCCTGCTCAACGTGGCGCGCACCTATCTCACGCTGCAGGGAGTCGATGGCCTGCTCGCCGCGGCGCACGACGCGGAGAAAGTGGCCGTCCGCCGGGAGGAGGATGCGAAGGCGCAGATCTCCGCCGGCACCGCCGTGGAGATCAACCTGCTGCGCGCGCAGAGCGACACCGCCGCGGCGCGCGCGCAGATCGCGAGCCTCACCGGGCAGCGCGAGTCCCTGCTCCCGCTTCTCGAGGCGCTGGTCGGCGAACCGGTCGCGCCGCTGCCGCCCGGACAGGGCGGGGACGCGGCCTTGGGACGGCCCGCCGACGAGGGCACGCAGCCGTGGGAGAGGACGTTCACGGTGCGCAGCGCCATCGCGCAGACGGCTGGCGCGAACAAGTCAGTTACCTACGACAACTTCCTCTGGCTCCCCACGGTCGCGGGGGTTGCCAAGGGCAACTACAGCTCGAACACCGGCTTCGCCGGCACCAACACGAGCTACGATCTGATCTTGAACGTCAGCGTCCCGCTCTACGACCGGGGCGTCCGCTATGCGCAGAAGCACGAGGATCAGGCGAAGCTCCAGCAGGCAATGGCCAACCTGGCCTCGACGCGCGCCCGCGCCAAGGCGAGCTGGCAGGGCGCGCGCGCCAATCTCCTCGCCGCGCAGGCGGTCCTCGAGCAGGCCGAGGCGCAGTCGCGGGTGGCCAAGCGGGCGCAGGAGCAGATCGACGTGTCCGCGCGCGCCGGCGTGGCGACCTCGCTGGACCTGCAGGTGGCCGACCAGAACCTGTTCCAGGCGCAGAGCGCCGCGGCGCAGGCGCGAGCGAACGTCGACATCCGCCGGGCCGAGGTCGCGGCTGCCGAGGGCCGTTTGTACAGCGATCTGTCGAAGTAATCCCTGCTAGAACAGCGCGCCGTGAACGCGTTCCGGACTCCTCCTCGCCGGGCGGGTGGCGGCCCGTTCGCCGTGCTGCGGCATCCGGCGTTCCGCTGGATCTGGCTCGGTTCGCTGGCCAGCAACGTCGGCAACTGGATGGAGACCGTCGCCCAGGCGTGGCTGGTCCAGAAGCAGACCCAGTCGCCGTTCCTGGTCGAGCTGCTCTCGGCGGCCGAGTTCATCCCGGTCGCCTTGCTGGCGCTCCCCGCCGGCGCGCTCGCCGACCGGCACGACCGGCGCAAGCTCCTGCTCATCGGGCAGACCGCGATGATGATCATGGCCGCGGTCCTCGCGGTGCTCACGCACCTGGACTACGCGACGCCGGCGGTGATCATCACCCTCGCCTTCCTGGAAGGCGCGTCCTGGGCGGCGGTGATGCCAGCCTGGCAGGCGCTGGTGCCGGCCCTGGTGCCGCGCGAGGAGCTGCCCTCCGCCATCGCGCTCAACTCCGCGCAGTTCAACGGCGCGCGGCTCCTGGGCCCGATGATCGCCGGCGCGCTGCTCACCGCCGCCGGCGCGGCGGCCGTCTTCGACATCAACGTGCTGAGCTTCCTCGGCATCGTCATGGTGCTCGGGCTCGTGCGCGTGCCGGCGCAACCGCTGCGCGATGCGCCTACGCGGGCGGGCGTGCTGAAGAAGCAGGGCGGCGTGCGCGAGGCGGTCTCCTGGGCGCTGCGCCAGCCGGGACCGCGGCGCATCCTGCTCGGGCTCTTCATGTTCGCGCTGCTCGCGGCGCCGGTGCAGGGCCTCTTGCCGGTCTACGCGGACGAGCTGCTGCACGTCGGCGCGCACGGATATGGCGCGCTCCTCTCCTGCCTCGGCGCGGGGGCGATCGCCGGAGCGCTGACGCTGGCCCGGCTGCCAGCGACCTATCCGCGGCACCACTTGATCCCGCTGTCGATGCTCGGCTTCGCGGTCTGCGCGATGCTGTACGCCAGCTCGAGCAGCTTCGCGCTGTCGGGCCTCGCGCTGGCCGTCGGCGGCGTCTTCTGGGTCTGGTCGCTCGCCTCCTCGAACACCGCGATGCAGCTCCTGGTGCCCGACCAGCTCCGCGGCCGCGCCATGAGCGTCCTCGCGCTGGCGAACACGGGCGCTCTCCCGCTCGGGCATCTGCTGGGCGGCACGCTCGCGCACTGGTACGGAGCGCGCGTCGCGACGCTGCTCACCTCGGCCGGCCTGGCCTGCTTCGCCTTGTGGTCGGTTGGGGCGCGCGAGCCCGGAATCGACGCGATGGAGGGCCCGTTTCCTCCCCGCCCACCTGGTCTGCGCGCCGCGGTCTGGGAAGCGTTCACCGCGGCCTCGCACCGAGCGCAGGAAGTGGACGCGAGCTCGCCGGGCGGCAGCGCCGAGCCGCTGGAGGAATAGGCATGTTCCCAGCGCTGGTCTTCGAAGGTGCGCACGTCCGGCTCGAGCCGCTCGCGCTGCGGCACGTGCCGGCGCTGACGGAGGCCGCTTCCGGCCCGCGCGACACGTACGCGTACACCTGGGTGCCCGACGGCGAAGCGGCCATGCTCCGATACGTGCAGGAGGCGCTCGCGCTGCGCGAGGCCGGAGCCGCGGTGCCGTTCGCGACCGTCCAGCGGGCCACTGGCCGCGTGATCGGGTCCACGCGCTTCTTCAACCTGGAATACTTCCGCTGGCCCGCCGGCGTCCGCGCGCCGCCGCAGCCGCCCGACGCGGTCGAGGTCGGCTGGACGTGGCTCGCGGCCGACGCGCAGCGCACGGCGGTGAACACCGAGGCCAAGCTGCTGATGCTCACCCACGCCTTCGAGTCCTGGTGCGTGGTCCGGGTGAACCTCCGCACCGACGCCCGCAACATGCGCTCGCGAGCAGCGATCGAGCGCCTCGGCGCAAAGCTCGACGGCATCCTGCGCGCACACGTCCCCGCCTCGGACGGCGGCGTGCGCGACACCGCGACGTACTCGCTGCTCGCGTCGGAGTGGCCCGGCGCAAAGGCGCGGCTGGAAGCCCGGCTCTCATGACGCTTATCTTTGGGACGGAGCCATTGCGGGACGATGCGATTTACGCGCGCGTGCCACCAGGCATCAAATCCAGAGCGGAGACATCGGTAACGGGGCGCTGTGATCCCTGGGGCTCATCATCGGTCACTTTCGCTCGTGCGCCCCGGCGGGTTCCGGGAGCAGGAGAGCGTGCATTCCGCGTCCGCGGACAAATCACGCTGGGGTCTCGCTTGCTTTTCAGGTGAGAATCGCCGACGCGGCGCCAGTTGGGCACGGCGTTCTTCTGTGGTTTGAGGTGGACGACTTCGACGCCGCAGTGAAGCGCGTGCGGTCCCTCAAGGCGACGGTCGTTGAGGAGCCGCACGTCAATCCGGCCCCGCAGCATCGCGAGATGTGGCTGCGCGATCCTGACGGGTACGTCGTCGTGATCGCCAGTCCAGACGGCAAAGGGATCGTGACGCGACCTGTGCACGTTCGCCTCGCCGTCTCGGCCGACCTCGACGCCGTAGCTCGCCAGTTCCACGCGCTGTGGCCAGACGGGTCACTCGCCAAGCATGAGGAGGAGGCACGCGCGATCCTGGCAGGCAGCCCGCCAAGCTCGATGCCGCTCGTGGTCTTCGTGGCCGAGGTGAACAGGCAGGTCGTAGGCTTCATCGAGGTCGGACTCCGCTCCCATGCGGACGGCTGCGACGGGCGCCAGCCAGGGCTTCGTCGAGGGCTGGTACGTCGAGCCGGAGCAT
>VBKO01000070.1 GCA_005888115.1 Deltaproteobacteria bacterium
TTCGCAAAGACGGGTCGGAATTCGACGCCGCCGTCTCCTGCGCCCCCTTGCAGGATGAGGCGGGAAACGCTGCCGGATTCGTGGGAACGATCGAGGACATCAGCGACCGCAAGGAGCGGGACGACGAGCGCGAGCGACTGCTGACGAGCGAGCGAGTCGCGCTCGCCGGAGCCGTTGGTGCGCAGCAGCGCTTCAGCGATCTCGTCAACTCGGTCGAGGGGATTGTCTGGGAAGCGGATGCACCGGGCTTCCAGTTTTCGTTCGTCAGCAAGCAAGCCGAGCGCATCCTCGGCTACCCGGCGGGATGCTGGTTGTCCGAGCCGACCTTCTGGGCCGATCACCTCGACCCGGACGATCGGGAGTGGGCGGTGCGGTTCTGGGAAAAGGCGGTCGCCGACAAACGCGACCACGACTTCGAATATCGCATGGTTGCTGCCGATGGACGCGTCGTCTGGCTGCGAAACCTCGTGACCGTGGTGGTGCAAGGAGGCCTCGCAACCCGGTTGCGCGGGGTCATGGTCGACATCACCGAGCGCAAGCGGGCGGAGGAGGAACGCCACGCCCATCTGTGGTTCTTCGAAAGCATGGACAGGATCAACCGGGCGATCCAAGGCACGAACGATCTCGAGCAGATGATGAGCGACGTGCTCGACGAAGTACTCTCCATCTTCCAGTGCGACCGGGCGTGGTTGGTCCATCCCTGCGACCCGGAGGCCGCATCGTGGCAAGCGGAGATGGAGCATACCCGGCCGGAGTTCCCCGGCGCTTTCGTCCTCGGGCGCGAGCTACCGGTGGACGCCGACGTCGCCGAGCTGTTCCGAACGATGAGGGCTTCGAGCGCTCCCGTGCAGTTCGCTCCAGGCTCGGAACATCGGTTGCCGGCAGAGGTGGCGCGGCGTTTCAGCATCCAGTCCCAGATTTCCATGGCCGTCTACCCCAAGGTAGACAAGCCCTACCTGTTCGGGCTGCACCAGTGCTCTTATCCGCGGGTCTGGACGAGGCAGGAGGAGCGGCTTTTCCAGGAGATCGGCCGGAGGCTCGCCGATGCGCTGACCTCGCTGTTGATCTTTCGCGACCTTCGACACAGCGAGGAAAGACTGGAGGAAGCCCAGCGCATCGCGCACGTCGGCTACTGGGAACGCGATCTCGAGACGAACCGCATCACCTGGTCAGACGAGACCTACCGCATCTTCGGGCTGTCGCCACAGGACCCCACCATCGACTTTGCCGGATTCCAGGATCTCATCCATCCGGAGGATCGGCAGACCATGATGCGGGCGACGGCGGAGGCGGAGCGGGGCGGCCCCCGCTACGACGTGGAGTACCGCGTCGCGCGCCGCAACGGCGAGGTGAGGATCGTCCACAGCCAGGGCGACGTGAGAGGAGACGAGTCGGCCCGTCCGCGACGCATCTTCGGCATCATCCAGGACATTACCGAACGGAAGCGGGCAGAGGCGGAAGTACGCGAGAGCGAGCGGCGATACCGCTACGTATTCCAATCCACCGGGGTCTCCATCTGGGAGGAGGACTTCTCCCGAATCAAGGATGCGATCGACGATCTGAAGGACAGAGGTGTGCGCGATTTCCGGGAGTACTTTGCCGTGCATCCGGAATTCGTCGCGCGGGCCATCGCAATGGTGAGGATCGTCGACGTCAACGACGCGACCCTCAAGTTGTGCTCGGCCGAGAGCAAGGATGAGCTTCTGGTATCCCTGGGCAAGCTATTCTTGCCCGAGACGATCGAAGTGTTCGTGGGAGAGCTGATCGCCATCGCCGAGGGCCGGACGTCGTTCGAGTCCGAGACCGTCCTGCAGACCCTGAAGGGCGAAAGGCTGACCGTACTGCTCACGATGACTTTGCCTACGCCGCCCGGCCGATTGGACAACGTGCTCGTGACGCTCATGGACATCACCGAGCGCAAGCGGGCGGAATACCTGACCGGGCAAGTGTTCGAGAGCTTGCCCGATCGCGTATCCATCGTGGGAAGAGACTACAGGTATCGGCGGGTCAACCCGGTGTTCGAGCGGAGCTGGAGGAGGCCGGCCGAAGACCTCGTCGGGATGCACGTCGCCGACCTCCTCGGCACGGAGGCATTCGAGCAGAAGGTCAAGCCGAATCTGGACCGATGCTTCGCGGGAGAAGACGTCAGCTACGCAGATTGGTTCCCCGGCGCTTCCGGCCGCCAATACCTGGCGCTGAGCTATTCGCCTCTGCGGCCGGATTCGGACCGGGTGGAGGCTGCGCTGGTGATCGTCCGCGACCTCACTGATCACATGCTCGCGTCGGAGGCGTTGCGGCAGGCTCACGCGGATCTCGCGCACTTCAGCCGGGTGACCACCATGGGCGAGTTGACCGCTTCGCTGGCGCACGAGATCAACCAGCCGATCGCTGCCGCGGTGACGAACGCAAATGCCTGTCTGCGCTGGCTGACGCGCGCTCGCCCGGACGTCGAAGAGGCGCGCGAGGCTGCGTCGAGAATGGTCAAGGACGGAACCCGAGCGGCCGACATCATCGGGCGCACCCGCTTGCTGTTCAAGAAGGGCGCTACTCCTCGTGAGTCCGTGGACGTCAACGAAGTGATTCAGGAAATGATTGTCCTGCTCCGCGGCGAGGCCACCCGATACTCGGTTCCGATCCGCGCCGAGCTCGCCGGAGGGCTTCCCAAGGTCAAAGCAGATCGCGTGCAGCTGCAGCAGGTGTTCATGAACCTGATGCTCAATGGAATCGACGCCATGAAAGGCATCAGCGCGCCAGGTGAACTGACCATCAGGTCGGAGCGATCCGCGAGTGGTCAACTACTGATCTCGGTCAGCGATACCGGCGTCGGGTTGCCAGCGCAGCAGGGGGACTTGATCTTCAATGCATTCTTCACCACCAAGGCCAACGGCACCGGCATGGGGCTGCCGATCAGTCGATCCATCATCGAATCGCACGGCGGGCGCTTGTGGGCTGCCGCCAACTCCGGCCGGGGTGCAACGTTCCAATTTACCCTGCCCAGCGAAGGCGAGACGCGACAATGACGTCCGCGGGCGCTCCCACCGTGTTCATCATCGATGACGACGCCGACGTGCGTGTGTCGATACAGGGCCTGCTGAAATCGGTCGGGTTGCGGTCCGAGTCTTTCGAGAGCCCCCGCGAGTTCCTCCGCAGCCAGCGCTCGGATGGTCCGAGCTGCCTGGTCCTTGACGTGAGGCTTCCTGGCATCAGCGGGCTCGATGTCCAGCACCAGCTGGCGGAGGCGGGCGTCCAGCTTCCCGTCATCTTCATCACCGGTCATGGCGACATTCCGATGACGGTGAAGGCAATGAAATCCGGGGCGGTGGAGTTTCTCACCAAGCCCTTCAGGGACCAGGATCTCCTGGATGCCATTCAGCAGGCGCTGGACCTCGACCGCGTCACGCGCCAACGCCAGGAGGAGCTCGCGGACTTGCACAAGCGGTACGGCATCCTCACCGCACGGGAGCGCGAGGTGATGCGCTTGGTGACCTCGGGCATGCTGAACAAGCAGGTCGCCTCGGATCTCGGGACCAGCGAAATCACCGTGAAGATACATCGCGGTCAGGTGATGCGTAAGATGCAGGCCCGGTCCTTTGCCGAATTGGTAAAAATGGCGGAGAAGCTCGAGCTCTCGCCGGGCAACTAGCATCACGACCACTATACGAAGACACGATCGACCATACCAAAGAGTGATGGAAAGCCTGCGCCGTGGCTCCTACGGTAGCGCTCACACATCAGGAGAACCATCGATGACCATCAAGAGAAAACTGGTACCGTTCTTCGCAGCGGGAGTGCTGGTGTCGTCGCTCGCAGCACGTGCCCAGACGGCGAACAACCCCGACACCAACTCGTCCGCCACGACCAACCAGGACGCTGGCTCGTCCGCCACCGGCCAGGCGCCCGGGACGCAGTCGAGCTACCCCACCGGAGACTCGACCGGTGCGGCCGGCAATGCGATGCCGGCGGCGCCGAGCAGCCCGAATCAGTCTCCCAGTGGATCTGCGAGCACCCCCGGCACGAGCGGCGATGGAACCGCGACCTCGCCTCCGGCGAACAGCTCGAGCAGCACGGATTCGTCCAGCACGGATTCGTCCGCCACAGGCATGTCACCCGACGCGGGTGGGAGCTCGAAGTAGACGCTCCGGGCCGTCCCGCACCTGCGGGACGCCCCTGGCCTGTCATCCCGAACACCAACTTCCATTTATTTGCTTCCTCCCGTCTACCGGTCGAAGTCGACCGTTCTTGCCGCGGGAGGTTAGGGGGACGCATGGAGCGAAGCGCCGCGATCCGACGAGCGCCGCTTCCGCGCGGACGAGCGCCACCACGCTGGGCCTGGGGTCTTCTAGCCCGCCTCGACGAGCGCCGCGAGTTTCCCGAGTGACGACCGCCAGCCGGCCTCGTTGTCGGCGGTCGGCACGCCGCGCGGGAGCCCGTCGTGCACGGCGAGGACGTCGGTGCCGCCGTCTGCATCGACGAGCGCGATCCTGATCGTCATCTCGCCGCGCAGCGCGGGATCTGTCGTCTCGAACTCGACCACTTCGACAACCTGCTCGTTCGTCACGAGCTTCACGAAGCGGCCGTGGAACGTGTCGGTGTGCGCGGTCGTCTTGCCGGTCCCCGTCGGCGCGTCGTACGTGAGCGAGATCCGGAACGAGCCACCCTCGCGGGCGTCGAACGCGTGCACGTGGCTGGTCATGCCGGTCGGCACCATCCACGTCGCGACCGCGCGCGGATCGAGAAGCGCCCGATAGACGATCGCGCGGGGCGCGTTCACGCGCCGACTGATGCGGGTGGAGCTCACGCCCGAACATTAGCATGCGCAGCGGATCGACCTTGTCGTGACGTAATTGCTTTGCGGTCATGAGCGCTGCGGGGATACTGGAGGGCCCTTCAACGCCAGGTTTCGATGCTGCTGACCCTCACGACAACGGCCGCTCCGGCCACCGATCTGGGCTACTTGCTGGCCAAGAACCCGGCGCGGCTGCACACGTTCGATCTCGCCTTCGGCAAAGCGCATGTCTTCTATCCGGAGGCGACGCCGGAACGCTGCACGGCCGCGCTGATGCTGGAGGTGGACCCGGTGGGCCTCGTGCGCGGGCGGCAGGGCCCAGCGGGCGAGGGCGGCGCGCTGGAGCAGTACGTGAACGACCGGCCCTACGTCGCGTCGTCCTTCTTGAGCGTGGCCATCGCGCGCGTGCTCGGCTCGGCCCTCGGCGGTCGCAGCAAGGACCGGCCGGAACTCGCGCAGCAGGCGATCCCGCTGGAGGCGCGCGTTTCGGTTCTGCCCTGTCGAGGCGGGGAAGGCTTCCTGCGCCGCCTCTTCGAGCCGCTCGGCTACGAGGTGGCTGCCCAGCAGCATCCGCTCGATGAGACGAACCCGGACTGGGGTTCGAGCCGGTACTTCTCCGTCACGCTGCGCGCGACGAAGCGCCTGGCGGACCTGCTCACGCATTTGTACGTCCTCGTGCCCGTCCTCGACGATGACAAGCACTACTGGGTCAGCCACGACGAGGTCGAGAAACTCCTGCGGCACGGTGCGGGGTGGCTCGAGACGCACCCGGAGCGCGAGGCCATCGCCCGCCGCTATCTCAAACATCAAAAGAGCCTCGCCCGCGCCGCGTTGGAGCGGCTGGTAATCGAGGAGGACCCTGAGGAGGCTGCGGAGCGGCCGGTCCGCGTCGAGCAGGAGGCCGAACTCGAACGGCCGCTGAGTCTCGATGAGCAGCGCCGCGCATCCGTCGTCTCCGCGCTGAAGGATTCCGGCGCTGCACGTGTCCTCGATCTCGGCTGCGGCGAGGGGAAGCTCCTCAAGGCGCTGCTCGCGGACAGACAGTTCGCCGAGATCGTCGGCATGGACGTTTCGCTTCGGTCGTTGGAAATCGCCGAAGAGAAGCTCGGCATGGGCGCCGGCGGGCGGCTCCCGGACAAGCAGCGTGAGCGCATCCGCCTGCTGCACGGTTCGCTGCTGTACCGCGACCAGCGTCTCGCCGGTTTCGACGCCGCCGCCGTGGTCGAGGTGGTCGAGCACCTGGACGCGCCGCGGCTTGCCGCGTTCGAGCGGGCGCTGTTCGAGTTCGAGCGGCCGGGCACCATCGTGCTCACGACGCCCAACGCCGAGTACAACGTAAAGTTCGCAGCGCTCCCTGCCGGCAAGTTCCGGCACAAGGACCATCGCTTCGAGTGGACGCGCGCGCAGTTCCAGGGCTGGGCGAAAGGCGTCGCCGCGCGCTTCCGCTATGTGGCGCGGTTCGCGCCCGTGGGGCCGGTCGATGAGCAGCTTGGCGCGCCCACGCAGATGGCGGTGTTCTCCCAATGAGGATCGAGATCCCGGAGCTCTCGCTCGTCGTGCTCATGGGGCCGTCGGGGAGCGGGAAATCGAGCTTCGCGCGCAAGCACTTCAAGCCTACCGAGGTTCTCTCGTCCGACGAGTGCCGAGGCCTGGTCTCGGACGACGAGAACAACCAGGCCGCGACCAACGATGCCTTCGACGTCCTGTACTACATCGCGAAGAAGCGCTTGGCGGCCGGACGGATCACGGTCATCGACGCCACCAACGTCCAGCCCGAGGCGCGCAAGAACGCCGTCGCGCTCGCTCGCGAGTTCCATGTCTTGCCGGTGGCGGTGGTCTTCGACGTGCCGGAGCGCATCTGCCACGACCGCAACAAGACGCGCGAAGACCGTAACTTCGGCCCGCACGTCATCCGACAGCAGATGCAGCAGCTGCACCGCTCGCTCGGGTCGCTCCAGCGCGAGGGCTTCCGGCACGTCTTCAAGCTCCAGTCCGTGGCCGACGTGGACGCGGCGGAAGTGGCGCGCGTGCCGCTCTGGAACAATCGCAAGTTCGACCACGGCCCGTTCGACGTGATCGGCGACGTGCACGGCTGCCTCGACGAGCTCGAAGGGCTTCTTGGCAAGCTCGGTTACACGCGAGACGTGGGTGGCGTGTTCCGGCACGAGCAGGGACGCAAGGCCGTGTTCCTCGGCGATCTCGTCGACCGGGGCCCGAACGTCCCCGGCGTGCTCCGCACCGCGATGAGCATGGAGAAGGCCGGGACGGCGCTCTGCGTGCCGGGCAATCACGAGATGAAGCTGCTCCGGAAGCTGCGCGGCAAGGACGTGAAGCTCACGCACGGCCTCGCGCAGACGCTCGAACAATTGGAGCGGGAGCCGGCCGGGTTCCGGGACGAGGTGGCGCGCTTCATCGACGACCAGGTGTCGCACTACGTTCTCGACGACGGGAAGCTCGTCGTCGCGCACGCGGGGATGAAGGAGGCGCTGCAAGGGCGCGGGTCGGGCAAGGTCCGGGAGTTCGCGCTCTACGGCGAGACGACCGGCGAAACGGACGAGTACGGCCTGCCGGTGCGCTATCCGTGGGCGAACGAATACCGCGGTCGAGCAGCTGTAGTGTATGGCCACACGCCCGTCCCTGAAGCCGAGTGGCTCAACAACACCATCTGCATCGACACGGGCTGCGTGTACGGCGGCAAGCTCACTGCGTTCCGCTGGCCGGAGCGCGAGCTCTTGCAAGTGCCCGCCGCGAAGGTTTACTGCGAATCCGTCCGGCCGCTGGCCCCTCCGGTGCAGCAGGCTCCGCTGTCCGCGCAACACGCCAACGACGACGTGCTGGACCTCGCCGACGTGTTCGGGAAGCGCATCATCGAGACGCGCCTCCATCGGAACGTCACCGTGCGAGAGGAGAACTCCGTCGCTGCGCTGGAGGCGATGAGCCGGTTCGCGGCGAACCCGCGCTGGCTGGTCTACCTCCCGCCGACCATGTCGCCACCGGAGACCTCGCGCAAGCCCGGGCTGCTGGAGCACCCCGACGAGGCGTTCGCGTATTTCCGGCGAGAAGGCGTCGTGCGCGTCGTGTGCGAGGAGAAGCACATGGGCTCACGCGCGGTCCTCGTTGCCTGCCGCGACCCGGACGCGGCTAAGGCCCGCGTCGGGGTCGAGAAGGGCGACGCCGGAGCGGTTGTGACGCGCACCGGCCGCCACTTCTTCACTGATGCAAGGATTGAGATGGAGTTCCTCGAGCGCTTGCGGGCGGCGCTGGGCAAGAGCGGCTTCTGGGACGAGCACAAAACCGACTGGGCAGTTCTCGACTGCGAGCTGATGCCCTGGTCGGTGAAGGCGCAGGATTTGATCCGCGACCAGTACGCGGCCGTGGGCGCGGCATCTCGAGCCGCGCTGGCGGAAGTGATGCCGGCGCTGGATGCGGCTGCGGCGCGCGGCGTCGAAGTTGGTGACCTGCTCCCGCGCACCCGGCAGCGGACGCAGCTCGTCGGGCGCTACGTGGAAGCGTACCGCCGCTACTGCTGGCCGGTGCGGTCGCTGGACGATCTCAAGCTCGCGCCGT
>VBKO01000071.1 GCA_005888115.1 Deltaproteobacteria bacterium
GTGCACGAGATCCGGGTCTGAGGGAGGAGCGCCGATGGCCGAACCGGCAATCACCGAGACGAGGACCGCGCTGCTCAATCGGCCCAGGCGCGCTCCGCTGCCTGTGAAGGAATTCAAGGGCAAGGCGGACCCGGATTGGTGCCCGGGCTGCGGCGATTTCGGCGTGCTCAACGCGCTCAAGTCCGCAGTGTCCGAGCTGGGCCTCCGCCCGCACGAGGTGCTGACCATCAGCGGAATCGGCTGCTCGTCGAATCTGCCCGGCTACATCAACACCTACGGCATGCACACGCTGCACGGGCGCGCGCTGGCGGTCGCGACCGGCGCGCAGCTGGGCAATCACGAGCTGAAAGTGGTGGTGACCGGCGGCGACGGCGACGGATTCGGCATCGGCGGCAACCACTTCGTGCACGCCATGCGCCGCAACGTCGACCTCACCTATATCGTGATGGACAACCAGATCTACGGCCTCACCACCGGCCAGGTCTCGCCCACCAGCCGCAAGGGCATGAAGACCAAGTCGACGCCCCATGGCAGCGTGGAGAACCCGGTCAACGCCATTCCGCTCGCGATCGTCTGCGGGGCGACCTACGTCGCCCGCGGCTTCTCGGGGCAGCAGAAGCACCTCATCGAGCTGATCAAGGGCGCGATCGAGCACAAGGGGTTCGCCTTCGTCGACGTGTTCAGCCCCTGCGTGACGTACAACAAGGAGAACACGCACGAGTACTTCAAGCAGCGAACGCGGAAGCTGGAGGAGATGGGCCACGACCCTTCGAACTTCCAAGCCGCCATCGAGAAGGGCGGCCTCTGGGGCGACGAGATCCCCATCGGCCTCTTCTACCGGAACGACGACGCGCCCGCCCTCGACGAGATGGAGCCCGTGCTCGCCGAGGGAGGATCGCTTTCGCACCGGCCGCTGGACGTCTCGGCCGAGAACGTCCGGGCCGTCATCGCCGAGCTGATGTGACGGGGTCCGCGGTCAGGGCGCGAGCTAGTGCAACATCCTGAGGGAGAGCGCAACCGTCAGCGCCGAGACGAAGACCATGCCCGCTGCTACCGTGGCGGGGGTCTTCGCATTCTCGCGCATCCACACCATTCCGGCGCAGACGGCGATCGCCGCCCACACCACCGTCCGGGCGTAGCGCATGTGCAGCGAGATCATGTTCAGCTGCAGCAGGAACCCGAACGAGGAGGCTGCCAGGGCGGCGATGGTGACTTTGCGATCTCCGCGATCGGTGTACAGCAGGTACCCGGAGCCCGCCACCGTGACCAGGACGAAGAACAGCCGCATTGCCATTCGCGCACCTCCAGCTCCTGACGATAGCCGACCGGCGACGCACGACAAGAAAACGCCGCGCCCGAGCCATCATCCCGACGCGACTGGCGAATGTCCTACCCGTCAGACCCGTCCCCTGGACCCGCAAAGCAAACGAGGCTAGAAATCCAGCCACGGTGGCTCGAATTCGAGCCGAGGGGGAAGGGTGCCTGCCAATCAGCGGTTATCGACGCTTCTCGACCGTTTCGTGGATCAGCTCGCCGGGGAGATCGCCACGCGGGCGCGACGGCAGTTTGGTTCCGCAGCCGGACTGGGGAGGCGCGGGGCCCGGCACAAGCTCGACATGCGCTGCCGCGTGAACGGGTGCAAGAACCGGTCGCGCGGACCGCGGTTCGGCTACATCTGCGACGTCCACCAGGCCAAGCTGAGCAAGCGCGAGCAGCAGGCTGCCCGCGACGCCTGGAACGAAAAGAGGGCGCGGCACGCCTGATCGCCGTCCATGCAGGCGGCGGTATCCATCGGTGCGCACCGCGCATCCGCGGCGCAGGGGACGCCGGGCCGCGGAAGGCGATCCAGCTTTCGCTCCCACCGCGAAAGGAGACGCCAATGACGCCGATCCGCTCATTGCAGGATCTGATCCATCTCGACATGGACGCCATCAAGGCCTACGAGCAGGCGATCAAGGCTTGCGAGCACGAGAAGGTGAAGACGCAGCTCCGCTCGTTCCAGGGCGACCACCAGCGGCACGTGCAGGACCTGAGCGAGGAGCTGCGCAAGCTCGGCGAGCAGCCCGACGTGCGCACGGACCTGAAAGGCTTCTTCATCGAGGCGTTCACCGCGGTGGCCAGCCATGGGACGAAGAGTGCGCTGATGGCGATGCGTGGCAACGAGCAGCTCACCACCGCCCGCTACAAGGCCGCGCTCGACCTGCAGGACGTCCCCGACACCACCAAGGGGATCGTCCGCAAGAACTACGCCGACGAGCAGCGCCACCTGGAGTGGATCAAGATGGCGCTCGACCAGGAGATCTGGAAGCAGGAGCAGCCCGCCCAGCCCGGCCAGCCCTGAAGCGAGCCGGCCGCGTCACGAGCTCGCCGTCGAGGTCGTCCTGCAAGTACCAGGGGCAGTCGACGACCATGATCTGCGGGCCGCCCTCGAGCAGCAGCATCGCCTTCAGGATCGTCGTCCGCGATTCCAGGAAGAAGTGGTACCAGCGGCGGCGCACCAACTCGGGGACGAGAACGGCGATGGGCCGCTGCGGCTCGAGGGCGGCCACGCCGCGCAGGTAGTCGAGGAACGGCCCGAAGAACTCCCTGTACTCGGAAGGGACTACCGACAGCTGCGGCGGGGGCAGCCCGGCCGACCGCGCGGGACGCTCGACCAGGTCGGGCCAGCGGCTGCGCAGATCGTACTCGACCAACATCTCCTCGGTGAGCACCTGGACGGCCCGCACGTCGTCCGTCAAGGAGAGCGCGAGCCGCAAACCTTTCTGGGCGACGCGATCGAGCCGGAGGAGCGGGACCACCACCACCGGTCGCTCGAGGTGGCCCAGGTCGATCGGAGACGGGTCGCCCAGCTCGCCCCAGAGCCGGTCGTAATAGCGCCGGATGTAGCTGAACGCGGCGACCAGGACGGGGATGACGATGACCGTCAACCATGCTCCCTCGGCGAATTTCGAGACCGCGATGATGACGAGCGCGGCGCAGGTCGCGATCGCTCCTGCGCCGTTCAGCAGCAGGGACCTTCGCGCGCCGGGTCCGCCGACGCGGCGCCAGTGCTGCACCATGCCCGTCTGCGAGAGGGTGAAGGCGAGGAACGCGCCCACCGCGAAGAGCGGAATCAGCCGGTCCGTGATGCCGCGAAAAGCGATCAGCAGGGCCGCCGCGAGCAGCGCCAGGGTGACGATCCCGCGTGAATACACCAGGCGCCGCCCACGGTGCGCGAAGCCCGGCGGGAGATACTCGTCGAGGGCGAGCAGCCTGCAGACGCGCGGGAAGTCGGCGAAGCTCGTGTTGGCGGAGAGCGCGAGCACCGAGAAGACCGCGCCCATGGTGAGGTAGTAGAACCAGCTCCGGCCGGCGACCGCGGCGACGATCTGCGAGATGACGCTCTGATATCCGGGCTTGCCCGGCTCGGTCGCCCCGATGCCGTAGGCGTTCGCTACGATCGTGATCCCGATCACCAGGACCATCAGGATGATCACGATCGCCGCCAGGGTGCGCCGCGCGCGGTGCACCTTGGGCTCACGGAAGATCGGCACAGCGTTGCTGACCGCTTCCACGCCGGTGAGCGCCGTGCAGCCGCTGGCGAACGTCCTGAGGAGGAGCCAGAGGCTGGCGGCCGTCACCGACGGCGGCAGATGTGGCGGCGCGACGACCGGCGCGGGGTGGCCCTGTGCGGCGATCGACTTCCAGACGCCCACTCCGAGCGTGACGAGAAGCGTGGCGACGAACAGGTAGGTGGGGACCAGGAAGACGAGCCCGGATTCGCGCACGCCGCGCAGGTTGACGAGGGTGAGGAGCGTCAGCACGCCCAGGCAGAGGGGCAGGGTGTGAGGCAACAGGCGGGGCTCCGCCGAGGCGATTGCGCCGACGCCCGCCGAGATGGCCACCGCCACGTTGAGCACATAATCGGTGCAGAGCGCGGCGGCGGCGAGGAGTCCCGGCGTGCGACCCAGGTTCTCCTTGGCGACGGTGAAGGAGCCACCGCCGTTGGGGTACGCGGGAAGGGTTTGCGCGTACGAAAGAGCGACCAGCAAGAGCAAGCCGACGATGGCGAGCGCGATCGGGCGGACCCACACCGGCGCGGCGGGTCCCAGCGGGATGAGCACGGTCAGCGCGGCTTCCGGCCCGTACGACGCCGACGCGAGCGCGTCCAGGCCAAGCACCGGGATCGCGGTCAGGACCCCGATGCGCTCGACCGTCTCCTCGTCCGATCGGAGCGGGCGGCCGAGGAGCAGTTCGAGCAAACGCATCCCCGGAACCTACTCACGGCGTCCAAGGCCCGCGCCGGGTTCCTCGCTCTTCGAAATTCCCCCTGCCGCAAGCCGTACGAGCTAGGATCCGCCGGACAACCCTGCATGGATGGACCATGACCTTTCCCGCCCGTTCCCGGACGACCGGGGTGCTCGCGCCGGCCGTCGCCGTCCTTTGCGCTTGCGCGGCCTCGCCCACGAAGCCCGATGAAGCCGCTCGCCGCTCCGGCGAGAAGCCGGCAGTGGGCCAGGTGAACGCTTTGCTCCCGCCCTGGCAGGGTCCTTGGGGTGGCGTGCCGCCGTTCGGCCGCTTCAAGCCCGCCGACTTGAAGCCGGCGCTCGAAACCGCCATGGCCGAGGCGCTGGCCGAGCTCGACCGCATCGCGGCCGACCCGGCTGCTCCCACCTTCGAGAACACCATCGCCGCGATGGAGCGCGCAGGGCACACCCTCGATCGCGTCAGCGCCGTCTACGGCATCTACACCTCGACCATGAACGACGCCGAAGTGCAGGGCATCGAGCGCGAGATGTCGCCGAAGCTGGCCGAGTTCAACGACCAGATCGTCCAGAACGGAAAGCTGTTCGCGCGAATCGGCGCCGTGTACGCGGCCCGCGACAAGCTTCAGCTCACGCCCGAGCAGCAGCGGCTCTTGTGGCTCGACTACACGACGTTCGTGCGCGCGGGCGCGCAGCTCGACTCCGCGGCGAAGGGGAAGCTGTCCGAGCTGAACCAGCGGCTCGCGGGCCTCTACACGAAGTTCAGCCAGAACGTGCTGGCCGAGGAAGGCTCGGAGATGGTCCTCCTGGAGAAGGAAGCGGACCTGGCGGGCTTGCCCGGCGCGGTGCGCGACGGCGCGGCCGCGGGCGCGGCGGCCCGTGGAAAGCCCGGCCTGTGGGCGATCATCAATACCCGTTCGAGCGTCGATCCCTTCCTCACCTACTCCACGCGTCGTGACCTGCGCGAGAAGGTGTGGCGCATGTTCATCATGCGCGGCGACAACGCGGACGAGCACGACAACAACCGGACCATCACCGAGATCCTGCAACTCCGGGCCGAGCGGGCGAAACTGCTCGGCTACCCGACCCACGCCCACTGGCGCCTCGAGGACTCGATGGCGAAGACGCCGGAGCGCGCCTTGGCGCTCATGGAAGCGGTCTGGAAGCCCGCGGTGGCGCGCGTCCACGAGGAGGTGGCCGACATGCAGGGCATCGCGGACCGCGAGAAGGCCGGCATCCGCATCGCTCCGTGGGACTACCGCTTCTACGCGGAGAAGGTCCGCAAGGCGAGGTACGACCTCGACCAGAACGACGTGAAGCCTTATCTGATGTTGGAAAAGCTGCGCGAGGGGATGTTCTGGGTAGCGGGAGAGCTCTTCGGCCTTCGCTTCGCGCCCGTCGCGGACGGCTCCATCCCGGTGTACCACCCGGACGTCCGCGTCTGGGAGGTGACCGACGCCAAGGGCAAGCACGTGGGCCTCTGGTACTTCGACCCCTACGCGCGTCCCGGCAAGAACTCGGGCGCGTGGATGAACGAGTACCGGCGGCAGTCGCGGCTGGAAGGAGAGGTCCCGGTCATCGTCTCCAACAATGCCAACTTCGTGAAGGGGAAGCCGGGCGAGCCGATCTTGATCAGTTGGGACGATGCCCGGACTCTCTTCCACGAGTTCGGCCACGCGCTCCACGGGCTCAACTCCAGCGTCATCTATCCGTCGCTGGCCGGGACGTCCGTCGCGCGCGATTACGTCGAATTCCCCTCGCAACTCCTCGAGCACTGGCTCGAGACGCGGCCGGTGCTCGACCGGTTCGCCCTCCATTACCAGACCGGCAAGGCGATCCCGGCCGCGCTGGTGGAGAAGATCGAGCGCAGCAAGACGTTCAACCAGGGCTTCGCCACGGTCGAGTACCTCTCCGCCGCCCTGGTGGACATGAAGCTCCACCTCGCCGGCGGAACGCCGATCGATCCACGGCGCTTCGAGAAGGACACGCTGGCGGCGCTGGAGATGCCGGCGGAGCTGGTGATGCGCCACCGCACGCCGCACTTCCAGCACGTCTTCTCGGGCGACGGGTACTCGGCTGGCTACTACAGCTACCTGTGGTCGGACACGCTCTCGGCGGACGCCTGGGAGGCATTCGTCGAGCAGGGCGGACCGTACGACAAGGCGGTGGCGAAGCGGTTGCACGACAACGTCTTCAGCGCCGGCAACACCGTCGACCCGGCGGACGCGTACCGGAAGTTCCGCGGGCGGGACCCTGGAATCGCGGCGCTGATGCGCAAGCGAGGCTTTCCGGTGCCCGCGTCCGCCGCGGCGCCCGAACCGAAGGCGAGCCCCAGCGGATCGCGCTAGCGTCTTCCCGCACGGCAGTCCGCCGTCCGGCCTGGGTCCGAAATAGCGCCAACGCGCCGCCGTAAACACGGCCGTCATACGCGGTCCGTTCACCACGGCTTCGGAGGATAGGCCATGAGATGGATCGGAGTGTTCGCCCTGGTATCGGCGTTCGCATGCGCAAGCACCTCGTCCTCGTCATCGCCCGGCGGCGCATCCGCCGCCCAGCGCTCGGACGCACAATCGTGCCCCTCGGGACAGGTTGCGGCGGTCATCGAGCGGGACACCGACGTGTACGCCAGCCCCGATTCGACGTCGCCCGTGATCGGCAGCTTGAACAGCCGGGCAAAGGTCTGCGCGGACGCTAGCGCGAGCGGTTACGGGTTCCGCCGCGTGAAGCTGGCCAACGGGCGCGAGGGGTTCGTCGACGACACGAAGGTCTCGCCGATGTAGCGCGAGCCGCCGTACAGTGACGGCATGCCCGCGCTCTTCGCGGCGGCCGCTGCCGTGGCGCTCGCCGCGGCGGATGGTCCCTCGCGAGCCCTGCCGTACGACGCGATCCGGGACCCGGTCATCACGGGCGCCGCGGCGGCGGGCTGGGTGCTCCTGCACGTCCTCGAGGATCGGCTCGCCTCCGAGACCTGTCGCTGGTGCGAGCCTCCGCCGTTCGACCTCTCCGCTCGCGGCGCGCTCCGCTTGCAGAGCTCCGACACTCCCGCGACCGCGAGCGACGTGGTGGCGTACGGCGCGGTGCCCCTCGCGGGCCTGGGCGTGGATTTCTTCGTCTCGGGTCGCGATGCGAAGACAGCCGGCGTGGATGCGCTCATCGCTGCGGAAACGGTCGCGCTGGCGGGCCTCGCCGGACAGGCCGTCAAGCTGACCGTCGCGCGCCGGCGTCCGGCCGCGTACGCGAGCGGCGCGGCGCGCGCATCCGCCGACGACGACGCCTCATTCTACTCGGGCCACGCCAGCGCGGCGTTCGCGGTGGCGACCTCGTTCGCCACCTGCGCGTCGATGAGAGGCGATGGGGATGCCTGGGTCGCCTGGGCCGCGGGACTGCCGCTGGCGGCCCTCACCGGCTACCTGCGGATCGCGGCCGACCGGCACTACCTCTCCGACGTGCTGGTCGGAGCAGGCGCGGGCACTCTCTTCGGAACCCTGGTGCCGCGCCTGTTGCACTCCCCTGGCGCCGCCGGGACGCCCCAGCAACGGGGGCCTGCGAGGCTCCCCGCGCTGACGTTCGGCGGCCGTTTCTGAGCCGTCAGGCCTTCGCCTTGCGTGCGCGCTTGAGCGCCTTGCGGGCAGCCAGCGCGCTGTTGCAAGAGCTCGACCTGCGCTTCTTCTTCCCGTGCTCGTCCGCGAACCTCGCCCGTTTCAGGTCCTGCAGGGCGCGGACGCCGCGAACGTCGCGCACGCCGCCCAGTGCGGAGGCGGCAGCGCTGCGCGCGGGGCAGTTCGGGGCGCGGGTCATGTCGATCAGGCGCTCCAACCCGCGGTCATCGCCCTGACGCATGGCGGTCAGGTAGCTCACGGTGGCAAGCCGGAAGGCGCCCTGCGCCTCTGCGATGCGGCCCGCGTCATAGCTGCGGGCGCCCGCGTCGGCCACCTGTCGCTGTTTGAGCTCGGTCTTGGCCGCGTGCAAATCGCCACGCGCCACGGCCCTTTCGACCGGGTCGCCGCGGAATGCGGCAAAGAGGCAAAGGCCGGCGACCGCCACGGCCGCGCAAACTGCCATCGCGCGGGCCCGCGGGGTCAGGGCCAGCCATTTGGAACGGAGGGTGAAGTAGATGGGTGGCGGCTGCATAGTGAAGCGATTCAAGCACGCAGCGAGGTGGGAATGCAGGGCCGCGATGTCGTACGTTTGCGGAGATCCGCCCAGCTGCGCGCGAAAAGGGAGCAACGGCGCACCTCGGCATCGCGCGGCACCATCCGGATTTCCGCCCGACCGGGTAGCACCTCGGAGAGGATGCGGCTCGAGGCGGCCAGGACATGATCTCAGGGTCGCGCCGTATCGTTCGGTGACCCGGGTGCCCGCGAGCGAGCCGCCGGCAGCGGCCACCTCCGCCAACTCCTCGGAAAGGACGAGATCACCCGCCTGAGCCTCGGACTGCAGGCGCGCCGCGACGTTGACCGTCTGGCCGAAATAGTCGAGCACGCCGTTCGCGGTGACCGCAAAGCATGGGCCTGCGTAGACGCCCAGCTTCAGATCGACGTCCTCGGCGTAGTGGTACTGCCGGATGAACTCCGGGAACGCGCGCTGCATCGCGACCGCCGCGCGCACCGCGTCTTCGTCGCTGGTGAACGCCGCCATGATTGCGTCGCCGATCGTCTTCACGACGGCGCCGCCGTTCTGCTCGATCGTTGCCCTGAGTACGTCGAAGCTGTCCCGGACCAACCGGAATGCCGGCGCGTCCCCGGCCCGGCCGTAGAGCGCGGTCGAGGCCGAGAGGTCGCTGAAGAGCAGCGTCATGCGGCCGACCTTCAGCGCGAGGCCCGGGGCAAGCACCTCGCCGGAGAAGAGGCGGCGGAACTCGGGCAAGGCGCTGACCATGGCCGCGGTCGCCGCGCGGTCGACCCATTCGCTGCGCTCGAGCTTGACGTGCGACTCGGAGGCCAGCGCGCTGCGCACCTGGACCACACCGCCTGGACTCACGAGCAGGGACGCCGGCGTGACGTGCTCGCCAGCGTCCGCCACGGCAACGGTCGGACCGTCGCCGCGGACCTCCACGCTCGCCGTCGCGCCACCGCGGACGAAGAGCCGCAGCCGGCCGCTCCGGCGCGGCACCGGCAGCACCACTTCGGATCCGGGCGGCAGCAGCGCTTGCGTCACCACGTGCGGAGTGCGCGCCGGTCCCCCGATGCAGTACGGCCCGGAGTCGATGTCGCGCACCGGCGCGGGCGGCCGGAAGGTCGCCTCCACGGCCTTGTCGAGCTCGAGGCCGAACGTCACGTCGCACAGCTGGCAATGGCCGCGCTCGCCCAGCTTCGCGAGCGACGGTGTCCGTTCCGCCGCCGTGCGGCAGCTCGGACAGACCAGGTCCCAGGACAGCTCGAGCATGCCTGCGACCACGGCTTTCAGGCAGACCGCGAGTACCTCGCGGCGCGGCGCCGCCCAGGCGTCAGCCAGCTCGAATGGCCGGATGCGAGCGACGGCCACGTCGGGACCGCTGCGCACGTGCTCGATCAGCTTCTCGGCGAGCGCGCGACGATCCTGCGCGACCGAGTTGCGCAGCGCCTCCGCTGCCCGCCCGAACGCGCTGACGTCGGCCGGCGTGGCCTGGGCGGCGATCTCGACCGGGCCGCCGCTCGTCACCTCGGAATCGATCCGTGCCACTTCTCGCGCGAAGGTGCGCAAGGTGCGCCAGCCGTTGAGTCGCGCGATGGTCCCGAACAAGGGCCACCGGGGAGCGATCCGCAGGGAGAGCACGACGCCGGTGCCCGACCCGCGGGTCCGCAGCTCGAATGACGTCTCGATGGAGTGGACCGGCCCGCGCCGCAGCACGCGGAGGAACTTGAAGCGCTCGTTCTCGACGAACTCGGCGGGCCGTTCTTCGTACTCGACGCGAAACCCCCCCAGCGTAGTGGCGATCAGGAAGCGTGCTGCGCCTGCATCTTCGAGCGACTGGACGGCAATGCGCGAGAGCCCGACGGCGCGGTTGAACCGCTCGGTGTCCGCCAGGATCGGCCAGAGCGCCCCGGCCGATGAGCGGCATTCCACCACCCGCTCCAAGTAGATCGTGCTTCGCTGCATCCATCCCCCGGGCACGAATCGGCTCGGCGGACGATAGCAGCGGGGGCGAGGAGCACCCAGAAACCGGTCAGTCCAGCACGCCCAGCTCGTCCAGCCAGGTGTCCAGTTCCGCGGCGTCACGGTAGACGCGGTACGCGCCGGCGCGGATCAGCTCGTCCTCCCCGTAGCCGCCGCTCAGCACGCCCACGCTCAGCATGCCCGCGCGACGAGCGGCGAGCAGGTCCCAGACCGCGTCGCCGACCACGTAGCAGTCCTGGGCCGAGACGCCGAGACGCTGCTGGCAGGCGAGGAAGAGGTCCGGCGCGGGCTTGGCCCGGCTCACGTCGCCGCGCTCCACCACCACGGTGTCGTTCGGGATCTCCAGCGCCGCCAGCGACCCGTCGATCTCAGGCCGGCGCCCCGAGGTGGCGATGCCGTGCGGGACTTCCGCTTCGCGCAGGCGGCGGAGCAGCGCGACTGCGCCGGGCAGCGGTCTCCGATCGGGAAGCAGCTGGCGGAATAGCTCGCCGTGCCGGCGCTGCAGAGCCTCGGCCTGCGCCGGCGTCAGGTCGTGGCCGACCTCGCGCGCCACGGCGCGGGTGAACAGGCCGCCGCTCATCCCGACGCGGCGGTGGATGCGCCAGCCGTCGATCGGCATGCCGGCTTCGTCGAGCGCCTTCTGCCAGGCGAAGACGTGGGCGTAGACCGTGTCGACCAGCGTTCCGTCGAGATCGAAGATGAGCGCCCGCATCGCGTCTTCCGGCTGCCTTGACCGTCGCGCCGGTCAGGCCAGGTTCTGGGGCGGCGACGGCTGCTCCGCTCGCCGCCGGGTGGGAATGTACTCGACCGAGGGTTGGCGCCGCACCGGTTGGGGGAAGAGGCTCATCAGCTGGAGGAACTCCGCGGGCATGTCGGACCGCACCTTGAGGCCGAGCTTCTGCGCCACGTCGACGGTGATGGGGAAGTCGTGCGTCCAGGTCCCCGTCGCGAGGAGCTCGGCAAGCTCGCGCGCCTTCTCCGGCGGCTGGCTGCGGGTCAGGAGCTCGCGGGTGCTCTCCCGCACCTGGACGAGCGCCTTTTCGCCCACGTCCGCGAGGATGAGCGTCTTGTCGTCCACCTCGGCGATCGGCTTCCGCGACACCGCCTTCACCACCGACGCGGCGGGATACTCGCCCAGCTGCGGATCGACTGGTCCCAGGACGGCGTGGGGAGACATGACGATCTCGTCGGCCGCCAGGCCGATCAGGGTCCCGCCGGACATCGCGTAGTGGGGGACGAGCACCGTCACCTTCCCCTTGCGGGTGCGGATGGCGCGCGCGATCTGCGTGGCAGCCAGCACGAGCCCGCCGGGAGTGTGGAGCACGAGATCGATGCCCACCTCCGGGTCGGTCAGCTCGATGGCGCGCATGACGTCCTCGGAGTCGTTGATGTCGATGTACCGCATGAGGGGAAACCCGAGCAGGCTCATCGTCTCCTGCCGGTGGACGAGGAGGATGACGCGCGTCTTCCGCCGCCGCTCGATCCGCGCGAGCAGCCGCTGGCGGGCGTTCTCCAGCATCTTCTGCTTCAGCACCGGCTGGAGCGCCGACAGGATGAAGAACAGCCAGAAGATCTGGCCGACGTCGATTCCGCCTCCCTGCCCACCGGCTCCGTTCATGGCCATCCCGCCCAAGCCCCCTCGATGCCGACCTCGTCTCGCTGGAAGCGCCGGGGGCGCTCGCGCTGCGGCAGGATGAAGAGACGGTGGAGCACGACGCCGGCGACGAACCCACCGACGTGCGCCCAGAAGGCGATGCCCGACACCTGCGACGACGACAGCCCCGCCACCGCTCCGCCGAGGATCTGGCTGAGGAACCAGAAGAGCAGGTAGGTGACGGCGGGCAGCTGGAAGAAGAACGGGAAGAAGAAGATCGGCAGCACGACCAGGATCTGCGAGCGCGGGAAGAGGATGAAGTAGGCGCCCAGCACGCCGGCGATTGCGCCCGACGCGCCTACGGTGGGGACCGCGGAGTCGACGTTGAGGAAGTAATGCGTCAGCCCCGCGAGCAGCCCGGTGAGCAGGTAGAAGATGAGGAAGCGCCAGGGACCCATCACGTCCTCGACGTTGTCCCCGAAGATCCACAGCGACCACATGTTGCCGATGACGTGCGCCCAGCCGCCGTGCAGGAACATGCAGGTGAGGAACGGCCAGTAGTTGTCGACCCGCAGCCCCATCCACTGCGCCCATTCGGGATGGCTGTACCGGGCGGGGACGATGCCGAACATGTAGACGAGGCGCTCCAGGTCCTGCGGCGGCAGGCTCAGCTCGTAGAGGAAGACGGCGACGTTCACCGCGATGATCGCCCACGTCATGACCGGGGCGCGGCGGTGCGGGATGGTGTCGCGGATGGGGATCAAGCGCGCGTCCCGGGATTGCGCTGCGCGGTTACACCCGCAGCGGACCCGTGTAAAGGCGCCAGCGAACGTCGCGCCCGGGCCGCGATTGCGGCGGGCACGTACCTGCGGGCGCGGACGACCGGCCTCAGACGATGGAGCGGACGACTCCGCCGTCGGCGCGCAGCGCGGAGCCGGTGATCGCCGACGAGAGACGGGAGGCTCCTCACTGTGCTCGTTTCCGGACCATACGATGCCGCTGCGACCGCCAGGTCGCGACGCCGCGGAAACGTACGTAGCAGAGGCAGCTCAGCGCGGGAACGCGGCGGCGATGCCGCCGTCGACGGGCAAGGTGGCCCCGGTGGTGGGCGTCTGGTTGGAGGCGAAGAAGACCACGGCGCGGCCGACCTGCGCTCCCGTGACCTCCGCCCGCAACAGATTCCGGTCGCGGTAGAACTCCTGCAGCTTCTCGGGTGCGAGGCCTCGCGAGCGCGCGCGGTCGGGGCCGATGTCCCGCCACAGGCCCGAGGGCGTGTCTCCTTCCGCGAACACCGCGTCGGCGTTGATCATGTTCACCCGGACGCCGAGAGGGGCGAGCTCGATGGCGGCGACCTTGCCGAGCTGGTGGCCGGCCGCCTTGGACGCGCTGTAGGCGCCGAAGTCCGCGCCAGGCGCGAACACGTTCTTGGACGCGTTGACGATCACGTTGCCACCGGTACCCTGCGCACGCAGGACCCGCGCCGCGGCCCGCAGCGTGAGGAAGTACCCGATCAGGTTCACGTCCATCACCTGGCGGAACTGGCGCGCCTCGGTGTCCGCCAGCGCGCTCACGTGGGCGATGCCGGCGTTCGCGACCACCAG
Source organism: Deltaproteobacteria bacterium (assembly GCA_005888115.1). Lineage (GTDB taxonomy): Bacteria > Myxococcota > Myxococcia > Myxococcales > 40CM-4-68-19 > VBKO01. Next base: position 13,536 of record VBKO01000071.1, read on the forward strand.
GTCGACTCCGCCGAAGGTGCGGCAGGCCTGGTCGAACGCCGCTTCGACCGACGTTTCGTCGGTCACGTCCATCCGCAGCGCCGCGCACGCGCTGGCGCCGGAGATCTGCGCCACCTTGGCCCGCGCCCGCTCCAGTGCCTCCGCGTCCACGTCGGTCAACACCACGTGCGCGCCCGCCCTCGCCAGCTCGGCGCAGATGCCGAGCCCGATGGCGCCCGCGGCACCGGTCACCAGCGCCACCTGACGCGAGAGCGGCTTCTCGGTTTCCTTCCCCAGCTTGGCCTGCTCCAGGCTCCAGTACTCCATGTCGAACAGGTCGGAATCGTCGAGCGGCTCGTACCGACCGAGCCCCTCGGCCGCGTCCTTGATCCGCAGCGTGTGCTCCGAGATGTCGGCCGCGATGGCGGCATCCTTCCGCGTCTTGCCGGCACAGACGATCCCCACCCCGGGAATGAGGAAGACGCGCGGGTCGGGATCGAGCTTCGTCCGCGTGATGCCCTTCCCGCGCACCTGCTCGGCGAAATAGGCCTCGTAGGCCGCGCGGTAGGCGTCGACGGCTTTGGCAAGCTGCGCCCGGAGGGCCTCCGGATCGTCGAGCGCCGGGTCCGGCACGAACAGCGGCCTGGGCTTGGTCCGGATCACGTGGTCGGGAGTGAGCGGGCCGCGCGCGGCGAGCGAGGCGCACTCCGGCGCCGCGATCAGCGCCAGCAGATCGTCCGTGGCGCGGTGCTCGAGGACGACCCGGCGGACGGGCTGATCGGGACCCGCTCCGCGCGCGGCCAGCAGGCCGCGCAGGATCGGCCCCACCCGAGCCATGCGCGCGGCAGCGGCCGAGGCGCCGCTCCCACCGGCGCGCGCGGCGGGCTGGGACCGGGCACGCTTGCGCAGGAACGTCTCCGCCCGATCGACGTACTCGATGGTGCGCTGGTAGCTGTCGCGGGCGTCCGACGCGAAGGTGAACAGGCCGTGCTTGAGCAGCACCATCCCGTTCGCGGCGGGCATTCCCTCGAACATCTCGGCGGCGAGCTTCGCCAGCCGGAAGCCCGGCATCACGTAAGGCACGATCACCACGTCCTTCCCGAGTGCCTTGCGGATCAGCTCGGCCCCGTCCGGCTGGTTGGTGAGCGCCAGGATGGCGTCGGCGTGCGTGTGGTCGATGAAGGTGTGGGGAAGGAAGGCGTGCAGGAGCGTCTCGACCGACGGATTGGGCGCGCTGGCATCGAACAAGTGGGTCCGGAGCTGGTTGACCATCTCCTCGTCGGAAAGCGCCTCGAGCTTGCGCAGCCTGCGCAGGTACGCGAGGTCGAGCGCGGGGAACCCAGGCGGCTCGATGGAATCGAGGTCCCACCCGCTCCCCTTCACGCAGAGCGCCTCCACGTCGTCGCCCAGGAGAGTGCGCTTCACGATCTTGACCGAGGTATTCCCCCCGCCGTGCATGACGAGGTCCGGGTCGGCACCGATCAGCCGCGAGGTGTAGACGCGCATGGCCAGCGCCTCGCCCCACGCGGCGCCGTACCGATCGGAGAACTCCCGGGCCTCGCCGTCGGACCAGCGGCTCTTCATGGAGCGCAGAGTAGCCGCCGTCGACGGGACGGCGCTATGCTTTTGAGACGCAGCACGGCCGGTCGGGCCACTGGGGGGTCGAGATGCGCGCGCTCGTCGTCTGTCTCGTCACGGCGGGGATCGCCGGCTGCAGCGGCGGCAAGTCCGACAAGGAGCAGCAGAAGCCCGCGGCCGCGCCCGCCCGGAGCGTCAACATCAACATCGCCACCGCCACCACGGGCGGCGCGTACTACCCGATCGGGAACGCGATCGCGCAGCTCTGGAACGACAAGCTGCCGGGCGTGAAAGCCTCGGCCCAGGCGACCAACGGAACGCCGCACAACATCCAGCTGCTGGCGCGCAAGGACGCGGAGGTCGCCATCGCGCAGACCGGCATCGTCTACCAAGCGGTCAACGGAGCCGACGCGTACAAGGACCAGGGCAAGCAGACGCACTTCAAGGGGATGACGCAGCTCTACCCGAACGTAGTGCACTGGGTGGTACGCAAGGAATCGCGCGTGCAAGGGCTGTCCGATCTGAAGGGCAAGAAATTCGTGCCCGGACCGCAGAACTCCGCCACCGAGCTGAACAGCCGCGAGATGCTGGCCATCCTGGGACTCGACTACCGCGCGCGCGACGATCTCAAGGCCGACTACATGGACTACAACCAGGCCGTCGAGCAGCTAAAGAACAAGCATGCCGAGGCGGTGATGCTCGCGGGCGGCGTGCCCACCGCCGCGGTGCTCGACGTCATGACCTCCGGCGAGGGCAGGCTTCTCTCGCTGCCGGACGCGTACGTGCAGCAGCTCACCGCGAAGTATCCCTGGTACAGCTCATTCACCATCCCCGCGAACAGCTACAAGGGGCAGGACCGGGACGTGAAGACAGTGGCCGTGACCA
>VBKO01000072.1 GCA_005888115.1 Deltaproteobacteria bacterium
CGGCGATCTCGCCCTTGGCGTTCACTTGAAGGGCCTGCCGCAGGTCGCCGTTGGCGACCGCGGTCACCACCTTGACGATGCCGCGCACCTGGGTGGTCAGGTTCGAGGCCATGAAGTTCACGTTGTCGGTCAGGTCCTTCCACACGCCCGAGACGCCCTTCACGTCCGCCTGACCGCCCAGCTTCCCTTCGGTGCCCACCTCGCGCGCGACGCGCGTCACCTCGCCGGCGAACGAGTTCAGCTGATCGACCATCGTGTTGATGGTGTCCTTCAGCTGGAGGATCTCGCCCTTGGCGTCGACGGTGATCTTCTTCGACAGGTCGCCGCGCGCGACGGCCGTGGAGACCTCGGCGATGTTGCGCACCTGGGAAGTCAGGTTCGACGCCATCCGGTTTACGTTGTCGGTCAGGTCGCGCCAGGTGCCCGACGCCTCGGGCACACCGGCCTGGCCGCCCAGCTTCCCGTCGGTGCCGACCTCCTTGGCGACGCGGGTCACCTCCGCCGCGAAGCTGGAGAGCTGATCGACCATCGAGTTCACGGTGGTGCCGATGCGGAGGAACTCTCCCTTGACGGACTGGCCCTCGATCTCGAGCGCCATCTTCTGCGTGAGGTCGCCCTCGGCGACCGCGATCAGGACGCGGGCCACCTCGGTGGTTGGCTGCACCAGGTCGCCGATCAACGCGTTGATGGCGGTGACGCTGGTCGCCCAGCCGCCGGTCACCTCGCCCAGCGAGGCGCGCTCGGTCATGCGACCCTCGCGGCCGACCACCTTTTCCAGTCGCGCGATCTCGTTGGCGAGCGCCTCGTTGCGCGAGACCACGGAATTGAACGCGCGCGCGATGTCGGGCATCAACCCGGACCCGCGCGTGAATGGCAGGCGGACCGCGAAGTCGCCTCCGCGCGCCGAGTCTAGAGCGCCCAGGAGCTCCCGCAAGCGGTGGTCGTCGCTGGCGCTGTGACCGTTGTGGGGGGGCCGCTTCCGACGCCCCTCGCCGCCGCCCTGACCGCCCATTGGATCGTGCGTCTCGCCCACGGTCTACCCCTTGCTGGTTGGCGTGCGTAAATGGATTTCGCGGCAGGCTCGCAGCCCTGTTGCGGGACCGCCTCTTCCACACCGAACGCTTGTGAACCACCGGACGGGAAAAATCCGGCCTGGCGGCCGAAGTGCCGGACTCTGGACAGTCGGCCGCGACCCGCCTCCTCTGCGGATCTCTGTAGCGCAAGCACGTACAGATGACACCCGATTTTTGTAAATATTGCGAGCGATTACCGAAGCGCACCGGCGCCCGGTACACGACAAGCCGGGCGCCTGCGCGCGCGGGCGACGGGTATGCGAGCAGCCGTGCGCCGTGCCGTGTGACAGGTACGGGACGACTCTGGTATTCCGCTTCCCGCCGAGGAGGAACCGTGAGTGACAAGCCGAGCAACGCCGAGGAGGAGTACTTCGCGCGCGAGAACGCCGAGCGGATGCGGAAGCTGGCCGCGGAGCAGAAGGCAGCCCTCGCCTCCACGCAGCGTGAAGACCTGAAGAAACAGCACTGGATGCGGTGCCCGAAATGCGGGATGGAGCTGAAGGAAATCGGCTTCCGGGGCGTCCAAGTCGACCGCTGCTTCTCGTGTGGCGGCACCTACCTCGACGCGGGCGAGTTGGAGAAGATCGCTGCGCCCGAGGGAGGGGCGATCGTCAAGTCCATGCTCCGCATCTTCGGGAAGCCATAGCCGTGCTACACGGCTAGGCGTAGCGGGACAGGGCGCGGTCGGCAATTTCGCCGACCAGCCGTGCGTAGTTGCGGCCGGCGGCCGCCGCGGCAATCGCGAGCTCGGCCTCGGGGGCGAGCCAGGGATTCGGGTTGGCCTCGATCACGTAGATCTCGCCTTTCGGGGTCACGCGCAGGTCGATGCGGCCGTAGTCGCGCAGGCCCAGCGCGGTGTACGCCGCCAGGGCGGTCTCCTGGATGCGCCGGACCAGCTCCTCCGGCAGGTCGTGGGCGACGGCGGAGCGGGTCACGTCGTACGCCGCGGTCCCCTTCTCCCACTTCACTTCTTTTCCGGCGATGCGCGGCATGCCTTTCGGTAATTTCGACAAGTCCAGCTCCACGGGCGGCAGCGCCTCCGGCTTGTCGCTGCCCAGCACGCCGACGTAGATCTCGCGCCCCTCGATGAACTCCTCGATCAGCGCGGGGGAGTCGAAGTGCTCGTGGACGATCGCGATGCGCTCCATCATCTCCTTCACGGTCTTCACCACCGACCCCGCGTCGATGCCCACCGATCCGTCCTCGGAGCCGGGCTTGACGATCATCGGGAACTGCAGATCGTCGACGTGGTCGACCTTGCCGCGGTAGCTGGAGGCGAAGTTGGGCGTGCGGATGCCGTGGAAGGTGAAGACCTTCTTCGCGAGCGCCTTGTCCTGGGCGAGGAAGAGCGCCTGCGGCCCCGCGCCCGTATAGGGAAGAGCGAGCAGGTCCAGGAAGGCGGCGACGTGCGCCTCCTTCGAGTCGTCGCCGGCGTAGGCCTCGGTGAGGTTGAAGACGAGGTCCGCCTCGATGCGGGCCAGCTCGAGGAGCGACTTTTCGTCCTTGAGCTCGTGGAAGAAGGCGTCGTGGCCGCTGGCGCGCACCGCCTCCAACACTTCGTCGCGATCGAGCTTGGCTCGCCGCTCGCGCTTGCGCCCGCCGACCGGCGCGCCCTTCTCGCGCCTGCGCCGCCGCTCGCGCTCGGGCGGGGTCACGTTGTCGCTCGGCTCGTACAGCACGGCGATCTTCAGCTTTCCCGGCACGTCACCGCTCCTCGAACTTGCCGCGCTGCAGGTAGTTCATCGCCAGCGTGGTGGCGAGCACCGTCGCCTCGATCAGTTGCTGCGTCTCGCGTCCGGCGGCGACCTGCAGGTCCAGCTCGCGTGCGCGGCGCGCCATCTGCTCTATCAGTTTTTTCGCCAGGGAGCGTCGGATCCCGGTCCAGTAGGTGATCTTGTCCACCAGCGCCTTGCCGTGCGTCGAGAAGAGGCCCGCGGCGGGGGAGAACCCGTCGCGCACCGGGCCCGCGTCGAAGATGTCCTCCAGCTCGGCGTCCGGCACCAGGTCCGAGATGTTCGGCGCTTCGTCGGGAACGGTGCGCCTGTAGAACTCCTCGACCCGCTCCGTCATCTGGTCGACCGGCAGCTCTGCCAGCGCCCGCGCCAGGGCGCGCTTGGGCTCGGCGCGGGCCAGCTCGCGCGCCATCCGGTCGACGTACTCGAGCTTGCGCAACGCGGGCCAGCCCGCGTACTTGCGCCGCCAGTTGGAGCGTGGCGTGAGCCACACGGCGAACGTCTCCGCGAAATCCTCGTCGGGGTGTTTCTGCGCGTACCACCCCGCGATGTGGCGGACGAAGCGCCTGGAGAACGGGACCGGGGTGTACGTGTCCACGTACGGGCGGTCGAAGGGCCCGAACAGCTCGATCCATTCCGGCGTGTCGTACAGCTCGTACGCGTAGTTGAAGGCGTGGCCCGCTTCGTGGCGCAGGTACATGAGGATCTCGCGCTCATCCTCCAGGTCGTTGAGCGAGCGCTCGAGCGCCTGCAGGTTGGGATCGGCGAGATAGAAGGGAATGCCGATGATCGGCTCCCGGTCGGGGCAAGCCCACTCGTCGGAGAGGTAGCAGGCCGGACGGAATCGCTCGAGGCCTCTCGCCTCCAGCTCGCGGTGGAGCTGCTGCACGTACTTCTCGACGGGCGAGCCGTCGAGCTTCAGCCCCAGCTCGCGGATGGGTCTGCCGAGCAGCTCTCGCGCCTCGGCTGGCGTGTGCTCGAACGGCTGCATGCGCCTCCACGGGAATTCTGCGCCCCACCCACTCGCCCAGCAAGAGAGGACAAAGAGATTACCGCGGAGACGCGGAGGGCGCGGAGGTTTTTTGCTTTTGAATACGCACAATCTCTCCGCGGCTCCGCGGTGATCTTTTCGCCTACAATCGCGCCATGCGCGCGCTTGCACTCGTCCTCACGGTCTTGGCAGCGCAAAGCGCGGGGGCGGTGGAGAAGTGTGAGCTGGTGAAGAAGGGATATGGGCCGGAGGGGAAGGCGGCGGTCAAGCTGGAGACGGTGGTGGCGGGGCTGGAGGTGCCGTGGGGGATCGCGTTCCTTCCCGGAGGAGATGCGCTGGTGACGGAGCGGCCCGGGAGGCTGCGCCTGGTGCCGGCGCTCGCCAGGCGCAAGGCGGGAGACGCGACCAAGCTCCCGCTGGTGGCCACGATCGCGGTCGATTCGGACGAGGAAGGCGGGCTGCTCGGCGTCGCGCTGCACCCGGAATTCGGGCGGAACCGCTTCGTCTACCTCTACATGACGGTGCGCGAAGGCGGGCGGAAATCGAACCGCGTCGAGCGCTGGCGCGTCGCCGACGACCTCGGTTCCGCGCGGTTCGACCGGCGCATCGTCGAGGGGATCCCCTCCGCCGCCTACCACGACGGCGGGCGCATCCGCTTCGGGCCCGACGGCATGCTCTACGTCGGCACCGGGGACGGCCGCGAGCCCGACCGCTCGCAGGACCCGCGCAGCCCGGCCGGCAAGGTGTTGCGGCTCACACCCGACGGCGAGGTCCCGAAGGACAACCCGGTGGCGGGAAACCCGCTGTACGTGCTCGGCGTGCGCAACACGCAGGGTTTCGACTGGTCGCAGGGCCGCTTCTACGTGACCGATCACGGTCCATCGGGCGAGTTGATGCGACGCGGGCACGACGAGGTGAACCTCGCTTCACCGGGAGCGAACCTCGGCTGGCCGCAGATCTACGGATGCCAGACGCACACGGGCATGGTCACGCCCTCGCTGACGTGGCAGACGGCCGTTCCGCCCGGTGGCGCTTCGTTCTACACGGGCACCGCGATCCCCGACTGGCGCGGGAGCCTGCTCATCGGCACGCTGGGCTCGACCCACCTGCACCGCGTGAAGTTCAGCTCCTCCGACCCCGCGGTGGTCGAGCTGCACGAGGTCTATTTCCAGGACCAGGCCGGCCGCCTCCGCGACGTCGTGATGGGCCCGGGCGGCGTGCCGTACATCACGACCAGCAACTGCGACGGCCGCGGCAACTGTCCCCCCGACCGCGACAAGATCCTCCGCCTCGTCGCTTCCGCGCCGTAGAAGAGACAAACGGATCACCGCGGAGGCGCAGAGGACGCGGAGACTTTCCATTTCAAAAACCAACCAGATCTCCGCGCTCTCCGCGTCTCCGCGGTGATCTTCGAGTCTTTTCCGAATGGGCGGTACCGGTCTCGCTGCTCGGCAGCGGGAGCGAGGCGGGGTAGGCTGCGGGCGGGGGAATCTGGATGATCCGCCTGAAGCACCTCTCCGGGAGCCTGCAGGGACGGACCGCGGAGCTGGCGAAGCCCGTGCTGCGGATCGGCCGCGCGCCGGACTGCGACGTCCGCTTCGACCAGGTGAGGGACCCGAAGGTCTCCATCATCACGCCGAGCTGCTGGGAACGCGCAAAAGGCGATCGAAGACCTCGGCAAGGCCGACAGGACCAAGGCCGCCGAGGTGGCCAACGCGGGCGATCAGATCGACCAGGACATCCGCAAGATCCTCACCAAGTTCGACGCGAAGACCTACGCCGTGCCGCCGGTGTTCAAGGAGCGCCTGCAGTTCCACGTCGACGAGCTGCTGCAGGCCGGGAACTTGAAGTACATCTATCGCCGCAAGCAGAAGTATTGGCCGATGATCCTCCAACCTGCTTGCCGAGTTCGGCGAGGATTCGTTCATGCTGGCGATGGCGAGCTACAACCGCGGGGAGTCCGGCGTCCGGCGCGTGCTGCACCAGATCGCGAGCGAGCCCGGCGGGTTCAAGAAGGAGCGGCGGGACTTCTGGCACCTCTACCGCCTGAAGAAGCTTCCCGAGGAGACGCGCGAGTACGTGCCCAAGGTGCTGGCCGCCGCCATCGTCAGCATGAATGCGCAGAAGTACGGACTCGCGGGGACGAAGGAAGAAAATGATTGAGGTGAAGAGCTTCGCGGCCCTGCGCCGCTTCTCGCCCGACAAGCTGCAGAAGCTGAACCTGTTCGAGACGGACCGCTTCTTTTGCGACGTCTATTGCCTGGAGCCCGGGCAGGAGCAGAAGGCGCACGCGCACGCGGGCAGCGACAAGCTGTACGCCGTGCTGGAAGGTTCCGTGGAGGTGCGCGTCGGCGGCGAGACCCGCGAGCTGCGCGCAGGCGAGGTCGCGCTGTGCCCCGCCGGCAGCGAGCACGGCGTGGCGAACCGCTTCTCCTCCCGCGCCGCCCTCCTCGTCTTCATGGCCCCTGCGCCCGTCAGGACCTAATGATCACCGCGGAGACGCGGAGGGCGCGGAGGATTTGCTTTTTCTCACCCCAGAAACCTCCGCGAGCTCCGCGCCTCCGCGGTGATCTCTTTGTCGGGGTGACGGCCGGTGTGGCCGGTGCTAAAGAGGGTGCCCCTCGGAGGAGAGCATGGGCATCGAGGTCAAGGGTCCGAAGGTTGCCGGGTCGGAAGCCATCCTCACGCGCGAGGCGCTGGCTCTGGTGGAGCGGCTCCACCGCGAGCTGAACGCGCGCCGCGAGCAGCTCCTCGCCCGCCGCGCCGAGCGGCAGCGCGAGCTGGATCGGGGGCAGGAGTTCCAGTTCCTCCCCGAGACGAAGAAGGTCCGCGAGGGCGACTGGAAGGTCGCCGGAATCCCCAAGGACCTCGCCAGGCGGTTCGTGGAGATCACCGGACCGGTCGAGCGCAAGATGATGATCAACGCGCTCAACTCCGGCGCGGACGTCTTCATGGCGGACTTCGAGGACGCGCTCTCGCCCACCTGGAGCAACATCGTGGTCGGGCACCAGAACCTGAAGGACGCGGTCCGGCGGACGCTGTCGTTCAGCTCGCCCGAAGGAAAGCAGTACAAGCTCAACCAGAAGATCGCGACGCTCCTGGTGCGCCCGCGCGGGTGGCACCTCCCGGAGAAGCACGTGCTCGTCGACGGGCAGCCGGTCTCCGGCAGCCTGATCGACTTCGCGCTCACGCTCTTCCACAACGCCCGCGAGCAACTCGACCGCGGCACCGGCCCGTACTTCTACCTGCCGAAGCTGGAGAGCCACCTCGAGGCGCGGCTTTGGAACGACGCCTTCGTGCTGGCTCAGGACTCGCTGAAGATCCCGCGCGGCTCCATCCGCGCCACCGTGCTGGTCGAGACGCTGCCCGCTGCGTTCGAGATGGACGAGATCCTCTACGAGCTGCGCGACCACATGAGCGGCCTCAACGCGGGACGCTGGGACTACATGTTCTCGCTGATCAAGAAGTACCGGACGCGCAAGGACAAGATCCTGCCCGACCGCGTGCAGGTCGCCATGACGGTGCCCTTCATGCGCGCCTACACCGAGCTGCTCATCAAGACCTGCCACCGCCGCGGCGCGAGCGCCATGGGCGGCATGGCCCCGTTCATCCCCTCGCGCAAGAACCCCGAAATCAACGAGAAGGCGCTGGCCAAGACCCGCGAGGACAAGAAGCGGGAGGCGACCGACGGATTCGACGGGACCTGGGTCGCCCACCCCGACCTGGTGCAGATCTCCCGGGAGGAGTTCGTCAAGGTGCTCGGCGAGAAGCCGAACCAGATCGACAAGCTGCGCAGCGAGGTGAGCGTCACCGCCGAGCAGCTGACGGACACGCGCATCCCGGGCGGCTCCATCACCGAGGCCGGGTTCCGCAACAACGTGGACGTCGCCTTGCAGTACCTGAACTCCTGGCTTCTCGGCAACGGCGCGGCGGCCATCCACAACCTGATGGAGGACGCGGCCACCGCGGAGATCTCCCGCGCGCAGCTCTGGCAATGGGTGCGGAACTCGGCCAGGCTTGCGGACGGACGCACCGCGTCCGCCGACCTGTACCAGAAAGTCCGCGACGAGGAAGTCGCGAAGCTCGGGGGCCCGCAGCAGGGCCGCTTACGGGATGCCACGGAGATCCTGGACGGGCTCGTCCTGTCCCAAGACTTCAGTGAGTTCTTGACCTTGCCCGCGTACAGGCTGCTCGATTGATCTGCGGTCTTGCGATCGGCCGAAATCGTGTCCATAACGCAGTGCATACATGGACACGATCGCGCAGTTGCTGCAGCGCGGCGCCGACGATGCAGCGGCGATAGGTGCCCCGGAAGCCGTACCGCCGCTGCGGTACCGCGACTTGCGCGCATTGGTCGAGCGGACGGTCGCCGAGCTGAACTCCTTCGGAATCGGACGGGGCGATCGCGTCCGGCGCCGCTGAGCCGCGGCCTCACCGCCGACGAGTTCGAGTTCAACCTCACCGACCTGCGCGCCAAAGCGCTGGTGGTCGAGGCAGGTCTGGACTCGCCAGCCCGCGCAGTCGCGACCAAGCTGCGCATCCCGACCATCGATCTCGTCCCCCATCGCGACCAGGGCGCGGGCGCCTTCTCGCTGCGGCTCTTGCAGAAGAATGGCGCCGGTCCGTTCGAGGGCGGGCTGGCGCAACCCGACGACGTGGCCCTGGTGCTGCACACCTCCGGGTCCACTTCGCGTCCGAAGATCGTCCCGCTGCTCCACCGCAACGTGACCGCCTCGGCGCGGAACATCATGGGCGCGCTGCAGCTCACGCCCGACGACGTCTGCCTGAACATCATGCCGCTCTTCCACATCCACGGCCTGATGGCGGCGGTGCTCTCCTCGCTCGCGGCCGGCGCGCAGGTGCATTGCTCGCCCGGGTTCAACGCGCTGCGCTTCTTCCACTGGCTCGACGAAGTGCGGCCCACCTGGTACACGGCCGTCCCGACCATGCACCAGGCGATCCTCACGCGCGCCGCGCGGCACGCGGAGAATCTCGGGCGCACCCGCCTGCGGCTCATCCGCTCCTCTTCCGCGTCGCTCGCGCCGCAGGTGATGGCCGAGCTGGAGCGCAGCGGAGGCGAAGATCCTGCCTCGCGGACAGACCGGCGAGGTGGTGATCCGGGGCGCGAACGTCACCCCGGGATACGAGGCCAACCCCGAGGCCAACGAGAACGCCTTCATCGACGACTGGTTCCGCACCGGCGACCAGGGCGTGATCGACCGCGATGGCTACCTGCGACTGACCGGACGGCTCAAGGAGCTGATCAACCGCGGCGGCGAGAAGATCGCGCCGATCGAGATCGACGTAGTGCTGATGGACCACCCTGCCGTGCAGCAGTGCGTGGCCTTCGCCATCCCGCACCACAGCCTGGGCGAGGACATCGCGGCGGCGGTGGTGCTGCGCGACGGCCACACCTGCACCGACCGGGAGCTGCGCGAGTTCGCGGCGCGCCGGCTGGAGCACTGGAAGGTGCCGCGCAAGTTCGTCTTCGTGCGCGAGATCCCCAAGGGCCGGACCGGCAAGTTGCAGCGCATCGGCCTGGCTGCGAAGCTCGGCCTGGCCGGATGAAGATCACCGTCTTCGGCGCGGGCGCGATCGGCGGCTTCATGGGCGCGAAGCTCGCGCTCGCGGGGCAGGACGTCAGCTTGATCGCGCGCGGGCCGCACCTCGCCGCCATGCGCGAGCGCGGGCTCAAGCTGATCAGCGAAGGAAAGACGCAGGTGGTGCGTCCCCGCTGCACCGACGACCCGCGCGAGGTCGGTCCGCAGGACTGCGTGATCCTCAGCGTCAAGGCGCACGCGCTGCCCGGCATCGCCGACGCGGTGCAGCCGCTGCTCGGCCCGAAGACGACGCTGGTTCCGGCGGTGAACGGCGTCCCGTGGTGGTACTTCTACAAGCACGGCGGGCCGTACGAGGGCACGCGGCTGCAGACGGTCGATCCTGGCGGCGCGCTCTGGGAGAAGCTGCCGCCGAGCCGTGTGGTGGGATGCATCGTCTACCCGGCCACCGACGTGGTCGAGCCTGGCGTCATCGAGCATACCTACTCCAATCGGTTCGACATCGGCGAGCCGGACGGCTCGAAGAGCGAGCGCGCACAGGCGTTCTCGCGGGCCATGATCGAGGCGGGTTTCCGCTGCCCGGTGCGGGCGCGCATCCGGGACAACCTCTGGATCAAGCTGTGGGGGAACCTCTCCTTCAACATGATCTGCGCGCTCACCATGAGCGGCCTGGAGAGCGTCACCGGCGATCCGGGAACGCGCGCGGTGGCGCGGCAGATGATGGTGGAGGGGCAGGCGGTGGCCGAGAAACTGGGCGTGCAGTTCCCGCTCGACGTCGACGCGCGCATCGCCGGCGCCGCGGAAGTCGGGGTGCACAAGCCCTCCACGCTGGTCGACCTCGAGCGCGGGCGCCCGATGGAAATCGACCCGCTGCTGGGCGCGGTGGCGGAAATGGGTCGGCTCGTGGGGCTCCCGACCCCGACCTGCGACGTGGTCCTCGCTTTGGTGCGCCTGCGCGCGCGGACCGCGGGTCTGTACACCCCGCCTGCGTAGCTCCCGGAGCGCGTTCACCACTCGTCACACGCACGAAGGCGAGCTGCTCCAGCCGCTCGCCATGCCCGCGGCCATTCGAGCAGCGTCGAAAGGTGGCCTATAGTCGGGCGATGCGCCTGCACCTGGTCGACGGCACCTACGAGCTCTTTCGCGCGTACTTCTCCAAGCGGCCGCCGCACCGCGCGCCGGACGGCAGCGACAAGAAGGCGACGCTCGCGCTCGCCTTCTCGATGCTCGCGCTGATGCACGACGAGGGCGAGTCGGTGACACACGTCGCCGTCGCCTTCGACAATCCCATCCGCAGCTTCCGCAACGACCTCTTCGACGGCTACAAGACCGAGGAAGGGGTCCCGCCGGAGCTCCTCGCCCAATTCGACGCCGCGGAGGAAGCGGTGGCCGCTTTGGGGATGGCAGTGTGGTCCATGCGCGACTTCGAGGCGGATGACGCGCTCGCCACGGGAGCCGCGCGCTTCGCGAGCCAGGTGGAGCAGGTGCGCATCCTTACGCCCGACAAGGACCTGGGACAGTGCCTCCGCGGCACGCATGTGGTGCAGGTCGATTGGCGCGCCAAGGCGGTCGTGGACGAGGAGGCACTGGTGCGGCGGCGCGGGGTCCGGCCGCCGAGCGTCCCCGACCTGCTCGCGCTCACGGGCGACGACGCGGACGGCATCCCCGGGTTGCCCGGCTTCGGCGAGAAGAGCGCCTCGGCCCTGCTGGCGAGGTTCATCCACCTCGAGCAGATCCCGGCCGACCCCGCGGCGTGGCCGACGGTGCGGCAGGCACCGCGGCTGGCGGCGACGCTTCTGGAACGCCGGGAGGACGCGCTCCTCTACCGCCGCCTGGCTACGCTGCGCACCGATGCGCCCATCGGTACGCTCGAGGAGACCCGCTTCGCCGGGGTTCCGCGGGAACGGTTCCTGGCGCTCTGCGACGCGCTTGGCACAGGCGAGCTGCGCGATCGTCCCCGCCGCTGGGCCGCCTGACGCGACTCTACCGATCGCTCGGCCGGGATACTGGCCGCCGACCTTCTTGACGGAGCGGCGGCGCACGGAGCACCCTCGAAGTCGCACCGACCGGCGCGGCGCGGGACGCCATGGGGCCATCCACCAGGACTCTTTCGCACGAGATGAAGCGCGGCTCCGCCGAGCGCGCCGGAACGCCTCACGTCTTCCTGGTGCTCAGCTGCGACCGCCCCGGCGCTGCGGCGATGCGCTGCTCGCTCGAGCACGTCGACGAGGTGATGCTCGGCCGCGCCGACAGCCCCGGCATTTCGCGGGGTGACGGATCGGGCGTGCCCCGCCTGACCATCGGCGTGGACGACGCCTGGATGTCCGCCTCGCACGCGCTGCTCCGCAGGGTGCTCGGCTCCTGGACCATCGAGGATCTCGGCTCGAAGAACGGCACGCTGGTCAGGGGCCGGCGATGCCAGCGCGCCGAGCTCCAGGACGGCGATCTCATCGAGCTGGGCCACACCTTCTTCCTCTTCCGGGCGCGCGTGCGTCCGAGCGGAGAGGTGGTCGAGTCGAGCTCGCTGGCGCCGGCGGCGAGCGGGTTCGCCACGCTGGTCCCGTCTCTGGCCGAGGCGCTCTCGCGGGCGCAGGCGGTCGCGCGCTCGACCGTCCCGGTCGTCGTGCGCGGAGAGAGCGGCACCGGAAAGGAAGTGGTCGCCTCCGCCATCCATGCCCTGTCGGGACGCACGGGACCGTTCCAGGCGGTGAACTGCGGCGCGCTCCCGGCCGCCCTGGTCGAGTCCGAGCTGCTCGGGTACCGCAGAGGGGCGTTCACCGGCGCCGAAGACGACCGCGCCGGGCTGGTGCGCAGCGCCCACGGAGGCACGCTGTTCCTCGACGAGATCGGCGATCTGCCGCTCACCGCCCAGGCGGCGCTCTTGCGCGTGCTGCAGGAGGGCGAGGTGCAGCCCCTCGGCGCGACGCGTCCGATCAAGATCGACGTGCGACTCGTCTCGGCCACCCACCGCGACCTCGAAGCGCTGGCGGCCGAGGAGAAGTTCCGCCCGGATCTGCTCGCGCGCCTGGGCGGAGTCACAGTCCAGCTGCCCCCGCTGCGCGAGCGCCGAGAGGACCTTGGGTTGCTCGCCGCCGCGCTGCTGCAGCGGCACTTTCCTGGGCGGCGGGTCGTGCTCGGCTCCGAGGCTGCGCGCGCCCTGCTCGTCTACCCGTGGCCGCTGAACGTTCGCGAGCTGGAGAGGTGCCTCCAGGCCGCGGTCGTCCTGGCGGGCGAAGGCCCCATCGAGTTGCGCCACCTGCCGCCCGCGGTGGCGGCCAGCCTGGCGGAGCCGCCTTCGCTCGGCGTCGCCAGCGCGCAAGGCCTGCCGGAGGCGGACCGCCGGCGGCGGGAGGAGATCGTCGCCGCTCTCCGTGAGAGCGGCGGCAACGTGACGGCCGCCGCCCGCGTGCTGGGCAAGGCGCGTGTGCAGGTGCAGCGCTGGATGAAGCGCTACCGGATCGACCGCGGCGAGTTCCACAGCTGAGCGGAGGCGCCTCCGTGGCGCCACTTGCGCTTTGGCGTGGCGCTCGCGCCAGGGCCGCGATTTCCACCCGCTAAAGGCAGGACCGCTCATGGCACGCCCGGTGCTTCAGCGCTCGCCGGGAGGTGCGCCATGGAGCGGATTCGCAGCTGGTTGTTCCCGGTCGCTCTCGTTCTCGGATGGCTCGCCGCATCGGCGCACGTGCTCGCACGCCTCGGGGAGCTGCATTCCACTCTCGCGGCGCAACAGCAGCCGGCCGAGGTGGAACAGCCGGTCAGCGACGCGCAGCCGCTGGCCAGGCGTTGAGGGGGGGCGCCGCGGCGCGGCAGGATGGTCCCGACGCGGCGCCGCTCCGGACGGGCGCCGCCGATACGGTCCATTTGCCGCGCCGCGGTGACTTGACTCTGCGGGCCCATGGCGGCACGGTGGACGCGGCGCAGCGTGCTTTGCGCCGGAGGCGGGGGCACGTGGTCCAGGCCCTCCACGGTCGCGATCAGGCCGGCGGCGCCGGAGCGCTCGCCATCGCCGATGCCGGTCCCGCGGAGCACGTAAACTTACCGCCGGCGCACACGCTGTTCGGCGAGCGCTACTCGATCGAGAAGGAGATCGGCCGCGGCGGCATGGGGCGGGTGTTCTCCGCCGTCGACCTGCGGCTCGGCAGGAAGGTCGCCGTCAAGGTCCTGGCGCCGGGCGCGCACGGCGCCGAGCAGCTTCGCCGATTCGAGGTCGAGGCGCGCGCGGCCGCATCGCTGCAGCAGCCCAACATCCTCGACGTGTACGACGTCGGCGTCGAGGCCGGTGAGCCGTACATCGTCTCCGAGTTGCTCGAGGGCAGGACGCTGCGCGATCGCCTCTCCCACGGCCCGCTGCCGTCCGACGAGGCCTTGCGCCATGCGCGCCAGCTGGCCGCGGGCCTCGCCGCCGCCCACGCCAACGGAGTGGTGCACCGCGATCTGAAGCCGGAGAACCTGTTCATCACCCGCGACGAGCGTCTCAAGATCCTCGATTTCGGGATTGCCAAGCTGCTTCCGTCGAGTGTGCCCGGCGTACCGGCCCAGGCATCGTCGACCGGCTCCGGCGCGATCGTCGGTACGACCGCGTACATGTCTCCTGAACAGGTCCGCGGCGCGCCCGTGGACCACAGGTCCGACCTGTTCAGCTTCGGCGCCATCCTCCACGAGATGCTCTCCGGCGCTCCCGCGTTCCGCGGAGCGTCCGCCGTCGAGACTGGATACGCCGTGCTCTCGTCGGCGCCGCCGGCGCTCCCGAACGGCGTGCCGCGCGAGCTGGCCAGCATCGTGGCACGTTGCCTCGAGAAGGATCCCGCCGCGCGCTACGGAGACGCGGCGTCCCTGGCGAAGGACCTCGATGGCGCGTCCGCCGCCATCCCGGCGGCGCGGCGCTGGCGAACCTCGCGCGCGCTCCCGTGGGCGGTCGCCTGCGCAGCGATGGCGGCGGTATTCGCGCTCTACTGGCCGCCTCGGCCGGCAGCGATGGCGGCGGATCGGCAGCTGGCGGTCCTCCCGTTCCGCAGCGTCGGGGGCGGCGCCCCGCAGGACGCCTTCGCAGCCGGCCTCAGCGAGATCCTCACCAACAAGCTGCGGCAGATCGAGCAGTTCCAGGGCACGCTGGCGGTGGTCTCGGCGACGGAGGTGGTGAAGGAGAAGGTCTCTGGGGCGCGCGGCGCGCGCGACTCGTTCGGGGCCACCATCGTCCTGGGCGGGAGCGTGCACTGGTCCGATACCACCGCGCTGGTCGCGCTCGACCTGGTGGAGACCCGCAACCAGCTGGTCGTGGCGGCGCGCGACGTCGAGGTGCCCAAGGA
>VBKO01000073.1 GCA_005888115.1 Deltaproteobacteria bacterium
CGCCTCGGTGACCGTGTCCATCGCGGCGCTCACGATGGGAATCTGCAGGCGCAGGTTGCGCGTCAGTTGCGCGCTCACGTCCACCTGCCGCGGCAGCACGTCGCTCTCTGCCGGAAGCAGCAGGACGTCGTCGAAGGTGAGGGCCAGCGGCAGGTTCGGATCGAGCATCAGCGCTCCATCGGGGCCGCGAGTCTAGCGTCCAGTCTTTCCCCCGGCAACGCACCCGGACCGACTCCACAACGCACATCCGCCCACCCCGCCTAGCGATTTATGGCCGGCGGCGGGTTCGCGGTGGGTCCGTCGCGATTATGGCCGGCGGCGGGTCCGCGGTGGGTCCGTCGCTCATGCACGCGCCCGCTGGGCGCCCGAGGCGCTCGTTGCTCCGAGGCCGGGACGACGTGAAATCGCGCCGGCCCCACCCCGGACCCACCCCCGATGCGTCCGGCGTGGCATGGTCGCCGCGGCATGGGCCATTCAGTCGGGAATTGCTGCCGCTCAGTTTCTCCCCTTCTGAACTGTCCGGAGCAGGCGGATGGCGGCGCATACCTGCCCATAGGTGACGGGTGTCCGGGGGGAGGGGCGAGCCGATTTCACGTCGTCCCGGCCTCGGAGCATCGAGATGACTCGCCCGCCCAGCGGGCGCGTGCATGAGGCGCGCCCCTTCCCCCGGGCCGCCGGCGCCGGTTCGCAGTAGGCGCGGGAATCGTCAGCCTGAAGCAAGCTTGGCGGCGGCTCGTTCGACGATGCGGCGGCGTTCGTCGTTCAGCCCGCGACGCGCCGCGGAGACGGATTCGACTAGCGTGGGGTCGGCGCTGCGGGGCGAACCGGCCCGGAACGGCGGCGCCGGGTCGTACTCCATCAGGAGCTGGATCGCCTGGGCCACCTTCTCTCCGCGCAGCTCGGCAGCCAGACGCAGCCCGAAATCGATCCCGGCGGTGACGCCGCCGCCCGTCGCGCGGTTGCGGTCGATCACCACGCGCTCGCGCACCGGCGTGGCACCGAACGGCGTCAACAGATCCAGGCTGAGCCAGTGCGTGGTCGCGCGGTAGCCCTCCATCGCGTCGTTCACGCCGGGACCACCGGGCACGCAGATCACGTCGAGCTGCGGGGCGTCGGCATGGCCCACGTCGGGCTGCAGCCGGAGCCCGGTGTCGCTGCGCGCCTCGCCGGACCCCACGAGCAGCACCTGCGCCTCGGGGAGCCGCGCGAAGACCTCGTACGGCCCGGTGAGATCGAGCTGGGTCAGGCGCGGGAACAGCAGCAGGCCGATGCGCGTCGTCATTGCCCCTCCGGATAGCCGGCCCGGCGCAGCCCGCGCGAGCTCTGCGTCCAGTCCTTCTCCACCTTGACGTGCAGCTGGAGGAACACCTTGCAGCCGAGAAGCTTCTCGATCTGCTCGCGCGCCCTGGTGCCGATCTCCTTGAGCCGTGCGCCGCCGCGCCCGATCAGGATGGCCTTCTGGCTGTCCCGTTCGACGAACACCGTCGCCGAGATGCGGGTGAGCCCGCGCGGGCCGACCTCGCGCTCCGACTCGTCGAACTCCTCCACCACCACCGCGGCGCTGTAGGGAACCTCCTGCTCGGTCTGGCGCAGGATCTGCTCGCGGACGAGCTCCGCGGCCAGCTCGCGCTCCGGCACGTCGGTCCAGACGTCGTCGGGAAAGAGCGGCGGTCCTTCGGGCAGGTAGCGCACCAGCGCATCGAGCAGCCCGTCGACGTTCTCGCCGGTCAGCGCCGAGAGCGGATAGACCTCGGTCCAGGCGTGCTCGCCCCGCCAGCGATCGATGAGCGGCAAGAGCTGCGCCCGCGGCATCGCGTCGATCTTGTTGATGACCAGAAGCGTGGGCTTCTCCACGGCCTTCACCTGGTCGATGGCCTTGCGGGTGGCGGAGTCGATCGCCGGGCTTCCCGCCTCGATCATGAAGAGCGCCGCGTCGGCGTCGTTCAGCGTCTGCAGCGCCTCCTGCACCATGCGCGCGTTCAGGCCGCCGCGCGCGGAATGCAGGCCCGGCGTATCGAGCAGCGCGACCTGCGCTCCGGGCCGGGTGACCACGCCCAGGATGCGCGAGCGCGTCGTCTGCGGCTTGGGCGAAACGATCGCCACCTTCTGCCCGAGCAGCCGGTTGAGCAGCGTGCTCTTGCCGACGTTCGGGCGGCCGACGATGGCCGCGAAGCCCGCCCGGTGCGGTCCCGGCGGCGCGGCCTTCGCCAACTCAGGGCGCCTTCTCGCTGCGAACGATCTCCACGTGCTGGAGCGCCACCTGCCCGTTTCCGGTGCGCGCGATCTTCGGGACCAGCTCGAACCCCTTCACCACCTCGCCGAAGATGGTGTGGCGGCTGTTGAGGTGCGGCGTCGGCACCTCGGTGATGAAGAACTGAGATCCGTTGGTGTTCGGCCCGGCGTTGGCCATGGCCAGGAGCCCCGGCTTGTCGAAGCGGCGGCCGCTCTGGAACTCGTCCTTGAAGCGATAGCCGGGATCTCCGGTGCCTGTCCCCAGCGGGTCACCGCCTTGGATCATGAAGTTGGGGATGACGCGGTGGAAGACCGTGCCGTCGTACAGCTTGGCGTGGCTCTTGCCGCGAGTACGCGGGTCGGTCCACTCCTTGGAGCCGGTGGCGAGCCCGACGAAGTTGGCGACCGTCTCGGGGGCGTCCTTCTCCAGAAGGCGCACGGTGATGTTCCCCTGGCTGGTCTGGAAGATGGCGTACAGGTCGCCCTTCCCCTCCGGAATCCCACTGCTCGGGTTGGCCATGCTGGTGTCCTGTGCTTTTCCTTCGGGTTGACCCACTGGCTTCGTGGCGGTGGGCTGCTTCTTCTGCGGCGCCTTCGTCTCGGCGCTCGCGGCGTCCTTGCAGCCGGCGAGGGCAAATATGGCGAGCAACGGCAGGATGGTTCGCATGCGTCCAGTCACTCCTGGGAAGGGCGCGGCAGAGTACCCAAGCCGGATGGAGCCGACAAGTACGGAAAATCAGGGCGCCAGGTCAGGCAGGCCCGCATCGAGCGCGGCCTTGGCGGCGGCCTGCTCGGCCTCCTTCTTGGTGCGCCCCGAGCCACGGCCCAGCGCTGCGCCCTGGAACTGCACCTCGACCTCGAAGGTCCGCGCGTGCTGGGGACCGGGCGCGTCGAGCACCTGGTAGACCGGGCCGGCGCGGTGCGTCCCCTGCAGCTTCTCCTGCAGCTCGGTCTTGTAGTCCCGTCCGAGCAGGCCCGAGGTCGCCGCATCGAACAGCGGCGCGAGCAGCCGGTCCAGCACCTCCAGCGCGCTCTGCAGTCCGCGCGAGAGGTACACGGCGGCCACCACCGCCTCGAGCGCGTCGGCGAGCAGGCTCTGCTTCTCGCGCCCGCCGGTGCGCTCCTCGCCCTTTCCCAGCAGCAAGAGCTCGCCCAGGCCCAGCTCGCGCGCTACCTGCGCCAGCGACTCCGCCTTGACGATGCTCGCGCGGAGCCGGGTCAAGTCGCCTTCCGCCGAGAGCGGTTGCCGCTCGAAGCAGCGCATGGAGACCGCCAGGCCCAGGACCGCGTCCCCGAGGAACTCGAGCCGCTCATTCGACTCCATCATTTCGCCGGCCAGGCGGCGCTCGTGAACGAAGCTGCCGTGGCGCAGCGCTTCGAGGGCCACCTCCTGCCGGAGCGCTCCCTCCGCCAGGCCGAGCCGCGCAGTGAGCAGCGCCACTCGTTCGGAGTCGGTCAGCTCGGGCATCGTGCGAGCCTATCCTCGGGCCGCTTCCTCCGCCACGCTGTACGGGTCCAGGTCGCGCCGCGCGATCCGCAGCGCCAGCTCGTCGAGGTGCGCTCCTTGCGCGGTGAGCCGTTCGACGGCGGCGCGCAGCATGCGATCGCGCAGGATCTCGATCAGCTCGAACCGCGCGCGCTGCGTCTCGCGCTGCAGCAGCCCTGGGCCCCCCTGCAGGAAGCGATAGTGCGCCTCGATGGCGTCCCACAGCTCGCCGATCCCTTCCCCTTGCGAGGCGACGCATTTGACGATCGCCACCTCGCGTTCCGTGGCCGAGAGCTCCAGCATCTGGCGCAGATCGCGGACGGTGCGGTCCGCGCCCTCGCGGTCGGCCTTGTTCACGCAGAACAGGTCCGCCACCTCGAGGATACCGGCCTTGATCGCCTGGACGTCGTCGCCAAGTCCCGGCATCACCACCACCACCGTGGTGTGCGCCAGGCGACAGACCTCCACCTCGTCCTGGCCGACGCCGACGGTCTCGACGATCACCACGTCCTTCCCCATGGCATCGAGCACGCGCACGCAGTCGCCGGTCGCGCGCGAGAGTCCTCCGAGCTGTCCGCGCGTCGCGAGGGACCGGATGAACACGCCCGGGTCGAGCGCGTGGTCCTGCATGCGGATGCGGTCGCCGAGGATCGCTCCGCCGGTGAAGGGACTGGTCGGATCGACCGCCACCACGCCGACGGTCTTCCCCATCCCGCGCAGGTGCGCGATCAACCGATCGACCAGCGTGCTCTTCCCTGCGCCAGGGTTGCCGGTGATGCCGATGAGCTGCGCCCGGCCGGTCGAGGGAAAGAGCACGCGCAGCTCTCCTTCCGCCGCCGGCTGCGCATCGTCGATCAGGCGCATCAGCCGGGCGGCCGCCCTGACGTCGCCCTGCAGCACGCGATCGGCGAGCGCGCCCATCAGGCCTTCAGCAGGTCGCGCGCGATCACGAGCCTCTGGACCTCGCTGGTACCCTCGCCGATCGTGCAGAGCTTCACGTCGCGGTAGATGCGCTCCACCAGGAACTCCCGGGTAAAGCCATACCCGCCGTGGATCTGCACGCCGTGGGCGGCGGCGCGGCAGGCAACCTCGCTGGCGAAGAGCTTGCCCATCGAAGCCTCGGTCGTATAGGGCCTGCCCGAATCGCAGAGCACAGCCGCGCGGTGCACCAGGAGGCGCGCCGCGTCCAGCTCGGTGGCCATGTCGGCCATCATCCAGCGCAGCGCCTGGAAGTCGGCGATGGGCTTGCCGAACGCCTTGCGCTCCTTGGAGTACGCGATCGATTCCTCCAGCGCGCCGCGTCCCAGGCCGACGCTGAGCGCGCCGATGGTGATGCGGCCCTTGTCGAGGATCTGCAGCGTGTCGACGAACCCGTGGTCCACCTCGCCCACGCGGTTCTGGTCGGGGACGGAGACATCCTCGAGGATCAGCTCGGCGGTATCGCTCGAGCGCATGCCCAGCTTGCCGTGCAGCGGGCGCTGCGAGAAACCCTTCATGCCGCGCTCGAGCGCGAAGGCGGTGATGCCCTTCTGCCGCCGCGAAGGGCTGGTCAGGGCGAGCACCACGAAGACGTCGCCTACCGAACCCTGGGTGATGAACATCTTCGCGCCGTTCAGCACCCAGCCTTTGCCCTTGCGAACCGCGGTAGTGCGCATTCCCGCGGCGTCCGACCCGCTGCCGGCCTCGGTCAGGCCCCAGGCGGCGAGCCTCTTGCCCGAGGCGATGTCGGGGATGAACCGGCGGCGCAGCTCGTCGGATCCGAATCGCAGGATGTGCGAGGTGCCCAGCCCGTTGTGCGAGGCGACGGTGAGCGCGAGCGATCCGTCCCAGCGCGCGATCTCCTCCACCACCATCGCGAGGCTCACCGTGTCGAGCTGCGAGCCGCCCAGCTCCTCGGGGACCGCCATGCCGAGAAGTCCGAGCTCGCCGAGGTGCGCGACGACTTCCCGCGGGAACTGCTCGTTGCGGTCCCACTCCGCCGCGTGCGGCTTCACCTCCCGCACGCAGAAGTCCCTCACCATTTCGACCAGCTTGCGCTGGCTCTCCGTCGGCTCGAATTCCATCATCTCTCCAGAATTCTCCGTATCGCCTGCCGCGCCGCAAATCCACCCGAAACGATCTGCCCGGAATTCGTCAACAACCGGGCTAGACCGGGGTGACGCTGCGCCGCTTGGGGGAGCGGGGGCGGTCGCGCTGCGAGGCGGCTGCGAAGCGGGCGATGATCTCGTCGCGCAGGCGGTCGCCTGGCACCACCGCTTCCAGCACCTGCTCGGAGGCCAGCTTGAGGATGTCGATGTCTGCCTTGTATTCCTCGCGAAGCTTCTGCACGTACGCGGCGCGCTCGGCCTCGGGCCTCTCCTGGATCTTGTTGTAGTAGACGGCGTTCACGGCCGCCTCGGGTCCCATCACCGCGATCATCGCCTGCGGCAGCGCGATGGTGGCATCCGGCTCGAAGCCCGGCCCGCAGAAAGCGTACAGGCCGGCGCCGTACGCCTTGCGGACCACCACGCACAGCTTGGGGATCGTCGCCTCGCTGACTGCCATGATCATCTTGGCGCCCGCCCGGATGATTCCCTCGCGCTCCACCTTCGTCCCGATCATGAAGCCCGGCACGTCGGCCAGATACAGGAGCGGCACGCCGAAGGCGTCGCACAGCCAGATGAAACGGGCCGCCTTGTCCGCGCTGTCGACGAAGAGCACGCCGCCCTTGTGCTTCGGCTGGCTGGCGACGATCCCGACCGGCTTCCCGTCGATGCGGGCGAAGCAGGTGATCACCTCCGGCGCGAACAGCTTCTTGATCTCGAACAGGCTATCCGCGTCCACCAGCTCGCGGATGAGCGAGAACATGTCGAAGAACTTGTTCTGATCGGGCGGGATCAGCTCCTCGATGCGCTTCCCCGACGCCGCCGGCCCGACGGGCTCCGCGACAGGGAGGGGCGATGCGAAGTTCTCGGGGAGATAGCTCAGGTAGCGCTTGCCCGCCTCGATCGCCTCCTCCTCCGTCTTCACCAGGACGTCCCCGCAGCCGGAGACGGCGCAGTGCATGCGCGCGCCACCCAGCTCCTCGAGCGTCACCTTCTCCCCGATGACCATCTCGGCCATGCGCGGCGAGCCCAGGTACATCGAGGCGTTCCCCTCCACCATCACCACGATGTCGCAAAAGGCGGGGATGTACGCGCCTCCCGCCGCGCTGGGGCCGAAGAGCAGGCAGAGCTGCGGCACCAGCCCGCTCAGCTGGCACTGGAGGTGGAAGATGCGGCCCGCCCCCCGCCGGCCGGGGAACATCTCCAGCTGATCGGTGATGCGCGCCCCGGCCGAGTCGACGAGGTAGACCATCGGGCAGCGCAGCTTCAGGGCCTGCTCCTGGATGCGGACGATCTTCTCCACCGTGCGGCGGCCCCAGGAGCCGGCCTTCACGGTCGAATCGTTGGCCATCAGGGCGACCAGGCGCCCCGCGATCTTGCCCAGGCCGGTGATCACCCCGTCGGCCGGCAGCTCGGGGTCGGCGGCGTTCGCCAGGGCGCCGTCCTCGACGAAGCTGGCCTCGTCGAGCAGCAGGCGGACGCGCTCGCGGGCGAACAGCTTCCCTTGCTCGGCGTTCTTCTGATGATACTTGAGCGCCCCGCCCTTCTCGATCCGCTGCAGCTCCGCCTTGATCTTCGCGTCCGAGGACATGGCGCGCGCCTTGTAGCAGAGCGCGCCGCGCGGCGCTAACGACCAGGGCGCCTGGCACGGCGGTCAGGACAGCACGCCGTCCTGGCAGCGGGACGTCCGCCCGGTCGCGCGGGCCGCCATGAGCTTGAGAACATCGCGCGCTGGGGTACGATCGTGCCGGGATGCCCAGGCGGAAGCCGCGCGAGGGCGGCGATACGGCCGTCGCGACCGAGAAGAAGACGCGCACGGACCGCCCGCGCCTGTGGCGCGTCCTCCTCCACAACGATGACTTTACCACCATGGAGTTCGTGGTGAAGGTGTTGATGGAGCTGTTCAACAAATCGGCCGCCGAGGCGACGGATCTCATGTTGCAGGTGCATCGCCGTGGCGCCTGCGTGGCGGGCGTATACACTCACGAGGTGGCGGAAACGAAAGTGGCGGCGGTGGAGCAGATGGCTCGGGAGGCGGACTTCCCGTTCCTCTGCACGATGGAGCGGGAGCAGTAGCCGAACGCGGTCGGGCGGCGTTAGGCTTCCTGGGTTCGGGTACGGCGTTCCAGTTCGGCGGTCGACAGGGGATTGGAAGAATGGCGTTGAGCATCACCAAGGAGCTGGAATCGACCCTCGGCCTGGCCTTCGCCGAAGCCAAGGCGCGGCGGCACGAGCACGTCACGCTGGAGCACCTGCTCTACGCGCTGCTCCGCGATCCCGTAGCCGCCCGCATCCTCCGCGCCTGTGGCGCCCGGCTGCCCGAGCTGCGGCGCGAGCTGGAGCAGCACCTCGACGAGTCGCAGCCGTCCCTGCCGCGCGGGGCGGATCGCGAGCCGGAGCACACCCAGGCGTTCAAGCGCGTGCTGGAGCGCGCGGCGCTCCAGGTCCAGTCGAGCGGCAAGGAGCAGATCGACGGCGGCAACGTTCTGGTCGCCTTCTACCGGGAGCGCGACTCTCACGCCGTCTACCTGCTGGAGCGCCAGGGCATCACGCGCCTGGACCTGCTCCGGTACATCTCGCACGGCGCCCTCAAGGTGCGCGACCCGTCCGCGATGCGGCAGTACGAGAACGGCGAGCCCGGCAGCGACCGCGAGCATGCGCCCGGCTCCGAGGCGGACGAGGACGAGGAGGCGCCGGCCGACGATCCGCTGGCCGCCTACTGCGTCGACCTGGTCGCTCGGGCCGCCGCCGGGAAGATCGATCCGCTGGTCGGCCGGGTCGCGGAGCTGGAGCGGACCATCCAGATCCTCTGCCGGCGCCGCAAGAACAATCCGATCTTCGTGGGCGAGTCGGGCGTGGGGAAGACCGCCATCGCCGAGGGGCTCGCGCTGCGCCTCGCCGAGAATGGGGTCCCCGCCGTGCTCAAGGGCGCCCCTCTGTACGCCCTCGACCTCGGCGCGCTGCTCGCCGGCACCAAGTTCCGCGGGCAGTTCGAGGAGCGGCTCAAGGGCGTGGTCAAGGCGCTCGCGCAGAAGCCCGGGGCCATCCTCTTCATCGACGAGATCCACATGCTGGTGGGCGCCGGAGCGACCAGCGGCGGCTCGATGGACGCCTCGAACCTCTTGAAGCCGGCGCTCGCCGACGGCTCGCTGCGCTGCATCGGATCCACCACCTTCCACGAGTTCAAGGCCAGCTTCGACCGCGACAAGGCGCTCGCCCGCCGCTTCCAGAAGATCGAGATCCTCGAGCCGTCCCACGAGGAGTCGGTCCAGATCCTCCAGGGTCTCAAGTCGCGCTACGAGGAGCACCACGGGGTCAAGTTCAGCGAGGAGTCGCTCAAGGCCGCGGTGGACCTGTCGGCCAAGCACCTCGTCGATCGCCACCTCCCGGACAAAGCCATCGACGTGCTCGATGAGGCGGGCTCGCTCCAGCGGATGCAGCCCGCCGAGAAGCGGGTCGCGGTCGTCGGCGTGCCCGAGATCGAGCAGGTGGTGGCGAAGATCGCGCGCATCCCGCCGCGCAGCGTCTCGGCCGACGACAAGACCGCGCTGAAGAGCCTCGCCCCCGAGCTGAAGAAGGTCGTCTACGGCCAGGACGCCGCCATCGAGGCGCTCGCCTCGGCGATCCTGCTCTCGCGCAGCGGCCTGGGCAGTCCCACCAAGCCGATCGGCAGCTTCCTCTTCAGCGGGCCGACGGGCGTCGGCAAGACCGAGCTGGCGCGGCAGCTGGCCAAGACCCTCGGCGTGCCGCTGATCCGCTTCGACATGTCGGAGTACATGGAGAAGCACACGGTCAGCCGGCTGATCGGAGCGCCTCCCGGATACGTCGGGTTCGACCAGGGAGGGCTCCTCACCGACGCCATCCGCAAGTCGCCGCACGCGGTGCTGCTGCTCGACGAGATCGAGAAAGCGCATCACGACCTGTTCGACTTGCTCCTCCAGGTCATGGACCACGCCACGTTGACCGACAACAACGGCCGGGCCGCCGACTTCCGGCACGTGGTGCTGATCTTCACCACCAACGCGGGCGCGCGGGAGATGAGCTCGGGGCGGATGGGGTTCGGCGGCGGCGGCAAGCCCGAGCTGGTGGTGGGCACCGGCGCGGGCGACTCGCAGGTGAGCGTCGATGGCGGGCGGGCCGCGGGGGGCGCCGCCAAGTCCGCGATCGAGCGCACCTTCAGCCCCGAATTCCGCAACCGTCTCGACGGGTGGATCGCCTTCAGCGGCCTGCCCCGCGACGTGATCCTGCGCGTGGTGGACAAGCAAGCTGACGAGCTGCGCCTTCAGCTGCGGGAGAAGAACGTCGAGCTGCAGCTATCCGAACCGGCGCGGAACTGGCTGGCTGACCACGGCTTCTCGCCCCAGTTCGGCGCGCGGCCCATGGCGCGCCTGCTGCAGCAAGTGGTCAAGAAGCCGCTCGCGGAGCGGATCCTCTTCGGCGACCTGCAAGGCGGCGGTACCGTCCTGGCGGACGTGCAGGACGACCGGATCGAGCTGCGGCTGCTCGGCGCGAGCGCCTGACCGCGCTTGCCATCGTGCAGCTGCACTGAACTCCGTATCCTGGGATTTTCCTGCGGATTTTCATGTGGGGAGGCCGGTTTCTAGCTGCCCACACGGCGGTGGCTGTACAGCACTGTGATGCGATTCGCGTGCCTTGCGCTCACGCTCACGCTGTCTTCGGGGGCCTTCCCGCAGGACGCCGAGGGGCCGCCCGCGCCGCCGCCGCGCATGCCCGCGGACGAGACGCCCACCCACTACGCCTGCACCCTCGAGCGGCTCTTCCGCGGCGACCGCTGCACGTTCGAGTTCGCGCCCGTGCCGGGCGCTCCTTCCGAAGCGCTGGCCCGGGAGAACTCGGACGCGGCAGCCGCCGCGGCTCGCTTCTGCCGCGAGGCCGCCACTCCGCGCGACGAGCACCGCGCCGATCCGACTCTGCGCAAGATGTGCGAGGACGAGGTCGCCCGGGTCGCTCTCGATGGCTGCACGCTCGAGGGACGCATCCCGCTGCGCGACGCGCACGGCCGGGTCGCGACCGCCGCCGGCGAATGCGCCGACTCGCTCGGGCAGGTGCTGGCGCGCACGCGCACCATGGCCGGGTTCTCGCTGGGCTGCTGCCGCTGCCTCGCCGACGCCCGATGCGAAGTCTCCGCGCCCCAGTGCAACCGCGAGATGGTCGAGCTGTCTCCCGGCGACGCGCTGCAGTCCTGCCTGGACAAGTCCTGCAAGAGCTCCTGTTCGGCGCCGCACCGCGAGGACCCGTTGCCGGCGCCGCCGCCCCTCCCTCGCCCGTCCGGACGCGCCCGCAAGGCTGGCGTCGAACCGGCCCTGAAGATCTAGGAGATCTGGAGATGAAGATCCGGCTCGCTTCATTCGCCGTCGCGCTCGCAGCCGCGTGCGCGTCCCCGCAACGCACCGCAGACCCGCTGCCGAACGGACCCGACGCCGCGGCGACCGAGCTCGCGCCTTCGGGCGCGGCTCACCAGACCACCAAGCAGTCGACCTTCAACGCGCGCGTCTGGGTCGGCTGGCAGGACACGGCGATGGACTGCGAAGCATCGGCTCGAGCGATGCGCCAGTCGGGCCCGCAGCACGCCTGGGAGGCGTTGCGCGCCTGCATCGAGATCGGCCGGTTCAATCGCGGCCCGTTCACGCAGATCGCGCTGCTCACCTCCTACTGGGACGACGAGCTGCGCGCGCGTCCGGACGCGCCACGCGTGGTCGGCCAGGTGATCGCCAACCGGGGCGGGGACGTGGATGGGGACATTTCGCGCCTGCAGAAGGTCCGCATGCCGGTGTTCACGCTGGGCGCCGCGATGAAGCAACCCGACGTCTACAAGGGGCGGTACGTCATCCTGCGCGCGCGGCTCTTCGACGTGAAGATGGACGAGAAGAACGCCACCGCGCTGCTGGCGGAGACCTCTATGAAGCCGGCCGAGGGCCTCCGCGACAGCGGCGACGTCTACGTGTCCTCGTACAACCGCTCCGGTTCCTCCAGCGGCTCGAGCACGGGCTCCGGGGCGTACCAGACGGACCGCTACGGAAGCGGGCGGGGCAGCTACTCGTCGAGCGGCGAGAGCGTCTACAACTCGAGCGGCTCGTCCACCTCCGGGTTCGCGAAGCGCTTCTACGAGAACGTGGTGCACGCGACCGGACGGCAGGCCCTCGGCAAGCTGCCCGAGCCCGACCCCTTCCTGGAGCCGGGCAAGGAGTTCGTCTTCGTCGCCCGCTTCGACGGCGCGCGCCCGGGGAACCCGCCCAACGGCACGATGGCCGCGCTGACCATCATGACCTACTACTCGCCCGGCGCCCTGCTGCTGGAATAGCCCAGCCGCCTACCGCCCTTTCCAGCGCGGCGGGCGTTTCTCCGCGAACGCGGCCAGGCCCTCCAGGCGATCCTCGCTGCGCAGCGCCTTGTCGTAATGCGCCCGCTCGCGCTCGAGAGCGGCAT
>VBKO01000540.1 GCA_005888115.1 Deltaproteobacteria bacterium
TCCAGCACCTCTCGCGCGCGCTGCAGGTCGAGGAGAGGTCCCACGCCGCCGAGAAGAGCGAGCAGCGCGTCCGGATCGCTCGGGCGGTGGACCTGCGCGGCACGGGTCCCCACCGTCAGCGGCAGCAGCGGCGCCCAGCGGGCGAGCAGCGCGTTGTCCTCCGCGCCGCCGATGACGAGGACGTCCTTGTCTCGAAGCTCCGCGTCGGCGGCGCGCGAGGCCGTGACGAACGAGGCCCGGTCGCCCACGATGCCGGTCACCTGGGCCAGCTGCCCGAGCACCGACAGCGCCACGGAGAGCTCCGCGGGAGCGGGCCGGTCGGGCAGCACCACCGCCATGTCGCGCAGATCCGGCAGCCGCGTGAACGGATATCCGTCGAAGACGAAGAGCGAAACGTCAGGCAGGCTGGCGAAGTGGCTGAGCCCTTCGACGTGCAGCACCGAGTCGCCCGCGATCGCTACCCGGGGTTGCTCGCCGCGTCCGGACCCTTCGCTGGCGGCCGCGCAGGGATCCGGCTCCGGGTAGTGGACATGGACGAGCAGCTGGTTGAACCCGCGCATGTGCTCGCGCGGGATGCGCAGCCGCACCCGTCCTTCCGAATCGCCCGCCCCGCGCGGGGCCGGGAGGGTGGCCAGGAAATACCCGTTCATCTCCGCGTCGAGGCGCGGCGCGACTGCGCCGGGCGGCAGCCGCTCCGACCATCCCAGGTCCAGCACGACGAACTCGCGAGGCCAGATCCACAGATCGGGCGCGATGCGGAAGCGGACCGAGAGCGTGGCCGGCGTGCTGCCCTCGTGACTGAGCACTCCCCCTTCGGGATACTGCGCGAACGGCACCGGACGGTCGGACGGGACCCAGCGCGGTGCAGACCAGGGCGCCGCCGGCGCGCGCGCGGGCGCCGGGCTGAGCCGCACCTCGGGACCCGCCAGTTGCAGCGCGCGGGCCGCGAGGCTCTCGACGGCGGTGCGCAGCTCCGTGGGAGTACGACCGCCGACCACCAGCAGCTTCACGTTGGACTCGGTGTGCCGGGGATGATCCTGCATGCGCACCACCGGTCCCGCGGGTGTCCACAGCGAACCAGCTGGCGACGAGCGCGGCCAGACGCGTCTCGTCCGGTCCGGGCGCCCGCGCGAGCACGAGCGGAACGGTCGCCTTGGTGTCGAAGCCGCGGTCGAAGAACGGCAGCGGCAAGAGGGCCAGCTCGGTCGGGAGCGGGACCGGGTTCGCTTGGAGAACGACTCCGATGGAGCGCAATGCTCGCCATGCTCCGGGACGGCTGGCGCACCGGCCGGCGCGATCGCGCAGCCGCAGCGAAAGGGCGTTGCGGTCCGCGAGCAGCTCCCGCTCGACGGGAAGCTCGCGCGTGGTCCCGCCGGCGATGTCCGCGCCGGAGAGGAGCGCCACCCGCTCGTCGTTCACCAGCACTTCGAGGCCGTCGATCTCAGGCGCCCCGGAGCCCGGTGCCGCGAACGCCAGGCGGACGCGGGCGCCGGTCAGCTCCTCGTCGGCCCTCGCGCTGAACGGAAATTCGAGGACCGGAACACCCGAGTCGCGCTGCGCGCGAGTCGGACCGAGCTCGACGAGCCGCTGCGCTCGCCGCGCATCGTCCGCCGGTTGGGCCGCGCCCCGGGTCACCGCCAGGGCCAGGCCCGCGAGCGCCGCGCGCGCGACCGGCCGGGCCCTCATGATGCCCTCCGCACGGGCCGGATCGCGCGAGGCGGCAGCAGCGCGGGCGGCGGACGCCAGGAAAGCGCCAGCGCTCGTCCGATCCCGACGGCGCCGTGCCTCGCGATCGCGGCGAGCGTTCGCAGCGGGTGCTCGCGGCGGTGGCCGCGCGTCCATCCGATCCACGCATCGGCCCGGGAGAAGAGGACGCGCACGAGATGCGTTTCCTCCTCCAGGGTGAGCCCCAGGAAACGAACGCGGACGGAAGACCCCTCGTACCCGAGCACCGCTGCCGGAAGCGGCCGCTCCTCGCCGAACGAGAAGATCGACACCCACACCCGCTGCTGCCGTGAAAGCGGCGCCGCCGACCCGAGCGCGATGCTCGCCCCGTCGCGGGCGAGGTCGACGGTCTCGCCTCGCGCGGTGCGGCCGTCGGCGAAGCGCAACATCGCCGGGACGCGGACCGGCACGCGTTGGCTTTCGCGCGCCTGTGGCCGCTCGCAGGCGACCGCGATGGCGGCGGAGAGGATGACGAGGTTGTGCAGCGCCCAGGTGAGGTTGATGGCGAGCGAGTCCACTTCCCCGCCGCCACTGACGAGCTTCCAGACGCCGGCCAGGAGGGCCGCGAGGTTCGTCGCGGCGAGCAGCAGCGCAGGGCGCGCGATGCCGGCGTCGAAGAACGGCGCGCCGATCCGGCCGCCCTTCGCGGTCACGTTGAAGCGACCCGCGCGCGGCGCGAGCAGCGCGACCGTGGTCGGCACGGCGACGTACCAGGCCAGGCAGGTCTCGTACACCTCCGACCAGAACGAGTGTCGATGCCGGCCGTGGATGCGCGCGTTGCAGGCCGTGGAATGGATGAGGTGAGGCAACCCGTAGGCGACCGCGGCGAGCGGCAAGGCGTTGAAGACATGGCGCCCGAAGACGAGGTACGCCACGGGTGCGGCCAGGAAGATGAGCCGCGGGATGCCGGAGAAGAAGTGCAGCATCGCGCCGAGGTAGCAGAGTCGCTGCGAAAGCCCGAGGCCGCGCCCGAGGAGCGGGTTGTCCACCCGGAAGATCTGGGCCATCCCGCGCGCCCAGCGGATGCGCTGACCGACGTGCGCGGCGAGCGTCTCGGTCTCCAGCCCCGCCGCCTGGGGCACGCCGAGGTACGCCGTGCGCCAGCCGCGGCGATGCATCCTGAGCGCGGTGTGCGCGTCCTCGGTGACCGTCTCGACCGCGATTCCGCCCACGTCCTCGAGTGCAGAGCGGCGGAGCACGGCGCACGAACCGCAGAAGAAGGACGCGTTCCAGGTGTCCAGGCCCGGCTGGATGACGCCGTAGAACAGCTCGTTCTCGGCGGGCACACGCCCTGCGGTCCCCAGGTTCCGGCAATACGGGTCAGGCGAGTAGAAGTGGTGCGGCGTCTGCACCAGCGCGAGCCGAGCGTCGCGCAGGAGCCATCCCATCGCCACCTGGAGGAACGAGCGGACCGGCACGTG
>VBKO01000340.1 GCA_005888115.1 Deltaproteobacteria bacterium
CGAGGATAGGGCGCGGACAGGCGCCGAACGACCCGTGGTTCAGGAATTCGACTTCGGGATCCAGCGTCCAGTGCCGCGCCAGCTCGCCGTCCACGCGAGCTGTTGTACCGCGAACCGCGCTCCGCCGCCCGCCCGCCGCGCGGCGTAGCGCCCGAATGGCGACGGCGGAGCGACCAGTGCCTATCTGATTGCGCGATCCACCCCACGTAAAAAGGAGGAGGCCAGATGCAACCCGCTCTCACCACCACCGCCCAGGTGCTGCACGACCTCGGGCTGGCGGCCGGATTCGGAGGCTCGCTGTTTGGCAAGATCTCGCTCGCGCCCGCCGTGCGGGTGATCGGAGACAAATCGGAGCGCAACAAGGTCATCGACCAGGCGTGGGCCGGATACAAATGGGTCAACTTGCTTTCGCTGGGCGCCGCGGCGCTCACCTGGTTCACCGGCCGCACGAAGATCTCCGGACGCATGCTGGGCAAGGACGCGCGCGCTGCCGTGGTCGCCAAGGACATCCTGATCGGCGTACACACCGTCACGCTCCTTGGCTCGCTCGGGCTGGGCGCCTACATCGGGTCGGGATCCGCGGGCCTGGTGCCGGTGCAGGAAGGTCACGTGCCGGCGCCCGAGACGCCGCCCGAGAAGGCGCGCGCCGTCCGCGCGCTGCGCGTGCTCAGCACGGTCAATCTGGTCGCCATGGCCGGGATCATCGGCGTGACCACGTTCCTCAACCAGCGCGCGGCCTCGTCGTGGAAATGGCGCGCGCTGTCGGCCGTGCTGCCCTGAGGTCGACTCAGTCGAGCCGGGCGTACGTCGCGTCGGTCCCGCTGAAGGCGCGGTGGATGTCGTCGATGCGTGCGCAGAGGTCCGCCGCGAGCGGCGTTGCGCACGCATCGATCCCCGCATCGAGCTGCGACACGTCGGCCGGCCCGAGCAGGACGGAGTCGACGCCGGGCCTCGCTGCCAGCCAGCCGTAGGCG
The DNA here is from genome assembly GCA_005888115.1 of Deltaproteobacteria bacterium. GTDB lineage: Bacteria > Myxococcota > Myxococcia > Myxococcales > 40CM-4-68-19 > VBKO01. Next base: position 975 of record VBKO01000340.1, read on the forward strand.
AGTTGCACCGGCGTGACGCCCGCCTCGCGGGCCAGGCCCGAGTACGCTTCGACGAGCTCGAAGAAGCGGTCGGAGAGATACCGCCGCTGGTACATCTTGTTGCCGTCGAAACGGGACCCCTTGGACGGCTCGGCGCGCAGCGCGCGTCCGGCCAGCAGCCCGCCCGCGAGCGGGTTGTAGACCGTGGTGTGGATCGGATGCTGCCTGGCGAAGGCCCAGTACTCCACGTCGAGCTGGCGGACGAGGAGATTGTAGATCTGCTGGGCGGTCGTCGGCCGGGAGAGGCCGCTGCGAGCGCAGATCCGTTCCATGTCGACGATCTGCCAGGAAGCGTAGTTGGAGATGCCCCAGTGCGCGATCTTGCCCGCCTGGATGAGCTTTTGCAGGGCCGAGAGGGTCTCCTCCAGCGGGGTGCGCATGTCGGGCCAGTGCAGGTAGTAGAGGTCGATGCGGTCGACCCCCAGGCGCTGCAGGCTCTCGTCGCAGGCGCGCACCACCACCTCGGTCGTGAGTCCCTCGCGACCGCCGTCCGCGGGGCGGCTGCCCACCTTGCTCGCGATGCGCGTGCCGCGCCGCCCGCGCAGCGCGCGGCCAAGGATCAGCTCCGAGTCGCCGTACGCGTTCGCGGTATCGAACAGGGTCACGCCGCGCTCGAGGGCGCGCGCCACGATGCGGTGCGCCTCCTCGTCGGACGTCCGCTTGCCGAAGTTCATGGTGCCGCAGACGATTCCGACGGGAGCGCCCGCGGGCCTCGGTTCCAGCCAATCTGTCATGCGCGCTTCTCTACTCCACCAGCGCCGTGGCGGCGAGCGCTTCTACCGCGCACCCAGGGTCGAACAGGGACCGGCAGAAGGGCAACGCCAGGCCCCCGTGGTCCACGCCGTTCAGGTGTACCAGGCGCGAGCCGGGGATGTACGCGTCGATCGGCGGCACGAATCCGTCCGAGGGTGCGCCGTGCCGCTCCGCGATGAGCCGCCGGGTCCGCTCGAGGATGGGGCCGGCGCGGGCCGTGGTGGTGACCAGGGACAACGCCCGGACCGGCGGCAGCGGGTGGGCATCGAGGAATTCGCGCCTCTCGTCATAGCGCAGCTCCCAGAACGCGCGAGGTGAGCCGCGGAACAGCCCGCCTACCACCGCGCCCACCGCCGCGCGCCAGAACGGGGATCGGTGCGCGTCCTCGGCCAGCGGGGTCCCCGCATAGGGCGCCTGTAGCGAGACGAGCGCCCGCACCGAGGGGACGAGCTCGGGATAGAGCGACAGCGCCGCGGCGGCGTCGATCGGACCTTTGCTGTGGCCCACCAGGATCGCGCGGCGGCCCGCGCGCGCGAGATCGCGGACGGCGTCGCGCACGCCCGCGGCATTGCGCAGCGCCGGCATGTCGGTATCGATCGACGCCCAGCGCACCTCGAGCCCCAGCTCGCGCAGCCGGCGCGCCGCACGGCGCAGGTAGAACGGGTAGCGCTCGGTGAACAGCCCCGGCACGATGACCATCGCGTCGCGTCGCGCGAGGCGGCGTAGCCGGCCCTGTCCGCGGCGCGCGCTGGCGTACAGCTCGAGGAAGAGCGGCGTCACGTCGTGGGGCGCGGCGGCTCGGTGCAGGAGCCAGCCGCTGCCGGTCACCAGTGGACCGCGGGAAATGCCCGACCGGGCCGCGCGAAGAGGAAGCCCTGCTGCAGGTCGCAGCCCAGGCCCTCGAGGGCGTCGCGCTCCTCGCGGGACTCGATGCCTTCCGCCAGGACGGTGATGCCCAGCTCCTTGCACAGCGAGGTGATGGTCTGCACCAGCTTCCGCTTGGTGGGCTCGCGGTGCAGGTTGCGCACTAGCGCGATGTCCAGCTTGGCCACCTGCGGATCGAGCTGGACGAAGCTGGAGAGCCCCGAGTAGCCGGCGCCCAGGTCGTCGACGGCCACCGAGAAGCCCATCCGCTTGAGACGGTCGATGCGGGCGCGGACGTCGGGCACGCGATCGAGCCCGGCCCGCTCGGTGACCTCCAGCACGGTCCGGCCGGCGATCAAGGAAAGCGGCGCCTTGGGATCGTAGAGCGCGTCGTCGAGCAGCTCTTCGGAGTGCAGGTTGACGAAGAGCCGCATGGGGCTCTTCTGCATCCGCAGCGCGGCACGGGCCCGGATGGCGCGTCCCAGCTCGTGCACCCTCCCCAGCGTCTCGGCGGCATGCACCAGCTTCTCGGGGCGCGGGAAGCTCGGCTCGCTGGTGCGGAGCAGGGCCTCGTAGGCCACCAGGCGCTTCTGCGGCCAGCGCACGATGGGCTGGAAGGCCAGCTCGAGACCGGCGAGCGCGCGGGAGAAGCGCTCCGAGAGGCCGGGGTGCTCCGAGTCCTGCTCCTTCTCCAGGTACTCCTTCGCCTGGCGCTTGATGGCCGCGAGCTTGTGGAGGCGGACGGCGCGCTCGACCACCTCGACGAGCTGCTCCGGATCGATCGGCTTGAGCAGGTACCGGAAGGCGCCGAACTCGACCGCCTGCATCGCGGTCGAGAGCTGCGGCGTCCCGGTGACGAAGATGACGGGCACTTCCAGGCCGCGCTCGCGCACGGTCCGCAGGATTTCCATGCCGTCCATCCCGGGCAGCGCCAGATCGGTGATGACGGTGTCGAACGACAGCCGCTCGAGCAGCGCAAGCGCGTGCCGGCCGTCCGCCGCGGTATCCACGGCGAAGCCCGCGCCGTGCAGGACCTCGGCGAAGATCCGGCTAAGCTTCGGATCGTCGTCGACTACCAGCACGCGACCGTGGTTTACTGGGCGTCCCTCCAACACGTTCTCCCGGCGTCGCAAGATGCGTGCTCCCATCGGCATCCGGCAAGAGGCAGGCGGCCGCTCGGCTGCCTTGAGTGGGGGAGCGCCGGTGCTCCCCGCAGGTGGATCTTAACGATACTTGAGCCCGGTGCCCGTGTTGAATAGGACGACCCTTTCGCCCGTCTTCACGAAACCATCCCGCCGCAACCGGCGCAGGGCGGCCCACGCGGCGCCCCCTTCCGGGCAGATGTCGACGCCGCTCCGGCGCGACAACTCGGCCGCGGCCGGCGCGATCTCGTTCTCGGGCACCGCCACGGCTGTACCTGCCGTCTCGCGGAGCGCCCGAAGGCAGAGGAAGCCGCCGATCGGAGACGGCACGCGCAGCCCGTACGCGGCAGTGCGCGGATCCGGCCACGGCTTCGTCGCCGCTTCGCCGCCCCGGAAGGCCGCTACGACTGGAGCACAGCCCTCAGCCTGGACCGAGACGAGCCGCGGCCGCTTCTCCGTCCAGCCGAGCTCGCGCATCTCCCCGAACGCCTTCCACATTCCGACCAGACCCGTTCCGCCGCCGGTCGGATAAATGATGACGTCGGGAAGCTCGCCGAGCTGCTCGAGCAGCTCGTAGGCCATCGTCTTCTTGCCTTCGACCCGGTAGGGTTCCTTCAAGGTCGAGACGTCGAAGGCGTCGCGCGGCCCGTTCGCCTTCAGCCACTTCCCGGCGTCGGCGATGCTGCCGGGAACCAGATGCACCTCGGCGCCGTAGTGCCGGCACTCCTCGGCGAAGGCGCGCGGAGTGTCCTCGGGCATGGCGACCATGACTGGCAGGCCGGCGGCCGCACCGTAGGCCGCGAGCGCTCCCGCGGCGTTTCCCGCCGATGGCGCCGCCAGGGCTCGCGCCCCGAGCGCGCGCGCCAGCGATACCGCGAGCGTCATCCCGCGCGCCTTGAACGAGCCGGTGGGGTTGCGCGCCTCGTCCTTCACCAGGACGCCGTCCACCTCCACCAAGGGCGTCAGGCCCTCGCCGAGCGTCACCGCGTCGGCGGCGCGGATGGGAAGCACCTCCTCGTACCGCCAGAGCGACGGCGCGCGCGACCGGACGGTCTGCAGCGCGAGCGCGCGTGGACCGAGGCGGTAGTCGACGCGCAGCGGGAGCCCGCACCGCCCGCACACCGTCTGCAGCACGGCGGCGTCGTGCGGCGTGCCGCAGGAGAAGCACGTCAGCCCCGCGAAGTTGGGCCCGAACTGCATCCGCCGCCGTTACCTCGCCGCCACGGGATGTGCAAGTCGTTCGTTCACGCGCCGCGCCCAATCGGGCTCGATCTCGAGGCATGCGGCGCGCCGACCGAGCCTCACGGCCGCGGCAGGGATCGACCCGCTTCCGGCGAACGGGTCGAGCACCAGCTGGCCGGGTCGCGTCCACGCGCGCAGCAGGGCTTCCAGCACGGTGAACGGTTTGTGGTTCGGATGGCTGCCCCAGCGCGCTGCCTCGCCGTCGTCGTCGTATCCCGCTGCGACGCACCACGAGCGTGGAGGGTCGGCGGGCCCCAGAGGTGGAAGCGGTTCCCGCAGAAACACCAGCGCGGTCTCGTAGACGCGCAGGAGCTGCTCGTTTCCGTCGCGCTCCGTCGTCTGCTTCGCCCAGACGAACTCGCCGGCCAGGTCGTAACCCAGCTCTCGCGCCACGGCGGAGATCGGCTCCTTGCCGAGGAAGTTGGTCCACACGGCCAGCGGAGCGCCGGGGCGCAGGTGCGAGACGGCGCGAGGCAGCCACTCCTGGGTGAATGAACGGTAGTCGCGGACCGACTCGAACCGCAGCACCGGGCCTTGGTCGATCTTGCGCCCGGCATGCGGATCGCGGAGGTCGCCCCGCTTCCGCCGCCTCGTGAGCAGGCAGTAGGGCGGGTCGGTCACCAGCGCATCTGCGCGCTCGCCACCGAGCGCCGCGGCGTACGCATCGTCCCGCCGGGCATCGGCCTGCACGCAGCGAATCACGTGCCGCAGGGTAGCGCACCGGGCGCCGGATCGGGTTCGGGCTCGCCGTAGCGCTCAGAGCGAGAAGGGCCGGCGCGCGATGCGGTAGAGCACGATGCCCATCACCGCGAAGAGCGCGACGCCGAGGATCTGGTACCCGCCGGCGCCCAATCCGTTGGTGAGAACGGTACTGATGTCGAACGGATCGAGCCACGACGGCTTCCCTGGCTCGTCCGGCCAGTGCAGGAAGGCGACGATGGTGCCGGTGATGGTGCCGCCCGCCACCAGGCCGGTGGCGAACAAGCTGCCGGGTCCGATGTCGTCGCCGTGCCCCGCGGCGGCTGCGCCCGATCGGCGGTCCACCAGCCCCTTGATCACGCCTCCGATCCAGATGGGCAGCGTGGTGGAGAGCGGAAGGTAGGCGCCGACCGCGAAGCTCAAGGGAGACACGCCACACAACTCGATGGTCGCGGCCAGGAAGACGCCGACCAGCACGAACTGCCAGTCCAGGTTGTGCGAGAGCAGCCCGCGGATCAGCGTGGCCATCAACGTCCCCTGCGGAGCGGGGAACGCCTCGCTGCCGATCTGGTGGCGGACCAGGCCCGTCGCCGCATCGATGCTCGGCTTGTCGAGGACCTGGATGGTGAAGCCGATCACCAGCGCGGCGGCCACGACGCCGATGAGCAATCCGACCTGCTGCGCACGCGGCGTCGCGCCGACGAGGAACCCGGTCTTGAGGTCCTGGCTGGTGGCGCCCGCGTTGGCCGCTGCGATGGCGACCATGCCGCCCACGCAGAGCACCATCGGCTGGTAGAGGTCGCCGGTCCACCCCAGGCCGACGAACAGCAGCGAGGTCGCGAGCAGCGTCGCGATGGTCATGCCCGACACCGGGTTCGAGCTGGTGCCGATGATGCCGACGATGCGCGACGACACGGTGACGAAGAAGAAGCCGAACACGACGATGAGGATGCCGAGCAGGATGCGGCCGCCGAAGGTGCCAGGAAGGAACGGGAGCAGGGCGAGGATGGCGATCAAGGCGACGATGCCGCCGATGACCACGCCGATGGGGATGTCCTGGTTGGTCCGCGAGGTCGAGGCTGCTCCGGCACCGCCGCGCAGGCTGGCGATGCTGCCCTTGAACGCGGCGACGATGGTCGGCATCGTCTTCAGCAGGGTGATGAAGCCGCCGGCGGCGACGGCACCGGCGCCGATCTGGCGGACGTACGCGCGGTAGATGGCCTGGTTCATGGCGGCGAACGTGTGCGTGGTCGGGTTCCAGCCGTAGGCGCCGGGCCGGTTCAGGTCCACGAGATACCCGAGCTTGACGAGCTGGGCGGCGATGGTCTCGGGCGGCACGAGCGCGGCGATCAGCGGGATGATGCCCAGCCAGCCGAGCACGCCGCCCGCGACCAGCACGCCGGCGATGCGCGGGCCGATGATGTAGCCGACCCCGAGGTACTCGGGCGTGATCGCCGCGTTCACCGTCGCGGCGGGGAAGATGCGGCTGGTCGCGCGCGTCACGTAGCCGGGCACCTCCGCGATGACGCGGAAGATCTGCTGCAGCGCTGCGTACGCGAGGGCGAAGAAGAGCCCGAGGTAGGCGGTGCGGGCCATCTCGCCGCCGCGCTCACCGGCGATGAGCACCTGCGCGCAAGCGGTGCCCTCCGGATAGGGCAGGTTGCCGTGCTCCTTGACGATGAGCGCGCGCCGGAGCGGCACCATCATCAAGACGCCGATGCAACCGCCGAGGAGCGCCAGGGTGAAGATGGTCCAGTAACTGAAGTAGGCGGCGCCCACGCTCTGCCGGGTGCGTGGGTCGGTGGCGAGGAAGAGGAACCCGGGAAGCGTGAACACAACGCCCGCCGCAATGCTCTCGCCGGCTGACCCGATGGTCTGGACGAGGTTGTTCTCCAGGATGGTCGAGCCGCCGAACTTCTTGAGCAGGGAGATGGAGAGTACGGCAATCGGGATCGAGGCCGAGACGGTGAGCCCCGCGCGCAGCGCGAGGTAGACGGTCGAGGCGCCGAAGATGAGGCCGAAGATGGCGCCGGTGATCACCGCCTTGGGCGTGAACTCCGCGACCCGGGCCTGGTCCGGCACATAAGGCTTGAAATCGGCTGCCGCGTCCGGCGCCCGCATCTCGGCCATGTCCCCTCCCGGAGTTCCGCGCTGAGTATCTTTTTCCGCGGATCGGCGTCAATAAACAGGTCTCGGGCCAGCCGGCGACGCGTGGCCGATCGGCACATGCGAAACTCTGGTCGCTGGCGCGGAAGGTTTTCTCGAGCACCTGATGTGCACTCCACCGCCCGGCGTGTGTGTTACCGATGTGCCCGGTTTCGGAGCCCCTGCGTCTGTACAGCCAGTTCAGCCGGCTGAACTAACTGTCTGGTCCGGAACAATTTCGGCGGAGAAGCCCAGTCCGCTTGCTCGATGCTGCGCTCAAACGCAGCGACGGTGCGGTCCCTTGTACGCGAGCGGAATTCCCCTCCGCCGGTACGCTCTACTCTCCCTGAAAAGCAAGGGAAACCCGGGTCGTGCGTCCTCGGAAGGGGAGCAGTCACCCAGGTGTCACGTCACGCGGAGCTTGAACCGCTGGATCTTCCCCGTCGCCGTCTTGGGGAGGCCTTCCACGAACTCGACCCAGCGGGTGTACTTGAACGGGGCGAGGCGTTCCTTGACGAAGCGCTGCAGCTCCTCGGAGGAGGCTTGCGCGCCGGGCTTGAGCACCACGAATGCCTTCGGCTTGTCGAGCTGGTTCTCGTCCTTGTGCGCGACGACCGCCGCCTCCAGCACGGAGGGATGCGCGACCAGCGCCGACTCCACCTCGGCGGGCGAGACCCATTGCCCGCCCGCCTTGATCATGTCGTCCGAGCGGCCGCAGTAGACGTAGTAGCCGTCCGCGTCCTGCCGGTACTTGTCGCCGGTGTACGTCCAGCGGCCGCGGAAGGCGTGCAGGCTCTTCTCCCGGTTGTTCCAGTACGCGACGGCGCTGGAGGGGCCGCTGATCCGCAGCTCGCCGATCTCGCCTGATGGCACCGGCCGGTCCTGCTCGTCGACGATCTGCGCCTCGTAGCCGGGCACAGGCTTCCCAGTGGTGCCATAGCGGACGTCGCCCGGCCGGAGCGAAAGGAAGATGTGCAGCAGCTCGGTCGAGCCGATTCCGTCGAGGATGTCCACACCGTAGCGCTCGCGCCACCGCACGCCGATGTCCCGCGGCAGCGGCTCGCCCGCCGACACGCACCAGCGCAGGCGGCCCCCGAGGTCGGTCGCGGTGGAGTCAGCGAGGATACCGGCGAAGAGCGTGGGGACGCCGAAGAAGAAGGTGGGCTTCTCTTCCCGCAGCAGTCGCACCACCGACTGCGGCGTCGGGCGATCGGCGAGCAGCACCGAGCTCGCGCCCGCGGCGAACGGGAAGGTCATCGCGTTGCCGAGTCCGTACGCGAAGAAGAGCTTGGCGGCGGAGAAGACCACGTCGTCCGCGCGCATCCGCAGGATGCCTTCACCGTACAACCGCGCGGTCTCGGCCAGATCGCCGTGCAGGTGCATCGCCCCCTTCGGCTGGCCGGTGGAGCCGCTCGAATAGAGCCAGAACGCCACGTCGTCGCGGGTCGTCGGAGCCGGATCGAGGTCGCTGCGCGCCTGTGCGAGCAGCTCGTCCAGCGTCACGTGCCCGGGCGCGGATCCTCCCGAAACGACCACCGACTGCAGGAAGGGCTGCCCGCGAAGCGCCGGCTCGAGCTTGGGCAGGAGCGCGGAGCTGACCACCAGCACGCGCGCGCGGCTGTCGCGCACCAGGTAATCGTAATCGGCGGTGGTGAGCAGCGTGTTGACGGGCACCGGCACCAGGCCCGCCTTCATCGCTCCCCAGAACACAGCCGGCAGATCGGGCGTGTCGAGCATGCAGAGCAGCACCCGCTGCTCCATCTGCACGCCCAGCGCCCGCAGCGCGTTGCCGGCGCGGTTGGCCCGCTCGCAGAGCGCGCCGTACGTGGTGATGCGCCCGTCCTGCCGCAACGCCGGGCGGTCGCGGTGCGACAGGTTCCTCTCCAGCAGATCGACGGTCGCGTTGTAGGGCGCCCCCATGGCGGGGCAGCCTACCGCGTTTCAGCGGCAGTGCGGGAGGCCACGTCGACCGGTACGGGCGCCGGCACATCGACCAGTACAGGCGCCGGGCGGGAGTGGTGGCGGGTTGGGTGCAGCGGATAGCCGAGAGCGCGCCAGCCGCTGATCCCGCCCCGGAGCGGAACGGCGTTCTTGAAGCCGCGGTTGCGGAGTTGGAGCGCCGCACGGGCGCTCGAGACTTCGTTGGGTCAATCGCAGGTGAGGATGATCTCCCGCTCGCGGGGGATTCCCTCGGCCCAGCCGAGCAGCTCGTCCATCCCCACTACGACGGCCCCGGGGAGTGAGGTGGGATTCGCCTCGACGTCCAGCTCGTGACGCAGGTCGACCACCAGGGGCGCCGCGGCCGAGTCCAGGCGTGCGAGGACGGCCTCGGGCTCGGCACGCCGGCCCTCGATGCTGCGCAGCAATTCCTGTCGCTGCGCGATCTTCCAACCCAGCCAGACGGCGAGCGCGGTCCCGCCCGCCAGGAGGAACCAGCCGCCCAGCCGCAGCGCGACATTGAAGCCCAGCAAGATCTGCGCCCCGAACATGAATCCGATGATTGCGTAGAGGGAAGCCCACAGGAGCGCGCCGAGCGCATCCAACGCCAGGAAGCGCTTCCAGCTCATGCCCGACATGCCCGCGAGCGGCGGCGCGACCACGGCCAGACCCGGGACCCAGGGCGCCGCCACCAGGGCACGGCCGCCCTGGCGGGTGAAGAGATCCTCGGTGCGGCGCACGCAAGAGTCTGGCTCGATGGAGATCCGGCAGATCAGGCGCAGCACCGCTCCCCCGCGCTTCCGCCCCGCCCAGAACCAGACCGAGTGCCCGAGCATGGAGGCGAGGACGGAAAGCGCGATGACCTGCGGCAATGCCATGCTTCCCGACTTGGCCAGGGCGCCGGCTCCGAGAAGGAGCGGCGCCGCCGGGAGCGGCGCGCCCAGCTGCTCGCACAGGGAGGCGGCGAACAACAGGACGTAGGCGTTGCGGAGCAGGAAACCGGTCACGGGAGTTGGATGCGCGAGGGCGGTCAGGGGCTCACGGCCCGAGCATACGCTCCTTGAGGCCCGAATCGACCGGCTCGTCGCCCTGCGGCAAGACGGCAGGGATGGCGGTCATGGCTCCCTCCTCAGGTGCTGATCGAAGAACGCGAACACGCGCTGCCAGTCGCGGGCCTGCAGCGCGGGCTCGGCGATGATGTGCGTCATTCCCGCGAGCGGCAGGAAATCGAACTTCTTGCCGGCGCGGAAGAGCGTGTCCCCCAGCAGCAGCGATTCGCTGAAGTGGACGTTGTCGTCGGCGGTGCCGTGGATGATCAGGAGCGGGCGCGAGAGGTCCTTCGCGTACGCGAGGAGGCCGTTGCGCGGGTAGTCGTCCGCGCTCCCGGCGGGCGCCGGCACCCCGAGATAGCGCTCGGTGTACGCGGTGTCGTAGTTCATCCAGTCCACCACCGGAGCGCTGGCCACGCCCAACCGGAAGACGTCGGGCCGCCGCGCGACCGCCAACGCGGACATGAAGCCGCCGAAGCTGTGGCCGTAGATCCCGACGCGCGCGAGGTCGAAGGCGGGCTCCAGCTTCGCGAGCGCCTGCAAGGCCGCGACCTGGTCCTCGAGGGGCACTTCGGCGAAGCGGCCGAGGATGGCGCGCTCCCAGGCATGTCCGCGGCCCGTGGTGCCGCGGTTGTCGATGCGCACCACCAGGTAGCCGTGGTCGGCGATCCACTGGTCGAGGACGTAGCGCGCGGCGAAGGGGACCACCAGCGGCCCGGTCGGGCCGCCGTATACCTGGACCCAGACGGGGTACTTCTTGCGGGCGTCGAAGTCGCGCGGCCGCACCACCGAGGCGAAGAAGCCCGGCGCGGGCCCCACCTTCTTGATCTCCAGGCGCGGAAGGAACGGGTAGGGTTCGTTGATCGCCGGCAGCTCGCCCAGCGCAGTGCCGCCGCGCAGCACCTCGTGGCGCACCTGCCCGTTGCGCGACGAGCGGATCCGCACCCAGACGGTCGACTCGCGCGAGAACTCCCCGGCGTGGAGGTCGGGTCCGCGCGTGATCGGGCGCGGGGCTCCGCCGCCGAGCGGGACCTCGAAGAGCTGGCGGTCCTGCGGGTCGGGGCTCCGCGCGACAACCGCGACGCCGCTGCGCTCGTCGACGTGCTGGAGGCCCGCGTAGCCGAAGTCCAGCGGGGTGAGCGTCCGCAGCACCGCGCCATCCGCCTTGCGCAGCTCCAGCTGCCACTCGCCGCCCGCTTCGGTGCTCCACACGAACCCGGTCCCGCCGGCCAGCCAGTGGTAATCGCGCACCGAATCGACCCATGTGTCGTCGTGCTCGTGGAGCAGCTCACGCGTCTTGCCCGTCTTCGGGTCCGCGGAGACCAGAGCGAGGTCCTTCTGGTCGCGCGAGAGCAGCTCGAGAGTGAGCGGCGCGCCGGCTGGCCACTCGACCCGCGCGACGTACTCCCACTTGTCGGTATCCACGTCGACCCAGGTGGTCCGCCCGCCCTGCGCGCTGGTGATGCCGAACCGGGTCACCGCGTTCTGCTTGCCAGGCCGCGGGTAGGGTGACGCGGTGACCGGCTTCTCCGGGTGCGCGGGGTCGCCGATCCAGAGCTTCTCCACGCCGGTCGAGTCTGCTTGTTCCCAGACCAGCCAGCGCGAGTCGCCCGACCACCACCAGCCCGTATACCTGCGCAGCTCCTCCTGGGCGACGAACTCCGCTTCCGCGTGGGTGACGAGCGGGGTGGCGCCGTCGGTGATCTGCAGCTCGGGCCCGCCGTCCACCTTCGCGACCCACAGCTCGCCCCCGCGGACGAACCCGACGCTCTTCCCGTCGGGCGAGAGGCGCGGATCGAACACGGGCTCTCCCTTGGGGCCCGGACCCGCTACCTGCCGCGCGGCGCCGCCCGCGACCGGCACCACGTAGGCGCGCCCCGAGAGCGTCACCAGCACCGTTCTGCCGTCCTCGGACAGATCGTAGCTGGTGAACCCGCGCGAGGTGACGCGCATGCGCTCGCGTCGCGCGGCTTCCGCGGGCGAAAGCTCTTCCGCGGCTCCGCCCAGCACCTGCTCGGGGGTGATCACCTCGCGGGTTTGCGACGCCTTCACGTCGAAGGAGAAGAGGCGCAGCTCGGGCTTGCGCGGCAGGGCCCGCAGGAACAGCACCGCGCTTCCGTCGGGAGTGACGCGGATGGAAGTCGGCCGCCCGAGGTCCCAGTACCGGGTCTGGGTGAGGCTCTGCAGGAACTGGAAGTCCGGATCTTCCTGCGCTGGCGCGGCAAACGGCAGCGCCAGGCAGAGGAGCAGGGCGGCCCTGTGCATGGGACTTCACCTTGCCATGACCCGACCCGCGGCGCACGCATCGTGCTACTGAGATGGCTGGCATGCTGCGCATCGCAACGCTTGCCCTGTTTCTCGTCGTCTCGCCCGTCCGGGCGGGCACGCCCCTCGAGACGCCGGACGTCGAGGCGCTGAAGGCGTTCCGGCTCACCAGCGACAACGTCCGCAAGGCGGCTGCGGTGACGCACCGACTCGCCATCGAGGCTGCCAAAGACCCCGCCTTCGCCCGCTTCCTCGCGAAGAAGAGGGAGCAGGGGGAGTCCCTGGAAGATCAGGCGAAGGCCTTGGAGCGCGACGCTCGCGTTGCGACCGCGCTGCGCGCCGAATCGATCGGGGCGCGCGAGTACGTGATGGTCCAGATCGCCGCCGTCCAGGGCAATCTGCTGGCCGCCGTGCGGGCGCGAGGAGTGAAGCTCGAGGGGAGCGATGTGCGCGACGCGCTCAATCCGGCCAACCTGGACTTCGTGGAGACGCACCGCAAGGAGATGGACGAGCTCGGCCGTAGCCAGCACGAGCTGCAGAAGGTCAGCGAAGCCGCGTTGGGCGAGGAGAAGTGACCGGGAGACAGTCACCTCATGCAGGGTTTCGTCTTCGATCTCCGGCAGAGCGTGCGCGGGTTCACGCGCGAGCCCGGGTTCACCGCGTTGGCCGTCCTCGCCTTGGCGATCGGGGTGGGCAGCAGCACGGCCATGTTCAGCGTCGTCGACGCGGCGTTGCTGCGGCCCCTGCCGTACAGGGCGCCGGAGCGGCTGATCGAGGTCATTTCCGTCGAGGGCACAGGTCAGCGCGTGCCGATGGGCGCCGTCGAATTCTTCGAGCTCGAGAAGCGCGCGACGACCGTGGAGGCCATCGGCGCCTTCTATCCGCATAGCGCCACCGTCGCCTCGCCATCCGGACCCCGGCAGGCGCGGATGGCGAACTTGAGCGCCAGCATCTTCGCCACTCTCGGCATCGCTCCCGCGCGCGGCCGCGCGTTCGAGGCTGCCGAGGATTTCGCCGGCGGCCAGCAGGTAGTGATCGTCAGCGACGCCTTCTGGCGGCGGGAGCTCGGCGCCGATCCCGGCATTCTCGGGCGCACGCTGCAAGTGGATCACAAGCCCGCGGTGGTCGTCGGAGTCCTGCCGCGCGGCGTCGCCTTCCCTCGGATCGAGAAGTACGAGCTGTTCTTGCCGCTCGGCATCACGGCCGAGCAGGCGGCGCTGAGCGCCGCACGGAGCGGCCTCTACGGAATCGCACGTCTCAAGCCTGGCATTACCCCCGCGGTGGCCAGGGCCGAGATGAATGCCATCGTGCACGCCACCAACGGATATGGCGTCATGGTCGAGCCATTGTTGCAGTGGCTGACCGGAGAGGAAGCGCCCGCGCTGAGGGCGGCATTCGCTGCCGTGCTCCTCTTGCTCGTCATCGCCTGCGCCAACGTGGCGTTGCTGCTCCTGATGCGCGGGACCGCGCGCGGCCGCGACCTGGCGATCCGGGCAGCGTTGGGCGGCGGTCACCGCAGGGTGGCCTTCCAGCAAATGGCGGAAGGAGTCCTGCTGGCCATGGCCGGCGGAGCACTCGGACTGGTCCTCGCCGCCTTTGCCGTTCATGGCGTGGTCGCGCTTGCGCCGGCCGGAATCCCGCGGTTGAACGAGTTGCACGTCGACTGGCGCATGGCGGCATTCGCGTTGCTCGCGTCTTTGATCTCGGGCGCGCTCGCCGGAGCCGCCGCCGCCTGGCACGCGCTCCGGTCGGATCTCTTCCTGCTGCTCAAGGAAGGCGGAGCCTTTGCGACTCCCAGCGGGACCCGGTCGCGAGTGCGCGACGGGTTGGTCGTCGCTCAGCTCGCACTCGCGCTGCTTTTGGCGACGGGCGCCGGGCTCCTTGTGCGCAGCCTGGAGCGTCTCTCGGCCGTTCCGCTTGGTCTGGAACCGACAAATCTCGTGGCGAGCTTCGTGTACCCGCAAGGCGGCCCTTTCACCCCTGCCACGGCGCAGCTTCTCGCGGCCACGAAGGCGATCCCGGGCGTCCAGAGCGCAGCGCTGGTGGGGTACCTGCCCTTGGACGCAAGCCGCGGGTGGGACGACAGCCTCACCGTCGAGGGAAGGAACCCGACGGACACCACACCCGACGTCGCCAGCATCAACTGGTTCAGTCCCGGGTACCTCGCCACCGCGGGCATCCGGCTGGTCAAAGGGCGGGACCTCGTCACGTCCGACGGCGCGTACAGCGCTCCCGTTGCCGTGGTCAACGAGACGTTCGTGGCTCGATTTCTCTCCGGCCGGGAGCCGATCGGTGCGCTCTTCGGCTCGTATGACTGGCCGGGAACCTCCTTCGCGGTCGTGGGCGTGGTCCAGGACGTGCGCCAATGGGGGCCGGCGTCCACCTCTCTCCCGGAGGTCTACCTGCCGCAGCTCCAGTTTGCGCGGAACGAGCAGGCATACCGAGACGGAGCGATGCTGGTGGTCAAGAGCGGCTTGCCTCCGGGACGGGTCGAAGCGGCGCTGCGGGCGGCGGCCGCGCCGCTGAGCTCGCAGCTTCTCCTCGGGTCGTCGCGGCCTCTCGATGATTACCTCGGCTGGCACTTCCGGCAGCGGCGATTCCAGCTCGGCCTCGCGGTCGCCTTCGCCTCGGCGGCCCTGGTGCTGGCGGCGCTCGGCGTCTACGGCGCGATGGCGTTTTCGGTGGTCCAGCGCCGGCGCGAGCTGGCCGTTCGCGCGGCCCTCGGCGCGCAGCGGCGGCAGCTCTCCGCGCTGGTCCTCGCACGGGGAGCGCGCCTGGCATTGTTTCGGTGTTTCCCTGGGCGTCCTCGGCGCGGTCGCCCTTTCGCGATTCCTGGCCGCGTTGCTCTACGGGGTCAGCGAGCGCGACCCGCTCACGTTCGCCGTCGTGGCCGCGACGCTCGGTACCGTCGCGCTCGCAGCCAGCCTGCTGCCCGCGATCGCCGCGGCACGCCTCGACCCGATGACGGTGCTCCGAAGCGAGTAGTCGCCGCGCGGCAGCTACGGGGTGATCAACTTGTGCAACTGGCCCTGCGGATCCCAGCCATTCGGTGGGCCGACGCTGCCACTCCACCAAGGCATTCCTTTGTCGACCCAGGCCTTCCGCAGAGTCGCGTGCGCTTCGGTTGCGTCGTCGTAACCAAATTCGGTTCCGCAGCAGGGGCAGATTGCGTAGCTCGGAGAACCTGATTCCTCATACGGCGGCTCGTCCAGACCGCCGAATCCACACACGGGGCAGACGAAGGCAGCCACAGGCTACGCCCGCATCAACGCGGCGCCCCAGTGGAAGCCCGAGCCGAGCCCTACGAAGCAGACCAGGTTCCCGGGCTGGATGCGGCCGCTCTTCCTGCACTCGTCGAGGGCGATGGGGATGGTGGCGGCGGTGGTGTTTCCGTAGCGCTGGATGTTGTTGTAGACGCGGTCGTTGGAGAGGCCGAGCGCGCGCTGGACCATCTCGTTGATGCGCAGGTTCGCCTGGTGGGCGATGAGCAGGTCGATCTCGGCGACCGGGACGCCTTGCTTCTTGCACAGCTCGCGCACCACCTCGGGCATGCGCCCCACGGCGAGCTTGAAGACGGCGCGGCCGTTCATCTCGGGGACGTGCCGCCACTCGCGCACGTCGGCCTCGTTGACGTACGGCCGGCGGGCGAATCCCGCCCCGGGGACGTACAGGTCCTTGAAATTGGCCCCGTCGGAGTGGACCTGGAAGCCGAGCAGCCCCTTGTCGCCCTCGCCCTGGCGCAGCACCACGGCGCCGCCCGCGTCGCCGAAGAGAACGATTCGATCGCGGAAGCTCGTGTACACCGCCTTCTCCTCGGGAGTGGGGGGCTCGCCGCCGCGACCGAGCAGGTAGTCCCACTGGGTCCAAGGCATGAAGCCGGTGTGCACTTCGGCCCCGACCAGCAGCACGGTGCGCGCCTGCTCGGTCTTGAGCAGCGCGTCGGAGATCTGCAGGCCGTAGATGAACCCGGTGCACTGCTGCCGGATGTCCAGCGCCGGCACGTGCGGCAGACCCAGCTTGTCTTGCAGGATACCGCCGCAACCAGGGAAGTAGTGGTCGGGCGTCATGGTGGCGAACACGATGTAGTCGATCTCCTCCTTGGCGATGCCCGCATCCTCGATCGCCTTCCTGGCCGCGCCGGCGCCCAGGTCGCTGGTGGTCGTCCCCTGCTCGACGTAGTAGCGGGTCTCCACGCCGCTGCGCTCGCGAATCCAGGCGTCCGAGGTGTCCATCATCCGGGCGATCTGGTCGTTGGTGACGAGGTTCTGGCCGGTGACGAAGCCGCTGCCGAGGATCTGCGTGCGCATGGGCGAGGCCTCCGGCGGCGGGTCCTAGCAGACGCGGTGCCCGCCGTCGCGCCGCGCTGCGGCACTTCCGTCAACTTCGCAAAGTGACCAGCGCACACAGGCCGCCCGCCGCGCACGCCGCCGCGCAGATCCACATCGCGCGCGGAAAGCCCGCCGCGAGCGACGCCGCGTCGGCGGCCGCGATCCCCGCGAGCAGCGGCAGCAGCGCCACCGCGAGCAGCCCCGCGAGCCTCGCGACCGCCGTGTTGACCGCGGCCGCGACTCCCGCGTGTCGCTCCTGCGCGCCGGCGAGCACGGCCGTGGTGAGCGGCGCGACCGTCGCAGCGAGGCCGAGACCGAGCACCGCGATCCCCGGCAGCACGACCGAGACGTAGCTCGAGCCCCTCCCGACACGTGCCAGCAGCGCGACGCCCGCGGACGCGATCAGCGGGCCCACCGTCATCGGCACGCGGTACCCGATGCGCGAGGCGAGCTTGCCGGCGGGTGGGGAGAGCACGAGCAGCAGGAGCGTGGCCGGCGTCAGCGCTGCACCGGCGGCGAGCGGCGAATAACCCAATACGCTCTGGAGGTGGATGATGAGCAGGAACGTCGCTCCGCTCAGGGCGAAGTAGACCGCGAGCGTCACCGCGTTGGCGCCGGAGAACTGCCGCGAACGGAACAGCTCCAGCGGGAGCATCGGGTTGGCGCTGCGCGCCTCGATCCAGAGGAACGCCGCGAGACAGGCTGCTCCCAGAGCGGCGGCGGCCGCCACGCCCGGTCCATGCGCCGGCGCCTCGATGAGCGCGTAGACGCAGCCGCCCAGCCCCAGGGTCGCCGCAGCGGCTCCGGCCACGTCGATGCGCGCAGGGCCGGATGGGCGCGAGTCGGGGACGCAGCGTAGGGCCGCCCAGGCAGCCGCCGCGGCGAGCGGCAGGTTGAGGAAGAAGATCACGCGCCACGACCAGGCGGTGATGAGCCAGCCGCCGAGCAGCGGCCCGAGCGCGGTGGTCACACCGGAGAGGCCCGCCCACGCGCCGATCGCCTGGCCCTGCTCGTCCTCGGCGAAGCTGTCGCGCAGGACGGCGAGGCTCCCGGGGACGAGCATCGCCGCCCCCGCGCCCTGCACCGCGCGGGCGGCGATCAGCGCCTCGATGGACGGCGCCAGTCCGCAGGCCGCCGAGGCAAGCGCGAACCAAGCGAGCCCGGCGACGAACATCTTCCCGCGTCCCAGCGCGTCGCCCAACGATCCGCCGAGGAGCAGGAGCGCAGTCAACGTGAGCAGGTACGCGTCCACCGTCCACTGCAGCCCGGCGATGCCGGCGTGGAGCTCGCGTCCGAGCACCGGCAGCGCAACGTTCACGACGGTCGAGTCGAGGAACGCCACGCCCGAACCGAGGACGGTCGCGAGCAACACGCCCCGGCCCCGCGCGCTGCGCAGGGCGACGGTCATAGCCGCAGGCCTCGAGGGACGACGGCCCGGCCGAGCAGCTCGAAAAGCGCCTGCGCGAGGAGCGCGAGCACCGCCGCAGGGACGGCGCCCTCCAGGATCAGCCCCAGGTCGGCGAGCCGGATCCCGGTGAGGATGGGCTGCCCGTATCCGCCGGCGCCGATGAGAGCTCCGAGGGTCGCGGTGCCCACGTCGATGACCGCGGCGGTCTGGATTCCGGCGAGGATGCTCGGCGAGGCGATCGGCAGCTCGATGAGCCGCAGCCGCGCGAGGCGGGGCAGGCCGAGCGCCTCGGCGGAATCGCGGATCTCGGGCGGGATGCCAGAAAGCCCTGCCGCCGTGTTCCGGACGATGGGGAGCAGGCTGTAGAGGAAGAGCGCGGCGATCGCGGGCCGCGCGCCGATGCCCAGGAGGGGGATCATGAAGACGAGCAGCGCCAGCGAGGGGATGGTCTGCACCAGACCGACGACGCCCAAGAGCAGTTGCCCGGCGCGGGGCCGGCGCGCGGCGGCGATGCCGAGCGGCACCGCCACGATCATGGCAGCGGCCAGCGAGAGCGCGACCAGCTCGAGGTGCTCGACGGTGCGCGCGGCGATCCGGCGGGCGCGGCCCTCGATCCGCGCCGCGCCGCGCACGCCGAGCGCGCTGGCGAGGAAATCGGCGGCGACGACGGCCTCCGGCTCGCGGCGAAGCTTGACGCGCGCGTTCATCTCGATCATCTCGCGCGCGGAGATGCGCCCCTCGAGCCTGCGCAGCGCCGCGGCCGCGTCGGCGGGCAGGTCGTTGCGCCACAGCAGCACGGCCTCGTAATCGGGGAAGAAGCGGCGCACGTCCTCGAGCGCCACCAGATCGTAGGCGGCGATCTCGGCGTCGGTGGTGTAGAGGTCGGTCGCGTCGATCGCGCCGCCGGCGAGCGCGCGCACGGCGACGTCGTGCTCCAGGCCGCGGACGTTCCGCTGCGGCAGCCGGTAGGCGGCGCGCAGCGCAGGCCAGCCGTCCTTGCGGTCCATGAACTCGTTGCTGAAGCCGAGCCGGACCTCGGGGTGGCGTGCGAGGTCCTCCAGCGTGCGGATCCCCAGCCTCTCCGCCGTGCGTCGCTGCATGCCGATCGCGTAGCTGTCGGAAAACCCGAGCGACCGCGACATCACTACGCCCTTCGCGGCGACGCGCTCCCGCAGATCGCCCCGGCCGGGCAGCAGCTCCTGCGCGAGGGTGCCCGTGTACTCGGGATAGGAGTCGATCTCGCGGCGGAGGAGCGCCTCCCAGAGGATGCGCGAGCCGCCCAGCTCGCGCCGGTGCACCGTCTCGACGCCCGCGCTCCGGGCGAGCTGCGCCGCCATCTCCGCCACGATCACCGACTCGGTGAACGCCTTGGACCCGATCTGCACCACCGCGAGCAAAGCGAGGATCATCGCAGCCGCTCCAGGGGGGCCCTTTGCGCATGGATGAAGCGTGCCACGTACGGGTCCGCCGGAGCGCGCGCCAGCTCCTCGAACGTGCCCTCCTGCGCAATGCGCCCCTCGTGGAGCAGCGCGATGCGGTGAGCGAAGAAGGCCGCTTCACCGAGGTCGTGCGTGACCAGCACCACGGTCTTGCGCAACTGCTCGAATGCGGTCCGCAGGTCTCCCTGCAAATCGAATCGGGTCACCGGGTCGAGCGCGCCGAGCGGCTCGTCCAGGAGGAGCACCTCCGGGTCGAGCATCAGCGCGCGGAGGAGGCCCACGCGCTGCGCCTGGCCGCCCGAGAGCTGCGCCGGATATTGCTGCAGCGCCACCTCGGGCAGCCGCGCCAGGTGCAAGAGCTCGTCCAGCCGCCGCGCGATGCGCTGCTCGGGCCACCTCAGCCAGCGTGCGACCAGCGTCACGTTCTGCCCGGCCGTGAGGTGCGGGAACAGCCCTCCGCCCTGCACCACGTACCCGATGCGGCGGCGGAGCGCGGCTGGCTCGAGCGCGCGGACGTCCTCACCGCGGAAGCGCACCACGCCTCGGTCCGGCGCGAGCAGCCCGAGGAGGAGGCGCAAGAGGGTCGTCTTCCCGGCGCCGCTGGGACCCAGCACCGCCAGCGTCTCGCCCTCGGCGACGCGCAGGTCGAGCGGGCCCAGCCGTCCGAAGCGGTGCGCCACTCCTTCGAGCTCGAGCACTGCCGGCACGGCTCCTTGTACTGCACGCAGAGCGTGCGCGCAGGTTTGCAAACTGCGCGGCGGCGCGGGATCGTGCGCCCCCCGGAGGTGCCGCAGATGAAGCGACTGCTCCCGCTGCTGGTCCTGCTGGCGTGCGCCACCGAGCGCGGAGGGCCCACGCCCCCGGTCCCGCAGCCGGGCCCGAGCGCGAACCCGACCGCCGCGGCGAGCACCACGGCGCCGGCGGCCGACGCGCCCCAGACGCAGCCGCCCGCGCTGCGGCTTCCGGACGGAGTGCGTCCGGTCCGCTACCGGCCGACCCTGACCATCGTGCCGGACCAGGACGGCTTCGACGGTGTCATCGAGATCGACCTCGACGTGCTGGCCGCCACCCCGGTGGTGTGGCTGAACGCGCAGGATCTCCAGATCACGCGAGCAGAGGCGCGCGTGGGCGGAGTGACCTTGGCGGGCCGCGTTCTCGCGCAGCCGAAGGACCTCGTCGGAATTGTTTTCGAGAGGTCGCTTCCTGCGGGGGACGCGACGCTGCGCCTCACGTACTCGGGCCGCCTCTCGCGCCGAGACAGCGCTGGCATCTTCCAGACGGAGGAGGGCGGCCGGTGGTACGCCTCGACGCACTTCGAGCCGATCGACGCGCGCCGCGCGTACCCCTGCTTCGACGAGCCTTCGTCCAAGGTCCCCTGGCAGCTCACCCTGCGCGTCAAGACGGGGCAGCGCGCGTTCGCCAACACTCCGGTCGAATCGCAAGAGGACGGGGCGGACGGCTTCACCACCGTGCGATTCGCCCCGACGCGGCCGCTGCCCAGCTATCTCACGGCCTTCGCGGTCGGCCCCTGGGAGCGCATCGACGCCGGGAAGGCGGGCGAAGGCGGCATCGCGGTCGGAGTGATCGTGCCGCAACGACTCGTTCTACAAGCCGGGTGGGCGAAGGAGATCACGCCCCGGATCCTGCCGCGGCTGGAGGGGTGGTTCGGCATCGCGTACCCGTTCGAGAAGCTCGACGTGATCGCCGTGCCGCTCGCACGCGGCGCGATGGAGAATGTCGGGCTGGTCACCTACGGGTCGACGCTCCTCCTGGTCCCTCCCGGCGAGGATACCCCCGCCTTCCGCCGCGCCCAGGCGAGCGTCTCCACCCACGAGCTCGCCCACATGTGGTTCGGAGACCTGGTCACCAACGCCTGGTGGGACGACCTGTGGCTGAACGAGGCGTTCGCGACCTGGATGACCTACAAGACGCTCGAGTCGTGGCACCCGGAATGGGGAGCGACCCTGGATCGGGTCGGAGCGCGCGGTCGCGCGCTGGCGGCGGACAGCCTGCTCACCGCGCGCCGCATCCGCCAGCCGATCGAGTCCGACGACGACATGCTCAACGCGTTCGACGCGATCACCTACCAGAAGGGCGCGTCGGTCATCCACATGTTCGAGCAGTTCGTCGGCCCGGAGAAATTCCGCCGGGGCGTCCAGCGCTACCTGAAGGCGCACGCATACTCGAGCGCGACCGCGAGCGACTTCCTTTCCGACGTCTCCGCCGAGGCCGGACTGGACATCCAGCCTGCCTTTTCCACCTTCCTCGATCAGCCCGGCGTCCCGCTCGTCACCGCGCAGCTGCGCTGCGAGCCGGGAAAGCCGCCGCGGCTCGAGCTGTCGCAGGAGCGCTACGTTCCGCTCGGCGCGGAGGCGACGCCCGAGCAGCGGCAACAGGTCTGGCAGGTGCCGGTCTGCGCGCGGTGGAGCGGCGGGCGCACGTGCGCGCTCCTGGCGGCGAAGTCCGCATCCGCCGAGCTGCCGGCGAAACGCTGTCCGACTGACGTGGTCGCGAACGCCGGAGCGGCAGGGTACTACCACCTGTCCGCGCACGAGGAGCGGCTGCTCGCGGACGGTGCGCGGCGGCTCACGCCGGCGGAACGCGTCGCGGCCTTGCAGGACCTGGTCGCGCTCTCTCGCGCCGGGAAGCTGTCCCATGACGAGGTGCTCCGGGTCGTCCCACCGCTCGCCCGGGATCCGGACCGGCACGTGGTGGAAGCAACGATCGCGGTGGCGAGCCAGGTGCGCGACGAGAAGCTCCTCGGCGAAAGTGAGCTGCCGCAGTACCGCCGCTGGGTCCACGACCTGTACGCGTCCCGCGCGCGCCAGCTCGGCTGGACGCCACGGCTCGGCGAGAGTGACGAGCTGAAGCTCCTGCGCGCGTCGCTTCTCAAGGTGCTGGGCCACGCGGCCGACGACCCAGAGGTCGTCTCGGAAGCGCGCGCCCGTGCGCAGGCGTGGCTTGCGGATCGCCGCGCGGTCGATCCGACCGTTGTCCCCGTCGCGCTCACGGTCGCCGCCGAGCACGGCGACCGGGCGTTCTTCGATGCGCTGCATGCCGCGGCCGGGAAGGAAGGGGACCGGCACCACCGGCTCCTGCTGCTCGAGGCGATGGGTAGCTTCCGCGAACCGGCCATCGCTCGGGACGCGATGCGTGTCGCGCTCTCCAGCGAGTTCCCTGCGCGCGAGGCGATCACCCTGGTCTACGGCGCCACGCACTCCGTCGAGGCGCGCGGGGCCGCGTATGACTTCGTCCGCGAGAACTTCGGAGAGCTCGCGGGCCGGCTGCCGGTGCGCGAGGCGGCCGGCCTGGTCGCCGCCGGGTCCGTGCTTTGCGACGAGTCCAAGCGCGCCGAGGTGGAGGCCTTCTTCCGCGAGCGGATGGCGGCGTTGCCCGGCGGTCCGCGCCGCTATGCGCAGGCCGTCGAGCAGCTGCGCACCTGCGCCGCGTTCCGGGCCGCGCAGGCGGCGGCCGTAGCACGATTCTTCTCGGCGGCGCGCGCATCGCGGTAGACTTCAGGCCGTGGCCACCAGCAAGGAAAAGAGGAAGTACACGCGCGTCAGGCCCCGCGGGGTCGTCGCGCACGTCCGCGGGCCGTCGGCGGCGTTCGCGTGCCAGGTGGAGAACCTCTCCGCGGGAGGGCTGTTCCTGCGGACCGAGCAGCAGCTCCCGCAGGGGACCTCGCTGCAGATCGAGCTGGTCAAGCCGGGCGGGCGCAAGCCGCTCCACCTGGCGGGCCTGGTCGCCGGGGTGATCACGCCCGAGGAGGCGGCCAGCGCGCGGTTCATCCCCGGTCTCGGAGTGCAGTTCACCGAGATCGAGGCGGACGAAGCGGATCGCCTCGAGGAGCTGCTCACCGCGCTGGGCATCGAGCGCGTGCAGGCGGTGGTGGCGCCCGAGCTGCGCCGCACCAGTCCAGGCCGGACCGGGCGGGAGGAAGTTCCCTGGGCCTCCCCGGCGCCGCGCGCGCCTGCCGCCCGGGCGGCCACGGGCGACCCCGAAGCGATCCTGCGCGACATCAGCGAGGCGCTGGAAGCGGAGGAGGCGCCGCTCGCCACCTCGAAGCCCGCGCTGCCGCCCCAGCCCGCGGCGCCACCTCCCCCCAACACGGAGCCGCATCAGTCCGACGCTTCGCGCCTGATGAACCAGATCCGCGGGCTGCTCTTCCAGCTGGC
>VBKO01000074.1 GCA_005888115.1 Deltaproteobacteria bacterium
CGCCCGAGGTGCTGGTAGAGCACGCCATCCTCGCCGAAGTGCCGGAGCTCGCCGCGCTCTATGACAAGCGCGGCCTGGCGGACGCGGCGAAGCGCGCGCTCGACGAGCTGGGGCTGGACGCGGCGGTAGCGCAGATCGCCGAGCCGCTGCGGACGCGGCAGGACCAGGAGCTGGCCTTCCTCTGCTGCGTGCGCATGCTGGAAGCGGACGGCGTGATCGCGCCAGAGGAGTTTCGCGTGCTCCGCATCCTGCGCCGCCTGTTCGGCTTCTCCCTGGACGAGGTGAATCGCATCATGTCACGGTGAGGGCACCGCGACGGGCGGGTGCTCGGCTTTCGCGCGCCGGCGCGCTGCCCACGCCCGGAACTGCTCCATGTACGTGTAGGTCACCGGGGTCACGAACAGCGTGAGCATCTGAGAGAAGAGCAGCCCGCCGACGACCGCCAGGCCGAGCGGCCGCCGCGACTCGGCTCCCGCGCCGAAACCCATCGCGATCGGCAAGGTGCCGACCAGCGCGGCCATGGTGGTCATCATGATGGGGCGGAAGCGCACCACGCAGGCCTCGTAGATCGCCTCGGTCGCGGTCTTCCCCGCGCGCTGCGCCTCGATGGCGAAGTCGACCATCATGATGCCGTTCTTCTTCACCAGGCCGACCAGCATGATGATGCCGACGAACGCGTAGATGGAGAGCTCGACGCGGAAGAGGAGCAGGGTGACGAGGGCGCCGAATCCCGCCAGCGGCAGCGCGGACAAGATGGTGATGGGATGGATGAAGCTCTCGTAGAGGATCCCGAGCACCAGGTAGATGACGAGGATCGCCATGAGGAGCAGCACACCCAAGCCCTGCTGCGAGGATTGGAAGGCCTGCGCCGTGCCCTGGAAGCTGGTGCTCACGGTGGCGGGCAGCGTCTGCCGCGCCAGGCGGTTCACCGCGTTGACCGCCTCACCCAGCGAGACGCCCGGCTTCAAGTTGAAGGAGACGTTCACCGCCGGCAGCTGCCCCAGGTGGTTGACGGAGAGCGGCCCCACCGTGCTCTTGAGCGTGGCCACCGAGCTGAGCGGGACGACTTGCCCGGCCGAAGAGCGGATGTAGAGCATGCCCATGGCGTTGGGATCGCCCTGGAACTCCGGCTTCAGCTCCAGGATGACCTGGTACTCGTTGTTCGGGGCGTAGATGGTCGACACCTGCCGCGAGCCATACGCTGTATAGAGGGCGTCCTCGATCGCCTGCGGCGTGATGCCTTGCGAGGCTGCCTTGTCGCGATCGATGTCGACGTTCACCTGCGGGTTGCGGATGAGCAGGTCGCTCGTCACATCTTGCAGGCCGGGCAGCTGCCGCATGCGCGCTTCCATCTCGGGCGCGGCCCGGTACAGCTCCTTCGTATCCGCATCTTGCAGCGTGAACTGATACAGGCTCTTGGTCAGCGTGCCGCCGATGCGGATCGGCTGGAGCGGCTGCAGGTAGGTGTTCATGCCGATCACTTCGCGCATCAGCTTGGGCCGGAGCTCCTGGACCACCTTGTCGGCGGACAGCTCGCGCCGGTCGCGCGGCTTCAAGCGGATGAAGATGAACCCCTGGTTGCCGCCCGCTCCTCCGCGCGAGCCGGCGCTGGAGAAGAACGACTCGACGTTGGCGTCCTGCTTGACGACGCGGTTCACCTGGAGCTGGTGCTCGACTAGCGCGCGGAAGGAGATGCCCTCGCGCGCCTCGGTGATGCCGAAGATGCCGCCCAGGTCCTCGCTAGGCATGAACCCCTTCGGCACGATCATGAAGAGCGGGATCATCGCGATGAAGATGATCGCCGAGAAGACGATCACGGTGCGCCGATGGTCGAGCGACCACTTCAGGCCGCGCTCGTAGACGCCCAGCATGGCGTCGAACCCGCGCTCCAGCGTCAGGTAGGCCTTCCCGTGCTGCTTCTTCTGGTGGCGCAGGAACCGGCTGCCCAGCATGGGGGTGAGCGTCAGCGAGACGAACCCGGAGACGAGGATTGCCGCGCCGATGGTGACGGCGAACTCGTGGAAGAGCCGGCCGACGATCCCGCCCATGAAGAGGACCGGGATGAACACGGCGGCCAGCGAGATGGTCATGGACACGATCGTGAAGGCGATCTCGCGAGAGCCGTTGTAGGCCGCCTCGAGGATTCCCTCGCCCATCTCCATGTGCCGGACGATGTTCTCCAGCATGACGATGGCGTCGTCGACCACGAACCCGACCGACAGGGTCAGCGCCATCAACGACAGGTTGTCGAGGCTATACCCGAGCAGGTACATGACGACGAAGGTGCCGACGATGGACATCGGCAGCGCCACGCTGGGGATGGCGGTGGCCGAGACGTTGCGCAGGAAGAGGAAGATCACCAGCACGACCAGGAACAGCGTGAGCAGGAGCGTGAACTTCACGTCGTTCACCGACGCGCGGATAGAGTCCGAGCGGTCGAACATCACGTGCAGCGAGAGGGAGGCCGGGAGCTGCTGGCCGATGACGGGCAGGAGCCGCTTGACCGAGTCGGCGACGGCGACCGTGTTGGTGCCGGGCTGCTTCTGGATGGCCAGCACCACCGCGCGCTCGTCTACGTACCAGGCCGCAGTCTTGTCGTTCTCGACGCTGTCCTGCGCCTGGGCGATCTCGGTCAGCCGCACCGGCCGCCCGTCGCGGAAGGCCACGATGATGTTCTGGTAGCCCTTCGCGTCCTGCAGCTGCCCGTTCGCCTGCACCGTGTACGCGGTGTGCGGGCCCCACAAGGTGCCGGTAGGCAGATTGACGTTGTTCGCGCGCACCGCGTTGGACAGCTCGTCGATGCCGATCCCCCGCGCGGCCAATGCGCGCGGATCGGCCTGGATGCGCACCGCGTACTTCTGCGAGCCGAACACCTGCACCTGCGCCACGCCGCTCACCGTCGAGATGCGCTGGGCGATGAAGGTGGTGGCGTACTCGTCGATTGCGGAGAGCGGCAGCGTGGGCGAGGTGAGCGCCAGGTAGAGGATGGGCTGATCGGCCGGGTTCACCTTCTGGTACGAGGGCGGCGTCGGCATCTCCGGCGGGAGCTGCCGCTGCGCCTGGGCGATGGCGGCCTGCACGTCCTGTGCGGCGGCGTCGATGCTGCGCGAGAGGTCGAATTGCAGGGTGATGGTGGAGACGCCGAGCTGGTTGGTCGACGTCATCGAGTCGAGCCCGGCGATGGTGGTGAACTGCCGCTCGAGCGGAGTCGCCACCGCGCTGGCCATCGTCTCGGGCGAGGCGCCCGGCAGCACCGCATTGACCAGGATGGTGGGGAAATCCACGTTTGGAAGGTCGGAGACGGGCAGTAGCCGGTACGCCTGGATGCCGAAGAGCAAGAGTCCCGTCATCACCAGCGTGGTCATCACCGGCCGTTTGATGAAAGGCTCGGAGATGTTCATGACCCGCTCCCTGCCGCTGCGCCAGCGGCCTTGATCTGGACGCGCGATCCCGGCGCCAGGCGGAGCTGTCCGTCGGTGACCACCACCTCGCCCGGCGCGAGGCCTTTCTCGATCACTGCCATGCGCTCGTCCTGCGTGGCGACGACCACCGGCCGCGATTCGACGGTGCCGTCCTGCTTCACCACGAAGACGTACTGGCCCTGCTGCCCTCGCTGCACCGCCTGGCTGGGCGCGACGGTGGCGTCGCGGATCTCGCCCAGCGTCACGGTCGCCACCGCGAAGGAGCCCGGCCAGAGCGTCTCGTCCTTGTTCTCGAAGGTAGCCTTGAGGAGGATGGTGCCGGTGACGCTGTTCACCGCGTTGTCCACGAAGGTGAGCACGCCCTGCGCGGCCTCTCCGCGGATGGCGCTCGACTCCGGGACCTCTCCCGGCTTCTGATCGGAGAGCCGCGCCGCCACGGGAAGCTTGTCGCCCTGGCGGGCACGGATCTGCGGCAGCACTCGCTCGGGCACCGCGAACGCGACGTAGATGGGCTGCATCTGGTCGATGACCACCAGGGCGGCGTCGTTCGCCTTGACCACGTTTCCCGCGTGAACCAGCACGCTGCCGGTCCGCCCCGTGACGGGCGCGCGGATGGCGCAGTAGGCCAGGTTCAGCTTGGCCTGCTCGACCGCCGCTTCGTCCGCCCTGACCGTGGCCTGGAGCGAGGCCGCCTCGGCGCGCGCGCTCTCGGCTTGCTGCTGCGTCACGTATTCCTTCTTCGCCAGGTCCTCGTATCGGCGCGCCGTCGATTCGGCGTCGAGCATCTTGGCGCGGTCCCGCAGCACGGCGCTTTGCGCTTGCGCCAGCGCGGCCTGGTACGGGCGCGCGTCGAGGGTGAAGAGGAGGTCGCCCTTGCTCACCTCCTGCCCTTCCTGGAAGTGCACGCCGACCAGCGTGCCACCGACCAGGGTGCGGATCTGGACCGTGTGCATCGGCTCGACGGTCCCGATGGCGGAGACCTGCTGCGGGACCGTCTTTTTCTCCACTTGCGCGACGGTGACCGGCACGCCTTCCTGCTGCGGCGCCTGCTGCTGGCCGCCGCGCTTGCAGGACGCGATCAGCGCGCAGACCAGCAGAAGCCTCCTCACGGCCGGGCCTCCCCGGCGGGAGGCCCGAGCGTGCCGGTATCGTGCGCAAGACTGGCGATCGCCAGCAGCCAGTTCGCCCGCGCCTGCACGTCCTGCGCACGCGCGTTCGCGAGCGCGGACTGCGCGGTGAGCAGATCCAGGATGCTTCCCACGCCGGCCTTGTAGCGGCCCTGGGCGACCTCTGACGATTGCTGCGCGGCCGCGAGCAGGTCCTGCGCCGAGCCGACGCGCTTCTCCGCGGTCTTCACCGCCTGGTAACTGGTCCAGACCTGCAGGATGACCTGCTGCTCCAAGGTCTCCGCATCGGCGCGCGCCGCCTTGGCCAGCTCCCGCGCCTGCAGGAGGTCCGAGGTGTCCTTGAAGCCGTTGAAGATCGGAATCTGCAGGGTCACGGCCGCGCTGTAGTTGTCGCCGTGCACCCATGGCTCGTCCAGATAGTAGCTGCGCGAGGCATTCGCTCCCAGGACGAGCTTGGGGAGGCCGCGCGACGAGATCGAATCGGCGCGGCTGGCGACCGCCAGCGCCTGCGCCCTGGCGCGGGCCAGGTCAGGCCGCTGCGATTCGGCGCGCTCGATCAGCTTGTCGACCGTCTCGCCCAGCGGCTGTACATCGAGCCGTTCGGGCAGATCGGCGACGTCCACCGGCAGCGTCGCCGACACGCCGAGCGAAGTGGCCAGCGCGCCGCGCACGGTGGCCACGTTGCCCTCCGCTTGCTGTTGCGCCAGCACGGCCTGGGAAAGCTGCGTTTTCGCCTGCAGGACGTCTGCGATTGTCGCCACCCCGGCGCGCCGGCGCTCCTCCGCTGCCTGGTAGGCCGTCTGCGCTTCCTTGACGCTCGCCTGGGCGGCCGTGAGGAGCGCCTTGGCGCCCTGATACTGGAAGTAGCCCTGCTCGACCAACAGGAGCAGGTCCTGGATCGCCGCGCCGTGGTTCAGGTTGGCGGCCTGCAGCAAGCGGTCCGCCTCCTCGACGTCGGCCGAGCGGCCGCCCAGGTCGAGCAGGAGCCACGTCAGCTGGGCGCTCGGCGTGAGCGCCCACTGGTCGAAGGTCAGGGCGCCCTTGGCGAAGCTCTGGTGGGTGTACCCGGCCTGGACGTCCAATTCGACCGAAGGGTAGTACGCCGACCGTCGCGACGCCGCGCCGGCGGCCGCGGCGCGAGCGTTCAGCCACGCCGAGCGCGTCTGCGGGTTGTTCGAGAGCGCGTAGGCCAGCAGCTGCTGGAGCGTCACCTGCATCCCTGGCTTGATCTGCGCGACCAATGCCGGATCGGGCTCGGGCGGCCGCGACGCCGGCAGCGGTTGCGGAGGGATCCAGCGCTGGGCAGGAGAAGGCGCGACGGAAGCATCGACGCGGGGGCCGGGGAGCACGGTCGCGCAGCCGACGGCGGCCAGCACGAGGAGGAGCGCGGCACGGATCATGGTGGCGCTGTACGTACCGAATGTGCGCGGCGAATGAAAGTCCAACTGTGTGCGGTTCCGACCGCGGAGCGTTCCCTCGTACACACCCGCACGTGCGGCCCTTGCGCCCTCCGTCCGGCCCCGTGCGGAATTGCAAGATGCAGAAGATCCTCGTTGCCTCCCTCCTGGTTTCGCTCGCTGCCCGCGCCGAGGACACGCATCTCGAAGCCATCCGCGTCGATGCCGCGCCTGCCGCGGCGACGGCCGCCCCGCCGGGCGATGCTGCCTCCGGGAACAGGGAGTCCGCGCGGTCGCCGGTTCCCTTTGAAGCGGAGCAATCCTCCGGCTCGGGCCTGCCGATTCACGTCGGCGCGACGGTGGGGCTCAGCCTGCCGCGGCCGCTGGACGCGCAGCTCTACGTGCGGGCGTTCGGCTTCATCTCACTCGGGTTTTCCTACAGCGATTTCCCCGCGTTCGTGGCCGACCCGCTCCTTTCGGCGGCGGGTCTCAAGAACGGGCAGACCACGGTCCGTCTCGATCAGTTCTCGGCGTGGGAAGCGGACCTGCGCGTGTTCCCCTTCGCCGGCAATTTGTTCGTCGGAGCAGGGCTCGGGCGGCAATCGTTCAAGGCTTCGGTGACCCAGTCGACCACCTTGGGAAACTACGACGGATCCGTGGCGGTCAGCACGACGTACGCGACGCCGCGGATCGGATATCTGTGGACCGTGGGTCCGGGAGTGGTGCTCGGCGTGGACGGCGGCGTGCAACTCAAGCTGAGCTCGAACCCGCAGGTCTCGCTTCCGCCGAACGCGCCCCCTGACATGCAGTCGCAGGCGGATCGCGTGGTCGACATCTTCGGCAACTACCCCCTTCCCTCGGTCCACTTCCGGTTGGGTTGGCAGTACTAGGGAGCTCCATGGACACCACAGTCGCAACCCCGCGCGAGCGGGGGTACCTCGGATCGGCCTTCCGACTGACGCTCGACATGATCGACGAGAAGGGGTGGCGGGCCGCCATCCGCGCCCAGGCGCCGCCCGAGACCGCGCGCATGATGGACAAGCCGCCGGGGGCGCTGAGCTGGATTCCGGCGGCGCGCCTCGAGGACCTCGAGGAACTGATCGCGCGTCAGGGCGGCCGCGAGGCTGCCGTCGAGCTCGGCATCCTCGCGGGCCGGAACCTGGGCGGTTCGATCGTGAAGCCCGTGATCAAGCTGGCGTTGACTCTCTTCGGCGCCACGCCCGACGCCCTCTACGCCAACCTGGACCGGCTGTACTCGATGGTGACGCGTGGCCTGCACTTCGCCTGGCGCGACACGCAGCGAAAGAGCGGCGTCATCGAGGCGCAGTTCGACGGTCCGGGAGTGCGCGCGTCACTCTTCGACGTCACG
>VBKO01000547.1 GCA_005888115.1 Deltaproteobacteria bacterium
CGTGCTCGCCGAGCTGCTCAACCTTCCCGACCAGATCGCCTGGGCGCAAGGCCGGCCCGTCGGCCCCACCGCAGCGCCCCCTGACGCGGCGAAAGAGCTGAGCCACTGATGGAGATGCTCGCGCTCTTCGGCGCCGTGATGGTGCTGGTCCTGTTCGGCATCCCCATCGCGGTGGCGCTGGCGGTGGTCGCGCTGGTCGCCATCGTGCAGACGGGCGGAATCGGGCAGCTCTCGAACGTACCCATCGTGATGTACACGGGCGCGACCAGCTTCCCGCTCATCGCCATCCCGCTGTTCGTCTTCGCCGGCGCGATCATGAACGCGTCCGGCATTTCCCGCCGGCTGATTGCGCTCTCCTCGGCCCTGCTCGGCTTCGTCCGAGGCGCGCTCGCGCAGGTCACCATCGTCACCTCGATGTTCTTCGCGGAGATCTCCGGATCCGCGGTCGCCGACGCAGCCGCGCTGGGGTCGATCCTCATCCCGGCGATGAAGAGCAAGGGGTACAGCAAGGAGTTCTCCGCCGCGGTGCTCTCCTCCTCCGCGACGCTCGCCGTCATCATCCCGCCGTCCATCCCGATGATTCTCTATGCGGCGATGGCGGACACGTCGGTGGTGAAGATGTTCGTCGGCGGCGTGGTGCCCGGCGTGCTCGGCGGGCTGTTGATGATGGTGATCGCATACTGGTTCGCGCGCAGGTACAACTTCCCGGTCGAGGAGAAGTTCTCCTGGGCGCGGGTGTGGGTGGCGCTCAAGGAAGCATCCTGGGCGCTGGTGCTGCCGGCGATCATCCTGGGCGGCATCTTCGGCGGCTGGGTGACCGCCACCGAGGGGGCCGCACTGGCGGTGCTGGCCGCGATCTTCATCGGCGTGGTGGTCTACCGCGAGCTGAACTGGAAGGAGCTCTACAACGCCATGATCGACGGCGCGGTGCAGACCGCGGTAGTGATGCTGCTGGTCGCCGCCTCGGCGCTGCTCGGCGTGCACCTCACCGAGATCCAGGCGCCGCAGAAGCTCGCCGCCGCAGCGGGCGCCCTGAGCAACAACAAGTGGGTCATCCTGTTGCTGCTCAACCTGCTCTTCCTGCTGCTCGGGTTCTTCCTCCACTCGGCGGCGGCGATCATCCTGGTGGTGCCGGTGGTGATGCCGCTGATCAAGGCGGTGGGGATCGACCCCGTGCAGTTCGGGATCGTGGTGACCATCAACCTCGGGATCGGTCAGCAGACCCCGCCGGTGGCTAGCGTGCTCACCGTGGCCTGCTCGATCGCGCGGGCCGACATGTGGGAAGTCACCAAAGTGAACGTCTGGTTCATCGCCGTGCTGCTTCTGGTGCTGGCGCTCTCGACCTACGTGCCCATCGTGCCGCTGGGGCTAGTGCGCCTCTTCTACGGCTCCGCCGGCTAGCCCGTCTGCAGGGCGCGGAGCCAGCGACTTCGATCACGGTCAGCACGTCAATCCCCCGTTCTGCGATGTGGGGTGGAGCCTTTGAAGAAATACAGAGCCGCCCCGGTAGGGTCGCAAGGGCCGCCCCGGGGTGCGCCTCGTACCTACGGACCCGCGAGTCGCCGGTTTGGTTGGCTTGTCCCGCTTCCGCTCAGCGGGACCGATGCAGGTCGGCGGCGCGGCGGCAGCGAGGCTCTTCGGTGCAGCGGACGACCAGGACTTGCCCTGATTTCACGGAGTAGACGTCCTGGCATCCAGGAACGAGCTGCGACGGCCTGAGACGGAAGTCGATCCCGCCGCGCAGCCATTCCGCGGTGCTCACCTTTCCGTCGCAGTCCAGGTCGCGCAGCGCATCCGGCACCTCGCCCTCGCGGGCGAGCTGGAAGGCGCGCACGCCGGCCATCACGAACAGTGCCAGCGGAAAGAGCAGGATGAAGGTGAGCAGCAGCCTGGGCCGCCGCGGCAGGCGCGTGACGGTGGCGAGGGACACTACTCGACCCGGTAGTTGGGCGCTTCCTGCGTGACCTGCACGTCGTGGACGTGGCTCTCGCGCAGGCCGGCCTGGGTGATGCGGACGAACTTGGCCCGGGTGCGGAGCTCCTCGACGGTGCGGCACCCGGTGTAGCCCATGCCGGCGCGCAGCCCGCCGACCAGCTGGTGCACGTTCATCGCCAGCGGGCCCTTGTACGGAACGCGGCCCTCGATGCCCTCCGGCACGAGCTTCAGGTCCTCCTCGCCCGCCTGGAAGTACCGGTCGCGCGAGCCCTGCTTCATCGCGCCCATCGACCCCATCCCGCGGTACGACTTGTAGGAGCGGCCCTGGTAGAGGATGACCTCCCCGGGCGCCTCCTCGGTGCCGGCGAACAGCGAACCGATCATCACGCTGTGCGCGCCCGTGGCGATCGCCTTCACGATGTCGCCCGAGTACTTGATGCCGCCATCCGAGATGCACGGGACGCCGAACCGCGACGCCGCGCGCACGCAGTTGTCGATGGCGCTGATCTGCGGAACGCCGACGCCGGCGACGACGCGCGTGGTGCAGATGCTGCCCGGGCCGATGCCGACCTTGACCGCGTCGACGCCTGCCTCGCAGAGCGCCGCTGCGGCCTCGCCCGTCGCCACGTTGCCGGCGACCAGCTCGATGTCGCGGAAGTTGCCCTTGAGAGCGCGCACCGATTCGATCACGCCCTTGGAATGTCCGTGCGCGGTATCCACCGCGATTACGTCGGCGCCGGCGCGCAGCAGGGCGTGCACGCGCTCGTCCCGGTCGGGGGCGACTCCCACGGCGGCGCCCACCAGCAGGCGCCCGTGCTCGTCCTTGGCCGCGTTGGGGTGCGCCCGGGTCTTCTCGATGTCCTTGATGGTGATGAGGCCCTTCAGCTCGAATTTCTCGTCGACCACCAGAAGCTTCTCGATCCGGTTCTTGTGCAGCAGCTCCTTGGCCTCGTCCTGCGAGATGCCCTCGCGGCAGGTGATCAGGTCGCGGGTCATCACCTCTTCAACCC
>VBKO01000075.1 GCA_005888115.1 Deltaproteobacteria bacterium
GATCTCCTCGATGGTCATGAGCGCGACGTCCTTGAGCGAGGTCTCGCTGATGGCCATCGTCCCCGAGAGCGAGTGCAGGATGCCGACCTTGATCGGCTCGGCCGCCCGGAGCGGCGCGGCCGCGCTCAGCAAAGCGCAGCAGAGGGCCAAGGTGGCGCGGGTCAGTGCTTCGCGGATCTTCATTGTCTATCCAGTCGCGGACGGTGAAGTGCCTGTGGACGGTGGGCGTGCACGGACTGCGGCGAGGTGGAGCAAGATCGGAGCCAGACCGGCCGGGCG
>VBKO01000076.1 GCA_005888115.1 Deltaproteobacteria bacterium
AGGGCGTGTGGACCAGGAAACAGTGGCCGGCCGGATTCGACAATTTGGTATGATTTTCGTTACCGAGCGACAAAATCGTGCCCTTGGTGCCACTGGCGGCCGGAAGCCCGGTGATGTTAAAGGACCGCTGCAGGAGATCGACATGCGCTCCGCGCCACAGGCCGGATCCCTGGCGCTCGTCGCTGCAGCGGCCGCGTGTCTCTCCGCGCGTGGCGCTTCCGCGCTCGACGCCGCGGCCCTGGAGAAGCTCGCCTCCGGCAACGCGTCCGCCAGGCTCACCGCCGTGCAGGAGGCGGTCGCCTCCGCCGACGTGGCGTCTCTGCCGGTCCTCCGCGCCCTGCTCGAAGGACGGCTGGCGATCGCCGCCGGGCGCACCGTCGTCGAGGAGGACGGCGCATGGCGCGATCCGCTCACCCGACAACCTGTCCGCGTCCCGCCGGGCGACGAGGAGAAAGTCTCCATCAACAACCGCCTGCGCCGCACGCTCGAGCGCGCGATCGCGGCGCTCGGGCTGTTTGCGCCTGCCGCCACCGACCGGCTGCGCGCCGCGCGGACGCTCCAGGAAAGCGCCGACGAGGACCTTCTGCCGGTGCTCGATCGCGTGCTGTCCCAGGAAAAGGACGCCCAGGTGCGCGACGCGGTCCGGTCCATCCAGGGCGCGCTGCTGCTCGGCAGCAGCGACCGCGACAAGCGCCTCGCCGCGGTGGACGCGCTCCGTCACGCGCCCAGTACGCGCAGCAAGCGGCTCCTGCTCGAGCGGCTCGGCGGCGCGGTGGGAGACCCGGGCGCGGAGCCTGACCCGGCGGTGCGCGAAGCCATCCACCGCGCCGTGAACGACATCGACGGATCGCTCCGGCTCGCGGAGATGGTCGGCTGGGTGTTCGGGGGATTGAGCCTGGGGAGCGTGCTCCTTCTCGCCGCCCTGGGACTCGCCATCACCTTCGGGTTGATGGGCGTCATCAACATGGCCCACGGCGAGCTTCTCATGATCGGCGCGTACGCGACGTACCTCGTCCAGTCGTTCTTCCGGGCGCACCTGCCCGGCGCCTTCGACTGGTACATCGCCGCCGCGGCCCCAGCCGCGTTCCTCGCCGCCGGGCTGGTCGGGCTCGTGCTGGAGGTGACGGTCGTGCGCGCGCTCTACGGACGCCCGCTGGAGACCCTGCTCGCCACCTGGGGCGCGAGCCTGCTGCTCATCCAGGCGGTGCGCAGCGCCTTCGGCGCGCAGAACGTGGAGGTGGCAAACCCGTCGTGGATGTCCGGCGGCGTGACGATCATGTCCGGGCTGGTGCTGCCCTACAACCGCATCGCCATCATCGCCTTCGCGATGTTGGTGGTGCTCGTGGTCTGGCTGCTCCTCGAGCGCACGCGGCTCGGCCTGCTGGTGCGCGCCGTGATGCAGAACCGGGGCATGGCGGCCGGGCTCGGCGTCGCGACTCCTTGGGTGGACATGCTCACCTTCGCGCTCGGTGCCGGCATCGCCGGCCTGGGCGGGTGCGCGCTGTCGCAGATCGGCAACGTGGGGCCCGAGCTGGGCCAGGGCTTCATCGTCGATTCGTTCATGGTGGTGGTGCTCGGCGGAGTGGGCCAGCTGGCCGGCACCGTGCTCGCCGCCATCGGGCTGGGCCAGGTGAACAAGCTGCTCGAGCCCTTCGCCGGAGCGGTGCTGGCGAAGATCGCCGTGCTCGCGTTCATCATCCTCTTCATCCAGCGCCGCCCGCAGGGGCTGTTCGCGCCCAGAGGCCGCGCGGCGGAGGAGGCGTGACGGGCGTGCTCGCTCCGCCACGTCCGCTGCAGTCGCGCCGAGCGATCGCTGCCGTCGCCTTCGCTTACGCCTTCCTGGTGATCGTCGTCCCCGTGCTGAACCTGGCCGTGCCCGCCGGCAGCGCGTTCCACGTGTCCGACTACACGGTGTCGCTGGTGGGGAAGATCCTCTGCTATGCGATCGTGGCCCTGGCGGTGGATCTCATCTGGGGCTACGCGGGGATCCTGAGCCTCGGGCACGGGCTCTTCTTCGCGCTCGGCGGCTACGCGATGGGCATGTACCTGATGCGCTCCATCGGCAGGGAAGGCGTGTACCAGAGCGACCTGCCGGACTTCATGGTGTTCCTCGACTGGAAGGAGCTGCCCTGGTACTGGTTCGGATCGCAGCGCTTCCTGCAGGCCTGCCTGTTCGTCATCCTGGCTCCGGGCCTGCTCGCGCTGGTCTTCGGCTGGTTCGCCTTCCGCTCCCGCATCCGCGGCGTCTACTTCTCCATCATCACCCAGGCGCTGACCTTCGCGTTCATGCTCCTCTTCTTCCGCAACAACACCGGCTTCGGGGGCAACAACGGATTCACCGACTTCAAGCGCATCCTCGGATTCCCTCTCGCCAGTCCGCGCACCAAGGTGGCGCTGTACGTGCTCAGCGCGACCGCGCTCCTGGGCGCGCTCGCGCTCTGCCGATCGCTGGTGCTCTCCAAGTTCGGACGCGTGCTCACGGCGATCCGCGACGAGGAAAGCCGGCTACGCTTCTGCGGCTACGACCCGGTCGGCTACAAGCTGTTCGTCTGGACGCTCTCCGCCGTCATGTGCGGGATCGCCGGCGCGCTCTACGTTCCGCAAGTGGGCATCATCAACCCGAGCGAGATGTCGCCGGCGAACTCGGTCGAGATCGCCATCTGGGTCGCGGTCGGCGGTCGCGCATCGCTCATCGGGCCCGTCGTGGGGGCCGCGCTGGTGAACGGCGCGAAGAGCTGGCTCACCGTGAGCTTCCCCGATCTGTGGCTGTACGTGCTGGGGCTGATGTTCATCCTGGTCACGCGCTACATGCCCCGCGGCGTGGTGGGCCTGCTCCTGCTCGCGCGAGGTCGCAAGCCGTGAGGCTCGACACGCCGCAGGGACCGGTCCTGTACCTGGACGGTGTGACGGTCAGCTTCGACGGCTTCAAGGCGCTCGCCGGGCTATCGTTGATCATCGAGCCTGGCGAATTGCGCTGCATCATCGGGCCCAAC
The DNA here is from genome assembly GCA_005888115.1 of Deltaproteobacteria bacterium. Taxonomy (GTDB): domain Bacteria; phylum Myxococcota; class Myxococcia; order Myxococcales; family 40CM-4-68-19; genus VBKO01. The sequence continues at coordinate 2,994 of VBKO01000076.1, forward strand.
GGCGCGGGCAAGACGACGATGATGGACGTGATCACCGGGAAGACGCGGCCGGACACGGGCGAGGCATTCTTCGGCGAAGCGAACGACCTCACCCGTCTCTCCGAGACGGACATCGCCGAGCTGGGCATCGGGCGGAAGTTCCAGAAGCCGACGGTGTTCCGCAACCACAGTGTCCTGGAGAACCTCGAGCTGGCGCTGAAGACGGACAAGAGCGTCTTCCGCACGCTCGGCGCGAAGCTGACGCAGGCGCAAGCCCAGCGGATGGACCAGACGCTCGACGTGATCGGGCTGCGCATGCAGGCGCACCGTACCGCCGACCTGCTCTCGCACGGGCAGAAGCAGTGGCTGGAGATCGGGATTCTACTGATGCAGGAGCCGAAGCTCCTCCTGCTCGACGAGCCCGTGGCCGGGATGACCGACGAGGAGACCGCGCGCACGGGCGAGCTGTTCCAGTCGCTCGCCGGCAAGCACTCGCTGGTGGTGGTCGAGCACGACATGCACTTCGTGGCCAGCATCGCGCGCACCGTCACGGTGCTGCACGAAGGGAAAGTGCTGGCGGAGGGCACGATGGACCGCGTCCGCGAGGATCCACGCGTGGTCGAGGTCTACCTGGGACGATGATGCTCGAACTTCGGGGGCTCAATCAGTTCTACGGAGGGAGCCACACGCTCCGGGGCATCGATCTGACCGTGCCTGCAGGGACCTGTACCGCCCTCCTGGGTCGCAACGGGGTGGGGAAGACCACCCTGCTGCGCTGCCTGATGGGTCTGTTGCCGGTGCGCTCGGGGCGGATCGCGTTCGACGGCAAGGACATTGCGCACCTCACCGCCTACCAGCGGGCGCGGCTCGGCATCGGGTACGTGCCGCAAGGCCGTGAGATCTTCCCGCGGCTCACCGTGGCCGAGAACCTGGCCGTCGGGGAGGCCGCCGCGGGGCGCGGCCGTTCGATCGCGCCGCGCGACGAGCTGGAAGCGCTGTTCCCGGCGCTGCGCACGATGCAGAAGCGGCGGGGCGGGGATCTCTCCGGCGGCCAGCAGCAGCAGCTCGCCATCGCCCGCGCGCTGGTGGCCCGGCCCAGGCTGCTGCTGCTCGACGAGCCGACCGAAGGAATCCAGCCGTCGATCGTGAAGGACATCGAGCGGGTATTGCGCGTCTTGCTCGAGCGCGGGATGACCATCCTGCTGGTCGAGCAGTACGTCGACTTCGCCAAGTCGCTTGCCCAGCATTATGCGATCTTGTCGCGCGGGCAGGTGGTCGACCGCGGCGAGGTCGCCAAGCTGAACACCGAAGAGGTGCGGCACTACCTGGCGGTGTGAATCGGGAGGGCTCGGGTGAGGTTGTTCGCGGAGCAACGCCGCTCGGAGGATACGGAGCGAGGCTCCGAGGCCCGGCTCTCGTTCCGCCGGGTGGGAGCAAGCACCGTGATCGACTCGGCGTTCGCGACCAGCCCGCTGCGCGTCCTGATGCCACGCAACCACGGACGCGCCGCGTGGGCGTACACGAGCACGCTGGGCGGAGGCCTGGTCGACGGCGACGCGATCCGGCTTCGGGTAAGGGTGGGAGCCGGCGCCGCGGCAGCGCTCCTCTCGCAGGGAGAGAATCGCGTCTACCGATCGCCCGCGGGCTGCCGCAGCGAGCTGGTCGTGGACGTCGAAGAGGGAGGTTTGTTCGCCTTGCTGCCGGACGCGACGGTCTGTTTCGCCGGCGCTTCGTACGAACAGAAGACGGAATTGCGGCTCGCGCCGGGCGCGGCGGCCGTCGCGGTGGACGTGCTCGCAGCGGGTCGCAGCGCGCGCGGCGAGCGCTGGGCGTTCCGCCGGTATGGAGGCGAGCTGTCGGTGCGCAGCGGCGACCGGCTGCTGGTGCGGGAACGCCTGCTCCTCGATCCGGACCACGGCCCGCTTGCGGAGCGCCTCGGCCGCTTCGATGCGCTCTGCACCGTTCTGCTCGCGGGCGACGCCCTGCGCGCCGAGCGGGCGGCGCTCGCGCGGCGGATCCAGGCGGCGCCCCTGCCGGCGCGCGCCGGACTCGTCGAGCAGGCGAACGAGGTGGGCGACGGCGCGCTCGTCATCCGCATCGCGGCCGTCTCGCTGGAAGACGCCCTGCGCGCCGTGCGCGAGCACCTCCGGTTCGTTCCCGACCTGCTCGGCGACGATCCCTGGGCGCGAAGGCCCTGACCCATGCTGACCCGAGGCCATCCATGCACCTGATTCCTCGCGAGATCGACAAGCTGCTGCTCCATGGCGTGGGCTTCCTCGCCCAGAAGCGCCTGGCGCGTGGGGTGCGCCTGAACCACCCCGAGGCGGTGGGGCTCATCGCGGCGCAGCTTCTCGAGTTCATCCGCGACGGCCGGAGCGTCGCGGAGCTGATGGACCTGGGCCGCCGCCTGCTCGGGCGCGCCGAGGTGATGGACGGCGTCCCGGAGATGATCGCCGAGGTGCAAGTCGAGGGCACGTTCGCCGACGGGACGAAGCTCGTCACCGTGCACCACCCGGTCGTGCTGGAGCACGGGGACCTGACGCTCGCCCTGCACGGCAGCTTCCTGCCGGTGCCCGACCGCGCCAAGTTTGCGCGGCCCGCCGGGGGGCGTCCGCCCGGCGAGGTAATCGCCCAGCCCGGCGAGATCGTGCTCAACCAGGGGCGCGAATCGGTCGCCCTCGCGGTGACCAACCTCGGGGACCGGCCCATCCAGGTCGGCAGCCACTACCACTTCTTCGAGACCAACCGCGCCCTCTCGTTCGATCGCGGCAAGGCGTACGGCATGCGCCTCGACATCCCGGCCGGCAATGCGGTGCGCTTCGAGCCGGGCGAGCGCAAGACCGTGCAGCTCGTCGCGCTGGCCGGAGCGAAGGTCGCGCGCGGCGGGAACGCGATCGCCGACGGGCCGGTGGAGCCCGCGAGGAGGTCGCGCGCGCTCGCGGCGGCGGTCTCGCGCGGGTTCGCGCACGTGGAGGAGAAGCCATGAGCCGGCCCATCCAGCGGCGGCACTACGCCGACCTGTTCGGCCCGACGCGGGGTGACCGGGTCCGGCTCGGCGACACGGACTTGATCGCGGAGGTGGAGCGCGACCACACCGTGTACGGCGACGAGTGCAAGTTCGGCGGGGGCAAGGTGCTGCGCGACGGCATGGGGCAGAAGGCGGGCGCGAGCGAGGCGGAGGCGCTCGACTGCGTCATCACCAACGCGCTCATCGTCGACTGGACCGGCATCGTCAAGGCGGACATCGGGATCAAGGACGGGCGCATCGCCGGGATCGGGAAGGCCGGCAATCCCGACGTGATGGCGGGCGTGACACCCGGCATGACGGTGGGCGTGACGACCGAGGCGATCGCGGCGGAGGGCTTGATCGTGACGGCGGGCGGCGTAGACACGCACATCCATTTCATCTCGCCGCAGCAGGCGTTCGAGGCCGTGGCGAGCGGTATCACCACCTGGGTCGGCGGCGGCACCGGTCCGGCGACCGGGACGAAAGCCACTACCTGCACGCCGGGCTCCTGGAACATCGCGCGCATGCTCCAGGCCACGGACGATCTGCCGCTCAACATCGGGTTCACCGGCAAGGGGAACACCTCGATGCCGCAGGGGCTGCTGGAGCAGATCCGCGGCGGCGCGGTCGGGCTCAAGCTCCACGAGGACTGGGGCACCACGCCTGCCGCGATCGACTGCTGCCTGGGAGTCGCCGAAGGCGAGGACGTGCAGGTGACCATCCACACCGACACCCTGAACGAATCGGGCTACGTCGACGACTCGATCGCCGCCTTCAAGGGACGCACCATCCACACGTATCACTCGGAGGGCGCAGGCGGCGGGCACGCGCCCGACATCATCCGCGTCTGCGGCGAGCCCAACGTGCTGCCCAGCTCGACCAATCCGACGCGCCCCTTCACCGTGAACACGCTCGACGAACACCTCGACATGCTGATGGTGTGCCACCACCTCGACCGCGAGATCCCGGAGGACGTCTCCTTCGCCGAGAGCCGCATCCGCGGCGAGACCATCGCCGCGGAGGACATCCTCCACGACCTGGGCGCCATCAGCATGCTCTCGAGCGACAGCCAGGCGATGGGCCGCGTGGGCGAGGTGATCGCGCGCACCTGGCAGACGGCGCACAAGATGCGGGAGCAGCGCGGGCGCCTGCGCGAGGAGAACGGCGACAACGACAACCTGCGCATCCGGCGATACGTGGCGAAGTACACGATCAATCCGGCGCTCTCGCACGGCATGGCGCACGAGATCGGCTCCGTCGAGGTCGGCAAGCTCGCCGACCTGGTGCTCTGGCGACCCGCGCTCTTCGGCGCACGCCCCGAGCTGGTGATCAAGGGTGGGTTCATCGCCTGGTCGCAGATGGGCGATCCGGGGGCGTCGATCCCGACGCCGCAACCGAACTACATGCGGCCGATGTTCGGCGCGATGGGGCGCGCCACCGGCGCGACGGGCGTCGCGTTCGTCTCGCAGCGCGCCGTCGCGGAGGGCACCGTTAAAGCGCTGGGCTTGCGCAAGCGGATCGCCGCGGTGCGCGGATGCCGGAAGCTCGGGAAACGCGACATGAAGCTGAACGACGCGCTGCCGGCCATCTCGGTGGATCCGGAGACGTACGAGGTGCGCGCCGACGGCGAGCTGCTCCGCTGCGAGCCCGCGGCGCGGCTGCCGCTGGCCCAGCTCTACTCGCTCTTCTAGCAAAGGCTATCGAGCCTTGAAGCGTCGCCATAGGAAAACGAGCCGCACCAGAACGATGGCGGCTGTCACGACTGAGGAAAGCAGCCCCGCGATCCAGAATAGAGGAAACCATCGAAACTCGAATCGCCAACCGATGAGCCCGCTCACGAGGAGTAAGCATCGCAATCGCCGCCGCGACGAACGCCATGAGCCAGGACGAGGCGGCGATCCGCCGAAGCGCCGGGAGGCTCCAGATGATCAAGGCGGTCACCGATCCAATGACTGCCGCGACAAATGCGCCAAATGCGGGAACAAGCACAATCGCTCCTTCTCGCGAACGAACACCGCACACATGTTACCCCGAGCATAAGGG
>VBKO01000077.1 GCA_005888115.1 Deltaproteobacteria bacterium
CCTCCTGCGCAGCTTCTATTTCATGTGGTTCGAGATCCGCTGGCAGGGCCAGACGCCGGGGAAGCGGCTCCTCGGCATCCGCGTGATCGACGCCGCCGGCGGTCCCCTCACGCCGCAGGCGGTGATCGCGCGCAACTTGCTCCGCGACGTGGAGTTCTTCCTGCCGCTCTCGTTGGTCGTGGCGCCGCAGATGGTCTGGCCGGGCGCGCCGGCGTGGGCGGCCGAGCTGGCGGCGTTGTGGGCCGTCGCGCTCGCCCTGCTGCCGCTGTTCAACGCGGACCGGCTTCGCCCGGGCGATCTGGTTGGCGGCACCCTCGTGGTCCTCGCCCCGCGCGCCCTGCTGCTCGACGACCTCGGGGCGCACATGGTCGCCGAGCGTGCGATGCCCAGGCCGTCCGCGCACGCGTTCACGGACGAGCAGCTCGACGTGTATGGCATCTACGAGCTGCAGACGCTCGAGGCGGTGCTGCG
>VBKO01000079.1 GCA_005888115.1 Deltaproteobacteria bacterium
CGTCGTGTGGATGACCAGCGCCCCGGCCGCGCCGTGCGCCGCCGCGGTCAGGTACTTGTAGTCCCACCGGCCGTACCACAGACGCACGCCCTCGCCCGCGAAGGGCGGGTTGAAGTTCAAGATCACGGCGATCTTCCCGCGCAGATCGGCGTCCTTGTAGTCGTCCCATCCATACTCGGGCGCGACGATGCCGTAGCCGACGAACACCAGCTCGGCGTCCTTCAGCCGGGCCACCTCGACGTGCGCATCAGGGTCG
>VBKO01000078.1 GCA_005888115.1 Deltaproteobacteria bacterium
TTGGCGACGCGCAGCTGGTAGTAGGCGACCCCGTAGAACACCGCGGTCAAGGAGCCCGCGATGGCACTGGGCAGGATGTTCGTCAGCACGAGCGACACCGTCTCGGGAGTCCCCCGCGCCGCCACGCCGAGCACGCCCCCGAGCGCGAAGGCCACGAGCCACATGACGAGCAAGACCGCGAAGACGTGCCAGCGATAACCCTCGGTCAGCTTCTTGCTTCGGGCCAGGGACTCCGACATCCCGGTCCCTTCCACCACCGTGGCGGGCACGGCGACGAAGTAGCTGCACATCTTCATGATCCCGGGGACGACGAGGAGCAACGAGAACAGCATCACGATGAAGCCCACCTCGAAGCTGGTCCCGAGCATGCGCCAGAATGCTCGCACCGCCACGCCGATCGAGTCGCCGAAGCTCGCCCGTGAGCCGCGCAGCTGCTCGAATACGCCGCGGATGACTGCGCCGCTGACGATGGTGGTGATGATCGACTGGAGGAAGATCGCCAGCAACGTGGTCCAGACGATCGTAATCGGTTCCGGCGCCTGACCGCGAGCCCACCAGAAGAAGAGCAAGAGCGGCAGGTTGCAGAGGAGGCTGATCCCCAGGAAGAGGGGCAGATTCGAGAACCACACGCTGACGCCGCGCTCGAGGACGGTGCCCACGCTGAATCCGGACCTGGTCTCGAGCGCTGGAGCGGGAAGGGGAGAGCCGGGTGTCTGCATCCGGACATCGTCGCAAACACGTGCCCGCCCGTGCAAGGTCAGGGCTGCTGGTACACGACAGCACCCCCGACCACCGTCAGCGCGGGCTTCGCCTGCAGGATCTGCTCCGGTGGGAGGGCGAGCAGGTCGCGCTCCCACACCACCAGGTCGGCGAGCTTGCCGGGCTCGAGCGTTCCTTTCACCTGTTCCTGGAACTCGGCGTATGCGCTCGATGCGGTGTACAGGGAGAGGGCTTCCTCCATCGACAGGCGCTGCGAGGGCAACCAACCTCCGGGCGGCGTGCCGGGCTTCTCGCGGCTCTGCCGGGTGACGGCGCTATACAAGCCTTCCACCGGGTCGAGCGGCTCGACGGCGAAATCGGTCCCGAACGCGACCCGGGCGCCCGCGTCGAGCAGCTTGCGCCACGCATACGCTCCTTCCTCGGCGCGGGCGTGCCCGATCCGGTCCTCCGCCCAGCGCATGTCGCTGGTGGCGTGCGTCGGCTGCATGCTGGCGATTGCGCCCAGCCGCGCGAAGCGCGGGATGTCCGCGGCATCGAGCACCTGCGCATGCTCGATGCGGTGGCGCGCGCCTCGCCGCCCGGTGGCGGCCGCCGCCCGCTCGATCGCGTCCAGTACCTCGCGGTTGGCAGCGTCGCCGATGGCGTGCACCGCCACCTGCAGCCCGGCGCGGTCGGCGGCGAGGACGAGCGCATCCATCTCGGGACCGGCCATGCGTTGGATGCCGCGCGTCGACGGGTTGTCGGAATACGGCTCCAGCATCAAAGCGGTGCGCGAACCGAGAGTGCCGTCGGCGTATCCCTTGACCAGCCCGGTTCGCACCCACGCGTCGCCGGAAGCCGCGCGCTCGCCGCGCTGCTCCAGCGCGCGCACCACTTCCATCGTGAGCGGCAGCCAGCCGTAGATGCGTACCGTGAGGCGGCCTTCGGCGCGCAGGCCGCGGTAGATGTCGAGCTCCGCCGGGGTGACTTCGCTCTGCACGCTGGTGACGCCGGTGCGGGCGGCCAGATCGAGCGCGGCGAGGATGCCCCGCCGCAGCTTGTCCGCGCCGGGCGGCGGCAGCGCTCCCGCGACCAGGTCCTGCGCGTTCTCCTTGAGGATGCCGGTGGGCGCTCCGCGCGCATCCCGGACGATCTCGCCGCCCGGCGGGTCCGGGGTGCGCACGTTGATCCCCGCGAGCTGCAGAGCGCGCGAGCTGGCCCATCCGGTGTGACCGTCCACCCTGCGCAGGTAGACCGGGTGGCGCGGCGATGCGCGGTCCAGCGTCTCGCTGGTCGGCCAGCCGCCGGGCCCCAGCTCGGAGGAACGCAGCCGCGTCTGGTCCCAACCGCGCCCGGTGATCCATTCTCCCGGCGCGGCCTTGTCCGCGGCGGCCCGCACCCGCGACTCGATCTCGCGCAGCGACGAGGCGCCGCGCAGGTCCACCTCCAGCATCGAGAGGCCGCCGGCGCCCAGGTGGCAATGCGCGTCGTTGATGCCGGGCGTGACCAGACGGCCGCGCAGATCGACGACGCGGGTGGAGGCGCCGACCATCCGCTCGGCCTCCTCGCCCAGCGCGGCGATGCGGTCACCGCGGATCGCCACGGCGGTCGACCGCTTCCCCGCCGCGACGAACACGGGCCCCCCGCGCAGCACCAGGTCCGCTGACGGGGCTGGGCGCCCCGGCGCCGACGCGCAGGCCAGCGCGGCAAGCGCGCAGAGCAGTGCGCCGCGCAAGGCGCCTGGTGCATTCCGAGGAGCGGGCATGCGCGCAGTGTACCCGGAGTGCATGCCATAATGTCCGCGCTTCGAAAGCACAGCGCCGTCCTGTCGGCGGCGGCTGGTCAGATGGATTGCCGCCCGATGCACATTCGCGATCCCATCCACGGCGCCATCGAGATCACGGCGGACGAGCGGGCGCTGGTGGACAGCCCGCAGTACCAGCGGCTGCGCAACGTGAAGCAGCTCGGCTTCGCAGACCTCGCGTTCCCCGGCGCGACGCACACCCGGTATGCGCACGGTCTGGGGGCGATGGCGGTGGCGACACGCGTCTTCGACGCGCTCGCGCCGAAGCTCGAGCTGGCGAGCGCCGACCGCGAGCGGTTCCGGCAAACGCTGCGGCTGTCGGTGCTCTTCCACGACCTCGGCCACGCGCCGCTCTCGCACGCCACCGAGCGCATCATGCCGAAGGCCGCCGAGCTGCGCGTCCCGGAGTGGGCGCAGTCCGATCGCCGCCGCGCGCCGGGAAGGCAGGCCGACCACGAGGACTACACGCTCAAGCTGGTGCTGGATTCAGGGCTCGCCGCGGAGCTGCAGCAGCGCGGCGTCGAGCCGTCCCACGTCGCCTCGTTGCTCTGCGGCCGCCCCCCTCCGGGCGGCAATCCATTTCGCAGCGGCGCGCGCGATCTGTTGCCCATCCTGCGGCAGATCGTCAGCGGCGAGCTGGACGCCGACCGGATGGACTACCTGCAGCGCGATTCCTTCTTCACCGGAGTGAACTACGGGAAGTTCGACCTCGACTGGCTGGTGCAGAACCTGGAAGCGGTGGAGCGCGACGGCCGCGTGCACCTGGCGCTGCAGCACCGCGCGGTGTTCGCCTTCGAGGATTTCCTGCTCTCGCGCTACCACATGTTCCTCTCGGTCTACTTCCACTACGCATCGGTCGGATACGAGGTGCTGCTGCAGCGCTATTGCGACACGAGCAGCGGCGAGTACCAGCTGCCTGCCGACGTCGACGAGTACCTGCAGCACGACGACGTCACGCTCCTCGCGGCGCTGCGCGCATCGAAAAATCCCTGGGCGCGGCGGATCGTGCGCAGGAACGGGTACCGACTGCTCGTCGAGCTGGGCCCTTCGCTCGACGGCGACGCCACCGCGCAGCTCGAGGAGCAGCACGCCCGGCTGGAGGAGGCGGGCATCGACTCCTTCACCACCTTGTCCCGCGGCATCCTCTCCACCTACGGCAGGGAAGCGACCCTGTACGTGCGGTCGCCGCGCGGCGAGGTTCCCATCGCCGAGTACACGCCGCTGTACGAACGCTACGCCGAGGCGGCCAACCTCGCCCGGCTCTATGCGCCCCCGGAGCGGTTCGACGAGGCCCGCCGCGTCCTGGGTGTGTAGACGCATGCACTCCGAGTGAGGACGAATCGGCGTGCAGGTGGGCGCAGCGGAGGTGGTGTGGGCTTCTCGCGTGCGAGCGAGCGGATGGTAGAGTGCCCGCCGTGGACGGGCTTCAAGAAAGGGTGCGGAAGCTCGGCGGCATCCTCGATGTCGCGAAGGCCCTGGTCGCCGAGCGCGATCTGGATCGCCTGCTCAAGCTGATCGTCCTGGCCGCGTCCCGCGTCGTGGAAGCGGATCGCTGCTCGCTCTTTCTCGTCGACCGCGCGCGCAACGAGCTGTGGAGCAAAGTCGCGCAGGGGGTCGGCACCCGCGAGATCCGGTTCCCGATGGGAAAAGGAATCGCCGGAACGGTGGCGCAGACCAACGTTCCGGTGAACATCCCCGAGGCGTACGCGGATCCGCGCTTCAACGCCGGCGTCGACAAGGAGACCGGCTACCGCACCAAGAGCATCCTCTGCGTCCCGATGCGCTCGCTGGAAGGCGAGGTGGTGGGCGTCTTGCAGGCGCTCAACAAGCGTGGCGAGGGCCCGTTCACCGACGAGGACGAAGAGCTGCTCTCGGCCCTGGGCGGGCAGGCGGCGGCGGCCATCAACAACGTCCTCCTGCACCAGGAGATCGAGCAGCTGTTCGAAGGCTTCGTCCGCGCCAGCGTGGTGGCGATCGAGTCGCGCGATCCGACCACCGCCGGCCACTCCGGACGCGTCGCGCGGCTCTCGGTCGGTCTGGCCGACGCCCTCCCCCGCGCGGAGAGCGCGGCGGGGAAGTGGCGCGGCGCGCAGCTTTCCAACGACGAGCGGCAGGAGCTGCGCTACGCGGCGCTGCTACACGACTTCGGCAAGGTCGGCGTCCGCGAGAACGTGCTGGTCAAGGCGAACAAGCTGGAACCCGACGAGCTGGAGATCTTGCGCGGCCGGTTCGAGACGCTGCTCGCGCAGGAAGAGCTGAATGCCGAGCGCCGCAAGGTGCAGGTGCTCCTGGAGAAGCCCAAGAAGGCCAAGGCGCTGATGGCGGAGATCGACGGGCAGCTCGATGCCCGCCGGCGCGAGCTGACCGGAATGTTCGAGTTCGTCCTCTCCTGCAACCGCCCCACCATCCTGCCGGAGGGCACCTTCGATCGGCTGGGCGACATCGCGCGCCTCACCTATGAGAGCCCGATCTCGCGCGAGATGCGTCCGTTCTTGCGCGAGGACGAGGTGGTGAAGCTCTCCATCCGCAAGGGCTCGTTGACGGAGACGGAGAGGCGCGAGATCGAATCGCACGTCACGCACACCTTCCGCTTCTTGCAGCAGATCCCCTGGACGCGCACGCTCAAGCGGGTCCCGGACATCGCCTACGGCCATCACGAGAAGCTGACCGGCGGCGGGTATCCGCGCAGCCTGAAGGAGCCGCAGATCTCGCTGCCGACGCGGATGATGACCATCAGCGACATCTACGACGCGCTGACCGCCTCCGACCGCCCCTACAAGCGCGCGGTGCCGAAGGAGAAGGCGTACGACATCCTGGGCGACGAGGCGAAGCGCGGCGAGGTCGATGGGGACCTCCTGCGCGTCTTCATCCAGGCGGACGTCCCCGGCCGCGCGCCCGAAGAGCCGTAAAGCCGCTCAGCGCGCCGCTGTCTTGCGCGCCTTCTCGAACTCGTCTCCGGGCGTCCACTGCGGCATCCCCGGCGCATTCGCGACCCGCAGACCGACGACGAGATCGAGCTGCGCGTCCTGGACCGCGCCGGAGAGGTCCCAGTCGCCGTGATACTCGTCGCTCACCTGGTGGTAGTCGCGCCTCTCGTACTCCTCGTGCATCTGCTGTCCCCATCCCGGCGGCCGCCCGACGAAGTTCGGCCCTCCTCGGGCGTACACGACCGGCACACCGACGCGCGCCAGCTCGAACTGGTCGGAGCGGTAGAACGCGCCCCGGTCGGGGAACGGGTCGCCGTGCACCGACCGGCCCTGCTCGGCGGCGACCTCGCGGACGACGGCGTCGAGCGACGACTTCCCGAGGCCGAGCATCGCCACGTCGGTGGTCCGCCCCCACTTGTTGACGCTGTCCGCGTTGATGTTGGCGGCGATGCGGCCGGCAGGCACCACCGGGTGCTGCGCGAACCACTTCGAGCCGAGCAGGCCCTGCTCCTCGGCGGTCACGAAGACGAACAGCAGCGAGCGC